>NZ_CACVBO010000001.1:2007500-2337399 GCF_902728235.1 Lentimonas sp. CC4
CGAGGTAGCCCATTTCACTCATTTCGTAGCATTGTGAGGAGAGTAGGATGAGCTTGTTCCATTGGGGGACCACGAGTTCTTTGAGCGCGCGGCCGGTATCAGGGTGCTTGTCGATGGGGCGCCCGTGCTGCACGGCGCTGAGGGCTTTGCCGGTGACGAGGTCGATGCCCACGCCGACGGCGCCTTGGTGTAAGTTCGCTTTGCCGTCGGAGGCTTCGGTTGAGAGACGTATCATGGCCATAACTGGATAGCCGAGGAACATGACGACGCGCACGTCGGGCACACCCTGGTAGGAGAAACCGTCAAATGCGTCACTGAATTGGATCGCATATTCGATCATGGCCTTGTCGTTACGACCGCCGAGGCTGTAGAGTCCGCTGAGCGTGTTACTTACATGGCGCTGCAGGTCGTGCAGTGTGAGTTTATCGCCGTTGGGCTTGAGGAAGTAGTCACCTTCGCGCCCCAGAATGACTAGGATGCCTTTGCCTGCGCTGCCTTGGCTGGGTTTTATGACGAAGCTGTTGTGCCCTTCAAGCATCTTGCCCAGTAGCTTAACCTGTGATTGATACTGCACGGTGCCATAGAGCTCGGGCACGTTGAGGCCGAACTCGTTTGCGAGTATTTTTGTCTCTAGCTTGTCGTCGACGCGTGGATACAGTGCGCGCGGGTTATAGCGGGCAATGTATTCGCCATTTCGCTTATTCATCCCGGCGATGCCTAGCTTGCGCAAGTCGCTTGGGCGGCACCATTGGAAGAGATTCTCGATCACGCTGCTCCCTCCTTGTTATCTTTCACCATCGGTGCGAAACGCATGAGCTCGGAGAGGCGGTAGCCGGAGTATTGGCCAAGTGCGAGGATGACGGCGAGTGCGACGAGGAGTAGCTCAGGGAAGACGAAGACTAAGTAGCGTAAGGTCGGGTTGCCCATAGCGGCATAGGCCATGATGGCGACGACGAGGCTGCCGAGTGTTTGAATCCCGACTTCCTTGGGGCCGTCTTCTTCCCAGAGCACGGATAGGCGTTCTACCGTCCATGACAGAATGATGGTGGGGAAGAGCGTCACGGACTGCATGATTTGTAAGTCGAACTTGCCCCCGACTATACCAAAGCCGACCATGATGCCGATGACCACAACGACCACGGCGGAAATGCGTGGCACGAGTAGAAGGTCGAGTTTCGATAGATAGGCGCGCATGGTGAGTCCCGCGCTCACGACGATGACGAACAGAATGAGGCCTGGGCCGAGGTCGGTGCGAAGGAAGGCCATCGCCAACAGGATCGGCATGAACGTGCCTGTGGTGCGGATGCCAATTATATTACGCATGATCACTACGATCAGCGCACCGAATGGAATTGTGAGTAATAGTCGGTAGGAGTCCTGTTGCTCAATGGAGAGGGAAGTGAGAGAGAAGTCGGTGATACTGTTTTCGCGTTGGCGAGAGGCTTGTTCGAGCACGAAGCTGGCGGGGAGCGATTGCTTCACGACAGAGAACTCGACTTTAGCATTATTGCCGCCTTCGATTTCGATCAAAGAGGGGCCGCCGCGTTGCCAAGCCAGAGCATTCTCAATTTTAACAGGCTTGGGGTTGCCCCAAACAAAGGCATATAGCTTGTCTTCATCAAATAAGATGACCATAGGCTCGAGCGCCTGCTTAGTTGAGGTTTCTGCAAGCAGTAACGCGCGAATGAAATGAGATTCGTAGCCGCCAAAGATGATTAGTGTGTTGAGCAAGTGCGCGCGTTGTAGGTCTGTTGGTGCGGAGGCGATGAGTGTCTGGGCGTTTTGATTGCTCTCGTTGTCGAGCATTTGTATCAACTGTCCGGCGAAGGTTTCCGCATCGGCAGAGTGTTGTTTGGCTTTGGTGATGAGTTCTTGGGCTGCGAGGCCCAGTTGCCCTTCGCTATATTTCTCGGATGGGTTCACTTCTGGGGCGTGCAGCTCAACATCTTCGGCTCTGCCTTTTTGATAGACGTCGATGCGGTAATACAGCTCCTGCCTCCCTGTTGCTTGACCCTTGGACCAAATGACGGAGCGGTAGAAGCCTGCGATCTTTGGATCATTGCCGGCGGGGATGAATCCGTAGTCATGTGAGGAGCCTGTTTCTTCGAGTATGCCGAAGCGGGCTTGTTCGCCAGGGACGGCTAGACTGACTTTGACGGGATCGCCGGTGGCTTGGAAGGTCACCTTTGCTTCGATCGTCCAGATTGGAATCTGTTGCTTCGGAATCAGTGGATACCCTACCTGAAAGTGTTTCGTCAGCATGACGCCGATCCCGACGGCCGCCAAAATAAAGATAAGAATGCGAAGTTGAACTTTAGAATTCATTATTTGGCTTGGCTCTTAGCGATGGATTGTTGAGTTGGCTTTGGAAGGGTGTAACTCAGACTGACATCGACGACGGCTATGCCGCGAAGTAGGTTGCGGCCGACAAGCATCGGATAGCTGTAGTTTGAGCGATCAGCTAGGCTGAACTCAAAGAGTCGCGTGTCGTCGCCGAGTTGCACTTTCAGCATGACGACGTAGCGACTCGCGGATTTAGATCCGTGTTGCTTGATCTCAACGACACGCACGACTTTTTCGATGCGTTTGATGCGTTCGTTCGTGTCGAAATTGACGAGGTTAAATTTTACCCATTTCTCGCCGTCGCGCTCAATATGGGTGATGTCTTCTGCGTGGATAGAGCATGTGGTGGCGCCTGTGTCTATTCGAGCATCGTAGGCATATTCTGCTTCGTGCACGTAGAGGCGCTCGGCCTCGCCGATTGTGAGCAGCTCTTCGGCTGCAGGGTCTGGTGCCTGTTGCGGGGTCTGCTTTGGCTGAGTGGTCGGTGCTTCCTGTGTAGCTAGGGGCGCTACTGTTTCCTTTGTGGATGGACTTTCTTTTGGCGCTGAAACGCAGGACGCTAGTGTCAGGTTGAGGAGCAATAAGTATTTAAGCATGCGATTGTGCGATTGTTGTCTCATTATAGCCGCGATTGAAGAGGTCTAGCTTGCGATGGCAAGGCTAGGGCTAACTTTGTTTTTTTTGCGTAGTCTCCCGGATGTAGCTGTTAGTAGTTAATAACGGAAGCTTAAGCCAAGTGTCTGCTCTTCGGCTCCTAGGTTGGCTTCGATTTGCACATCGCCATCTTCGGGGAGGCCAAAGATGACATCATTGATGAAAATTGCGGTGAAGCGGCCGAGTGCTGCGCCGAACATGACGTCGCCTAGGTGATGGCGGTCGGCTTCGACGCGAGACCACGCCACTCCAGAGGCGAGGGCGAGGTTACCATATTGAGCCATCCTGAGTTTGCCTTGGCTCATGTTTGAGTGCTGCAGGTTGTAATTATTGAGTGTGGCGGCGGCAAAAGCGTTGCTGGTGTGTCCTGAGGGGAAGCTCTTGTCGTTGTCTCCGTCTGGGCGCTCGCGTTTGACGGTTTCTTTGAGCACGCCAGTCGTGGCGCTGGTTGCTAGAAGTGCGGAGCCTTGCCCTATGAATTTTTGATAGGGTTGATATTGTGGGTCGTCGATCAATAGCGACGTGGCGAGCCATTCGAGCTCGAGTGCTCCGTCGAGGTAGTCGCTCCAATCGTCCGCGGCGCTTTCACTGCCGAATATCGGGGTGTTATCTGATGCCCAGTCTGAGATGTCTTCGTCGTAGTCGGTCGCCATGAGTGCGCCGGATCCTAATGCGCCAACAATGACGACGGGGTCTTTTATCGCACGGCTGAAGGCTGCGGGTGCACGGTCCCAGCTAAACATTTTTGTTTTGGGTTTCGAGCTGTGGCAGCCGCTAAGGAGTATGGCTGCGGTAGAGATAAGTGCGAGGGAAGCTAGGCGTGTGTGCATGTGAGTGTATGGGATTGAGTCGTGACGTGTGGCTTTAATGGGATCGCGCTAACTAGGGTTCAATTTCATTTTTATTTGAAAGGGTGTAAGGCTGCCTGTTAGAAGGAGTTTGGCTGTGTTTTTGTTTATTGGCATAGGATGTGCTAGGGACTATGCATGTATTATATTCAGCATATATTGAAATCGGCGCTATGGGCGAGTTTTGCACGGTTGGCGCTGTGTATCGATGCATTGAGTGGGGCGTATTGCTTGCCTGCTCGGCTGGCAGCAGTCAGTTGTGTTGAGTCATAATTATACAATAGAGTAATGTGTGCTAAAAAAATGATGGTAGTGACGGACTTGGATGGTTCGTTACTAGATGACCACTATTCTTGGGCGGCTGCTGCGCCAGCTTTGAAGCGCTTGAGGGCCTTGAAGGTGCCGCTGGTGCTGAATTCGAGTAAAACGCTATCGGAAATGCGTGAGCTAGCAAATTCATTGGGGACGATGGCTCCTTTGGTCGCGGAAAACGGTGGTTTGCTTGTTGTTCATGAGGATGCTGGCTTACTCAATAAAGATGACGCCTTGGTGCGTTCGGGGCGATATTTGATCGAGGTTAACGGCTTGTCGCGTGATGAGATCTTAGCGCAGGCGCATGCCTTGCGGGAGAAATTCGAATATCAATTTTCTGGCTTTGCGGACTGGTCGGCAGAGCAGGTGTGCGAGCATACGGGGCTGGAGCTTGGTATGGCTGAGCGCTCATTGGAGCGGCATGCCACAGAGCCGATCCTCTGGCGGGATACGTCAGAGCGTTTAGTTGAGTTTACCGAGGCATTAGCTAAGGAGGATATTCGTATCTTGCGAGGTGGGCGTTTCTTACACTTGATGGGTATGGCGGATAAGGCGGATGGTATGAATGCTGCCTTGAATTTATATAAAAAGCAGAAGCCTAACACCGAGTGGTTGGTTGTGGCTGTCGGTGATAGCGCGAACGATTTAGCGATGCTAGAAGCTGCTGATATTGCGGTAGTCATTCCACATGAGGATGGGCCGCATATCCAACCAAAGGCAGCGCGTGTGATATATGCCACTGCGCCATCCGCTGTCGGGTGGAATGAGGCAATTTTAACGATTATTAAAGAAGCGGTCAGATAATCTGGGCTCCTTCGATCGAACTTTTATAGAATAACTATTTTTAGAATTATGGGTGACTTTCATCAACACGGACAAATTACAACATTGCATCAGCTGAACAAGCGACCTCTTGAAAAGCTGGAGGCTGATCTAATGGAGTTTAAAAAGCGCCGCCCAATGGGGCTGGTGTTGCCATCGCTTTATTCGGAGCTGCAGGGGCCTGCGCTCTCCTCGATTGTTGATCAAATTGCGCAGGTTCCATATTTGGATCAAGTCGTGGTTGGCTTGGATCGTGCAAATCAAGAGGAGTATCAGCATGCGCTGGAGTTTTTTAGTCGCTTGCCGCAGCAGCCAGAGGTTCTTTGGAATGATGGGCCGCGCTTGCGCAAGATCGATGCATTGCTGAAGGAAAAAGGTTTGGCGCCTAAGGAAATGGGTAAAGGGCGTAACGTTTGGTATATGTTCGGCTACGTTTTAGCGGCGGGGAAGGCGGAGGCGGTTGCGCTGCATGACTGCGATATTACGACGTATGATCGCGAAATGCTGGCGCGCTTGATCTATCCTGTGGCTAATCCAAGCTTCAGTTATAAGTTCTGTAAGGGGTTCTATGCACGAGTTGCAGGGAATTCGATGAATGGCCGTGTGTGTCGTTTGTTGGTGACTCCTCTGTTGCGTGCGCTGCGTAAGGTTTGTGGACCGAATGATTATTTAGAGTATTTGGATAGTTTTCGTTATCCGCTAGCTGGTGAATTCTCGATGCAGCGCGATGTGATTGAGGATATTCGTATTCCATCGGATTGGGGCCTTGAAATGGGTGTGCTGTCTGAAATGCAGCGTAACTATGCGACGAACCAGATCTGCCAGGTAGATATTGCAGATACCTATGATCATAAGCATCAGGATCTGTCTTTGGAGGATCGTTCTCGTGGGTTGTCAAAAATGAGCTGTGATATTACCAAGTCTCTGTATCGCAAGATGGCGACGCAGGGTGAGGTGTTCTCTGCTGAGCGTATTCGCACGATTAAGGCTGCGTATTACCGTATCGCATTGGACTTGGTGGAGAGCTATCATAATGATGCTCAGATTAATGGTTTGAGTTATGATCGCCACACTGAGGGGTCAGCGGTTGAAGTGTTTGCTGAAAATATCATGCAAGCAGGGGTGGACTTTTTAAATCCTGAGAATTCGATGGATGTGCCGTTTATGCCTAGTTGGAAACGTGTCATTTCTGCTGTGCCAGATATTCTCGATCAGCTTGTGCAGGCAGTGGAGGATGATCGTCAGGAGTTTGGCCAAGGTGCGGTGCTGAATCCAGCGTTGCACCCGAAGGCGCAGCGTGTGCGTCAGCGCGTAGCGCTGCACGTAGAGGAGATCTATGGCGCAGAGGACACAGAGTCGATTACGGACAAGTTATTTGAAGCGGCGAATATGTCCGAGCAATCTTCGGCGATTGCTGCGGGCACGAGTAAGTGGGATCAGTCAGATGTGATGATGATCACATATGGTGATTCTATTCTTCAGGAGGGTAAAGCGCCCTTGCAGAGCTTGCATCATTTCTTACGACGTGAGCTGAAAAATACGATCAGCGGGGTGCATATTCTTCCGTTCAATCCGTATAGTTCGGACGATGGCTTTTCGGTGATCGACTACCTCGCTGTGAATAAAGAGTTGGGGCACTGGGGCGATATTGAAGCAATTGGGAAAGACTTTAATTTGATGGCTGATCTGGTGATCAATCATTGTTCCAGTGAGTCACTGTGGTTTAAGAATTTCCTAGAAGATCGTGAGCCAGGTCGAGGATACTTCGTCGAAGGCGATAACTATCCCGATATTACTAAAGTGATTCGGCCGCGCAGTTCACCGTTGTTGACTTCGGTGAAAACGGTGAAGGGCAAGAAAGAAGTATGGTGCACGTTTAGCCCAGATCAGGTTGATTTAGATTTTAGTAACCCTGAGGTGTTGCTAGAGATTGTTCGTGTGATTCGTGAATATGTGAATCGTGGTATTCGGTTTTTCCGCTTAGATGCGATTGCATTTTTATGGAAGAAGTCGGGCACTAGTTGCGTGCATTTACCGCAGACGCATGAGCTGATTAAATTACTGCGTTTGGTGATTGAGAATTTGGAACCTACGGCTGTGGTCATTACTGAGACGAATGTGCCCAATCGTGAGAACTTGAGTTACTTTGGTAACGATAATGAGGCGCATTTAATTTACAACTTCTCGTTGCCGCCGCTGTTGGTGCACGCCTTGTTGAGCGGTAATAGTAAGCATTTAAAAGTGTGGATGATGTCGATGCCTCCAGCGCGTCGTGGTCGAGCCTATTTGAACTTTATCGCATCGCATGATGGTATTGGTCTGCGGCCTGCAGAAGGGTTGTTGAGTGAAACCGAGTTAGATGGCTTGGTTGATGTGTTGCGTGATTCCGGTGGTGAAATATCGATGCGTCAGGCGCCGGGCGGAGGCCTGAAGCCGTATGAAGCGAATATCTCGTTGTATAGTGCGATGGCGCGCACGATTGGTGGTGAGGCTGACGGCTTGCAAATGGCTCGCTTCCTCTGTGCTCACACCGTGATGCTTGCGCTCGAAGGATTGCCTGCCGTGTATATTCACAGTATGCTTGGCACTGAAAATGATCGTGCTGGCGTGGCTCTAACGGGGCGTGCGCGTAGTATTAATCGCCATCGTTGGGACGCGGAGCGGTTGCAGGAGACTTTGGTAGATACACAGGCACATAATGGAGCTGTGTTTGCCGAGATGAAGCGTTTGATTCAGATTCGCCGTGACCAAGAAGCATTTCATCCGAATGCGACGCAATATACGCTCCACTTTGGTAATCAGATCTTTGCGTTCTGGCGTGAGAGTTTGAATCGTGATCAGAGTATCTTTGCTTTGCACAATATGTCGGATCAGCCGCAGACGATTCCATTGGTTGAGTTGAATTTGATCGCGACCGAGTTATGGACTGATTTGCTCAGTGGCACATCCTATGATGATTTAGAGGGCACTATTGAGTTGCCGCCTTACGGTTGCGTATGGATCAGTAACCGCAGCTAAAATGAACCGTGCGTCGGACCCTCAGGGGTTCGTCGTCCAGTCAGCTTCGCGGCGGAGCGCCGGCAATCGCTTCCTGTTCTTGCTGTCGGTTAAGCGTTTCTTTTGATCGCTAAACAGCGTTGAGGTTCGTCGCGAATTGGCACTGTCAATGTGTTTTGTGTAATCATCCGCGTGCGAGTCCCTCTCGTTCAGTTGTTTAGGTGTTTGGATTAGAAATATTCATGCATTTGATGAAATGGTCGAATTGTATTAATTCAAGCATTTGCAGATCTTGGCATGGCAGTGGCTAAATGTTGGTTCAACATGACCGCAACATTTGATTCAGCACAAAAACAATACCTCGAAGGCTTCTTCTCTGGTGTTAACCAGCGTGGAGGTATGCCTTTTCTCGGGCAGAATACTGACGGGCAATTTACCGACAATCCGGCTGAATCTGTTGAGTATGCGGTGTATGGCACGCCGGTCGACGAGCTTTGTAAGGAGGAGTTAATTAAGCATGAGCGTAATGGTCTAGACGTCTGGGATCAGATGTTTGCCAATGCCGAGGCGAATCAATTTCCCGAGGCTGACGACATGTTTCGCTACAAGTTTCACGGCTTGTTTCATGTGAAGCCTGCGCAGGACTCTTTTATGTTACGCACCCGTGTGGCTGGTTGTGCGCTCTCATCGCATCAATTTGCGGGCTTGGCGGACATTGCTGAAGACTTTGGAGGTGGTTACCTCGACCTGACGACTCGCGGGAATACGCAGGTGCGCGAGATCCTACCGAAGGACACGATCGCAACATTGACGTCGCTCGACGAACTTGGTCTCACCGCAAAGGGCTCTGGTGCAGACAATTTACGTAATGTCACAGCAAGTCCAACCAGTGGCTTCGACCCTGAAGAGGTGTTAGATGTTTTGCCATATGCACGCTCGATGCATCATTACATTTTGAATAACCGAGATCTGTATGGTCTGCCTCGTAAATTCAATATTTCATTTGATAATGGTGGGCGTGTGTCAGTCTGTGCAGATACCAACGACATTGCTTTCTACGCAGTTCGTGTTGGCGAAGGGAAGGGCGTTGAGCCGGGTGTATATTTTCGGGTTCAGCTCTGTGGCATTACAGGACATAAGCAATTTGCATCGGATTGTGGTATTTTGATCAAGCCCTCGCAAGCGGTGCCATTGGCTGCCGCGATGATTCGTGTGTTCATTGAGAATGGAGATCGCACCAATCGTAAGAAGTCGCGGTTGAAGTATTTGGTGGATAACTGGGGGCAAGCGAAGTTCCTGTCTGAAACGGAGAAGAAGATTACTTTTGAACTGCCACGTATTGCGTTGGATCAATGTGAACCGAGAGGCGCGACCATGCAACATGGCCATATTGGTGTGTATGATGAAAAGGAATCGGGTTTCAATTATATTGGCGTCGTCGTTCCGGTCGGTCGTATGATGCCTCGGCAAGTGCGAGCGATTGCAAAGTTAGCGGATACGTATGGTCGTGGGGATATTCGTCTGACGGCCTGGCAGAATTTAATTATCCCAGGTATCAAAGATGCCGACGTCGAGGCGGTGAAAGCCGCCATCCTTGAGATGGGCTTTCATTACAAAGCGACCACTGTTTCCGGTGGGTTGATTGCATGCACTGGTAGTGCGGGTTGTAAGTTTGCTGCGAGTAATACGAAGAGCCATGCGGTGCAGCTTGCTAAATATTTAGAGTCTGAGATCGAACTGGATCAGCCGATTAACATTCACCTGACTGGTTGTCATCACTCGTGCGCGCAGCACTACATCGGCGATATTGGCCTGATTGGTGCGAAGGTTAAGATCGATGGTGAGAGCGTCGAAGGGTATAGCGTTGTGCTCGGTGGCGGTGTCGATGAGCGCCAAGCGATTGCACACGAAGTCTTTTCAGGGACTGCGTTTGATGATTTGAAGCCACTGCTGTTGAACGTGCTGAAGACCTATCAAACGAAGCGTTTGAAGCAGGAGACATTCTTCGCCTTCAGTCGTCGTCATACTGCTGAAGAGTTGCGTGAACTGTTCGCCGTCGCCGCTTAGTTCGCGATTACGATTAAGATTTAAAAAACAATCATGCCTACAGGACTTACAGTAGAAGATTCACCGATTGAAATGCTTTTAAAGGAGCAGGGGACTTTACAGACGCCTGTGAGCACTTTTTCTGCAAAGCATGAGAATGCTACGATTGCACCTGAGCAGGCGCAGTTCTATAAGCAGTTGATCCCGCTATCGAAGCCTAGTGCAGGCGAGCAGTATGCCTTTAAAGTCGATCTTGATCGTTGCACCGGTTGCAAGGGCTGCGTGTCTGCATGTCATAGTCTGAATGGTCTAGATGATCATGAGACATGGCGTGATGTAGGGACGATTCACGGAGATCTTAAAGGTGCGTCATATACGCAAACTGTGACGACTGCTTGTCACCATTGTGCGGATCCTGCCTGTTTGAACGGATGCCCAGTGTTGGCATACGAGAAAGATCCTGAGACGGGCATTGTTCGGCACTTAGATGATCAATGCATTGGCTGTCAGTATTGTGCGTTGAAGTGCCCTTATGATGTGCCGAAGTATTCTAAGAGCCTCGGCATCGTGCGTAAGTGTGATATGTGCCATAGTCGTCTGGCCGAAGGCGAAGCGCCTGCGTGTGTGCAAGCATGCCCGACGGAAGCGATAAGTATCACGATTGTGAATACGCAGGCAGTGATGGATGCATCGAGCTCGGGGGCAAAATTCTTGCCGACTGCGCCGGCTCCGGATTACACCGCTCCGACTACGCAGTATGTGACCGAGCGAGAAATTCCAGAAAATGTGGTAGCGGGCGATCGCTATGCGCTACACCCCGAGCATGCGCATTTTCCTCTAGTTGTGATGCTGGTGCTGACGCAGCTGTCCGCAGGGCTCTATATCTTTGCACTTATTTCGAGTGATGCTGCTATTACGCATTCTGCGCGATTGATTGCCTTCGTTGCGATGGGGATTGGCCTTGCTGCTTCGACTTCGCACCTTGGGCGGCCACTTGGCGCATGGCGCGCCTTCCTCGGGTTGAAGCGATCTTGGTTAAGCCGTGAAATTGTGGTGTTTGGCGCTTTTTCTGGTGTTGCCGGAGCGTATACTGCAGTGGGATTTTTCGACGCGATCCCTGAGTCGGTAGAATTCGTCTTAGGTATTAGCACTGTGGTGAGTGGTTTACTCGGTGTTTTTTGCTCGGTGATGATTTACCATGATACACAGCGACCGTTTTGGGATTTTCCAGTCAGCTACGGTAAGTTTTTCGGCACCACCTTGATGCTCTCCTTATCCGCTTTCTTGATGGTGACGTCGATCGTGGGGCAAGGTGCTCTTCCGTTACTCGGAGTGATTGCACTAATCGTCT
The DNA here is from genome assembly GCF_902728235.1 of Lentimonas sp. CC4. Taxonomy (NCBI): domain Bacteria; kingdom Pseudomonadati; phylum Verrucomicrobiota; genus Lentimonas; species Lentimonas sp. CC4. The sequence continues at coordinate 2,018,874 of NZ_CACVBO010000001.1, forward strand.
TCTCTTTGATGAAGTTAGTTCTGGAGGCGACTCAGCTACGTGCTGCATCTCAGTCTGAGATGGCGCCTGCTAAAAAGTCGGCCTTGCTCATGTTGAAGCCTCTGAAGCGGATCACGCGCGCTCGTTACTGTTTCGGTGCGCTAGGCATCTTGAGCTTCTCTGCCGCTGCGCTCGGAGCCTTACCTGTTGCACTTTCAATTCTTGGCTTCAGTAGTTTGCTTGTGGGCGAATTGCTTGAGCGTGTTCTCTTCTTCAAGGCGGTTGCCGCTCCAAAAATGCCGGGGGCATACACATCATGAGTCCTGTGAATCTGATCAAAGACCAAATGCGAGTTCGTTGCCACGATGGCGTATTGACGGAGCGCCTCGTGCAAGCCCCAGCAGCGTATGGCCTGGGGCGTGTGCCTGAAGTGGTGAAACCGGATGCGACCGTCGACAGTGTGTGCGGCTATTGTGGCACGGGTTGCTCTTTGAAGGTGCACTTGCGTGATGGGGCTGCTGTGAATCTGAGCGGAAATACTAGCTATCCAGTCAATATGGGCATGGCTTGTCCAAAGGGCTGGGAGGCACTTACCCCGCTATCTGCCAAAGACCGTGCAACGACTCCGATGCTGCGTGGCGCGGATGGCAAACTGGCGGCAGCGTCATGGGAGGAGGCGATGGGGGCATTTGTCGGTAAGTTTAAAGGCATCCAAGCTGAGCATGGCGACGCCTCGGTGGCCTTTCTCAGCACTGGACAAATCGTAACCGAAGAGATGGCTTTCCTTGGCTCACTTGCGAAGTTCGGAATGGGCGTGGTGCATGGCGATGGGAACACGCGTCAATGTATGGCCACTGCAGTGGTAGCGTATAAGCAATCTTTTGGTTTCGATTCGCCGCCTTATACGTATCAAGATTTTGAGGAGTCGGACGTGTTGATTTTTGTAGGTGCGAACCCATGCATTGCGCACCCGATTATGTGGCAGCGTGTGATGCGCAATCAGCGCAACCCAGAGATCATCGTGGTCGATCCGCGCAAAACGGAAACGGCGATGGCTGCGACGCGTCATCTGCCACTTGCACCGAAGTCTGACCTCGCCCTGTTTTATGGATTGGCCAATCGAGTGATAGAGTTGGGCATGATTGATCAAGCGTTTCTGGATGCACACACGAATGACTTTGATGCGTTTAAAGTATTTCTCGCTGACTATAGCCTAGAGCATGCCGCCGAAATGAGTGGTTTGCCATACGACGAATTGGACTCACTGGCTCGTTTGATTGGTTCTGGTAAACGCGTGTCGTTCTGGTGGACGATGGGGGTGAATCAAAGTTATGAAGGCGTGCGTTTAGCGCAGTCGATGATTAACCTCGCGTTGATGACGGGGAATATCGGCAAGCCTGGAACGGGTGCGAATTCGATTACTGGTCAGTGCAATGCGATGGGGTCACGACTATTTAGTAACACCACAAGTTTGTTGGGTGGGAGGGCTTTTGAAAAGGACGAGGATCGCCAAACTGTTTCCGATCTAACCGGTATACCAGTTGAGCGTATTCCGAGTGAGCCGAGTTATGCCTACGATCAAATCATCGATGCCATTGAGCGCGGCGAGATCAAAGGGCTATGGATGGTTGCGACCAACTCTGCGCATTCATGGATCAATCAAAAGCGCTTTCGCAAGATTCGTGAGAAGCTCGATTTCCTAGTGGTGCAGGATATGTATCATACGACGGAGTCGGCTGAGATTGCAGACCTTGTGCTTCCTGCAGCGGGTTGGGGCGAGAAGGATGGCGTGTTTATTAATTCTGAGCGCCGTATCGGGCGCATTCGCAAAGTGCGTAAGGCACCAGGGGAGGCCTTATCAGACTTCAATATCTTTCGTTTGATTTCTCACTATTGGGGCTGCGGTGAATTGTTTGCCGAGTGGTCGTCGCCCGAAGCAGTCTTTCAAATTTTGAAGCGCCTCAGTGAAGGGAAGCCTTGCGACATCACTGGTATCGAAGATTACGATCATCTAGACCGTGAAGGGGGCATTCAATGGCCTGCGCCTGCGGCGAGTGATGCGGCTTCGCCGAGTGGTAGTGAGAGTGAGGGTGCGCCTGCGGCGAGTGCGGGTGAAATCGTTAGGCAACGCCGCCTGTTTGAAGACGGGAAGTTCTACCATGCAGATGGTCGGGCAAAGTTTCTCTTCGAGGCTCCACGCTCGATGCCTGAACCGCCGAATGCGGACTATCCTTTCATCTTGCTGACTGGTCGTGGCACTTCCTCCCAATGGCACACTCAGACGCGCACGAGTAAGTCAGATGTCTTGCGCAAGTTGTATCCGCAGGATGCATACGTAGAAATCAATCCGATTGATGCCGATCGTTTGGGGATTGCGCCCGATGATTTGATCACTGTGTCGTCACGACGTGGCGAAGTCCAAGTGAAGGCGGTGTTGCTCGCTAGTGTGCAGCAAGGGCAACTCTTTATGCCAATGCACTATACAACAACGAATCAGCTCACTGCCGATGCCTTTGATCCTTATTCACGCCAACCTTCTAGTAAGGCCTGTGCGGTGAACGTAACTAAGTAATTTTAAATAACATGACAGCTCCCTTTATTCCAGAAACAGCGCCCTTTAGTGAGGATCAACGCGCATGGCTCAATGGCTTTCTCGCCGGTATGTATTCCTCAGACAGTCATGCGGGCGGTGCGCCAGCGGTAGCCGCTACGCCTGTGACTATCTTATTCGGTTCGCAGACCGGCACCTCCGAGACGCTTTCTAAGAAAGCTGCAAAGCAGCTGAAGGCGGCGAATTGCGCACCGACCATTCTCGATATGGGTGATTGCTCAGTCGATGATTTGAAAGATGTGCAGAATCTGCTGATTATTACCAGCACGTATGGTGAGGGTGAGCCCCCTGACAATGCACAGTCACTGCACACTGCATTGATGGCAGATTCTGCACCGTCGCTCGAAGGTGTGCAGTATTCGGTGCTTGGTTTAGGAGATTCCTCATATGCCGATTTTTGCCAATGCAGTAAAGAGTTCGATGCACGTCTCGAAGCTCTGGGCGCGAAGCGCTGTGCGGATATGGTTGAGTGCGATGGTGATGCCGATGAGCCATTTGCTCAATGGATTGCTGCGGTGACTCCAGTGTTAGGCGAAGCGGGTGCAGCACCTGTTGACGCTGGAGATGACGAGGAGGGCAGTGATGAGCCTGAATTCACCAAGAAGAATCCATTCGCCGCAACATTGCTCAAGACCGAGAATTTGAATAAGGAAGGTTCGTCCAAACAGACGCACCATATCGAGATTTCTTTGGAAGGTTCAGGGATTGATTACGAAGTCGGTGACGCCTTAGGTGTTTGGCCTGAGAACAATGCACACCTTGTGGATGAAATTATTGCTGCAGCGGGTTTTGAGCCAGATGAGTTAACGCCTTTGCCTCACGATCCAGATGCGCAACTCTTCGAAGCGCTTCGCTTTCACTATGATGTGAGTGTCTTGACCGAGCCGTTCTTGATCGCATGTGCACGATTGACGAAGCACCCAGAGCTCAAGGAGATTGTAGCTGACGAAGCAAAGCGTAAGGCTTACATCGCTGGCCGAGGCTTAGTCGATCCGATCGTTGATTTCGAAGTGAAATTTCCAACGACTGAATATTTGGTTGCACCGCTCAAGCAGCTGAGCCCGCGCCTTTATTCGATTTCTTCCAGCCCGAAGGCGCATCCAGGCGAAGTGCATCTGACTGTGGGTAAAGTGACGTATGATACACATGGCCGTAAGCGACAAGGGGTGTGCTCGACGTATCTGTCGGATCATCAGTTGGATCGTCCTGTTAAAGTTTACATGCATTCGAACAAGGCTTTCCGCCTGAGTGAGAATGATGATGCACCCGCCATCATGATTGGGCCTGGGACAGGCATCGCGCCGTTCCGTGCGTTCCTCGAGGAGCGCGAAGCGCGTGGTGCCAAGGGAAAAAACTGGTTGCTGTTCGGAGATCAGCACCAAGCGACTGATTTTCTTTACGAAGATCAGATCACAGACTGGATGAAAAGTGGACTGCTGACGCGTTTTGATACCGCGTTCTCACGCGACCAAGCGGAGAAGATTTACGTGCAGAATCGAATCGTTGAGCATGCGGAGGAATTTTACGCATGGCTCGAAGAGGGGGGCGCTATTTACATCTGTGGCGATGCTAGCCGTATGGCGAAGGATGTGGATGCCGCGATTCACAAAGCCGTTGAGGTCGCTGGAGGTAAGTCCGAAGACGAAGCGAAGGCTTACGTCGAAGCACTGAAGAAGGCGAAGCGCTACCTGCGGGACGTGTATTAGAGCGTCATGTTATGGCATCAGCCGCATCTGGTTGTGCGAAATACCTGCTTTCTGTTAGCGCTGGCTTAGGCCAGCGCTACTTTTTTGCACATCGTGTATAAATTTGATACTAGGTCTGTTGATGATCTGGAGGTGTCGATTTGCTCGTATACGCTGTAATTCGGTGAACTAGAGGGAGATCTTGTTGGTATTAATGATATTCATGCATAACTCTAGAAATTATAAAGGTGTTAATGCATGCATTTGGCACAGTTGGCATGGTGTTGGCTAAGACAGGTTTCTAAGGGTGGCATTGCTCCACCAGCGAATAATTACTTAGAAAATCCTTATAGTTAATGAGCCAGACTAAATTCAACATCTTCAACTTGAAGAATCCTAGCATGCGAACGCTCCACTTTTCGTGGGTCGCGTTCTTTATTACCTTCGTTGTGTGGTTTAACCATGCACCGATGGTGTCGGCTATTACGGAGGCCTTTGGTCTGACTAAGCTGCAGTGGAAATCGATTTTGATCCTGAATGTGGCGCTGACGATTCCATCGCGTATCGTGATTGGCATGTTGGTCGATCGCTTTGGGCCGCGTGCGACATATAGTTCGCTGCTGATGGCTTCGGGCGTGTTGTGCACCTTTTTCGCTTTGGCTCAGTCGTATGAGCAGTTGGCGTTGGCTCGTTTTCTGATGGGCTTTGTGGGGGCAGGTTTTGTGATCGGTATTCGTATGGTGGGGGAGTGGTTCCCTGCGCGTCAGGTCGGTGTGGCCGAAGGTATCTACGGTGGTTGGGGCAACTTCGGTTCTGCTGCCGCTGCGATGGGGCTTCCGACACTTGCAATGCTGTTTGGCGGAGAAAACGGCTGGCGCTACGCGCTCTTAGCAACTGCTGCCGTCGCATTCATCTACGGCTTTATCTACTATCGCTCGGTGCGTAATACCCCAGAAGGCGCGACTTACTTTAAGCCAAAGAAGACTGGGGGGCTCGAAGTGACGAGTCGTCGTGATTTCTACTTCTTGATCTTTATGAATATTCCGATGTTCATTGCCTTAGCTGTTCTTACCTGGCGCTTGTCTTCGGGTGGTGTTGGTCTTCTGACGAATACGATGGCCACTGTCATCTACGCTGGCTTAGTGGCATTGTTTATCTTTCAAGTGAGTCAGATCTACCGTGTGAATAAGGATATGCTCAAAGACCCTGAGTCGATTCCGGAGATGCACCGCTACCCGTTCAGCCAGGTGGCGATCTTGAATGTGAACTATTTTGTGACCTTTGGCTCGGAGCTCGCAGTGGTTTCGATGCTACCGTTCTTCTTCATGAGCACCTTTGAGTTGTCTCCTGTGACGGCTGGTTTCCTCGCCTCTGGTTTCGCGTTTATGAATTTGGTCGCACGTCCGGCGGGTGGCTTAATCAGTGATAAATTCGGTCGTCGTATGACGATGATTATTTTCATCCTCGGGCTGGCTGTCGGTTACTTCATGCTTTCGCAAGTTTCGAGCGCTTGGCTACTTCCAGTTGCAGTCGCTGCGACGATGTGCTGCTCGTTCTTCGTGCAGGCAGGTGAGGGCGCGGTGTTTGCTTTGGTGCCATTGATCCAACGACGCATGACCGGACAAATTGCTGGTATGACGGGTGCCTATGGTAATGTCGGTGCAGTCTGCTTCTTGACGGTCTATTCATTCGTGGATGCTTCGACTTTCTTCATGGTGATTGCGGCATCGTCACTTGCTGCCTTCGGCGCTTCGATGTTCTTGCGTGAACCTGCGGGGCATACGGCAGAAGTGATGCCGGATGGCTCTGTGCAGCTGATTGAGGTCACTTAAACTGTTTCGTGTTATACTCACGCGCATCAAATATTGTGACTTTGTCAAATCGAAGAATCTGGCTTAGGGGTGCTGCTTGTGGCACCCGCGAAGGCAGCTAAAGTTTAACAACTTCCGTTGCGTGTGGCCTTTGCGCGGTCTTCGCAAGCAAAGCCCCTACAGCAAGATAGCAAAATAGTATGAATGCACTTTTCACAAATCATGATGCGCGTGAATATATATTAGTATTGTTGGCTGCGCCTTACGCATTTGCGTAAGGCGCAGTTTTTGTTATGAGCAAGGGTATGCATATTAAAGGGGAGCTGCGGGTGCGCTATGGGCAAGCCACGTCTGCGGGTGTAAAGCCGCAGAACGAGGATTGCTTGGGCATTCAGATCCCCGATGGCGACTTGCTCACGACGAAAGGGCTCGTTGTGGTCGTTGCGGATGGCGTCTCTGCGGCAGAGGCGGGCAAAGAAGCGAGCGAGTTCTGCGTGAAGAGTTTTATTAACGACTATTTCAGCACGCCTGAGACGTGGGAGGTGAAGACCGCGGCGCACCGTGTGTTGGTGTCTCTGAATCGCTGGTTGTTTAGCAAAGGGCAGAGCCTAGCTGACGAGCGTCGTGGCTACGTTGCTGCGATGAGTGCGCTAATCCTAAAGGCACGCTCTGCGCATATCTTCCACGTGGGAGATACACGGATCTATCGCTTTAGAGATGGAGCTTTGGAGCCTTTGACGCAGGATCATCATACGTGGGTGTCTTCGGAAACGTGCTACCTGAGCCGGGCGATGGGGATGGGGATCAATCTCGATATTGATTATCGCAAGACTGTTATCGAGCCGGGTGATGTCTTGTTTTTCTCGACCGATGGGGTGCATGAGCATTTGAAGAACAGCGATATCTCGGCACTGTTGGCAGATCCGGATGTTGAACCTGACGCCGCCTGTCAGCAACTGATCGATCTGGCATTGGCGAATGGTAGCCGCGATAATTTAAGCTGCCAGATTCTACGAGTGGAGAGTCTTCCTGATGCGAACTCGAACGATATTTACGATGCGCTGAGTCGTTTGCCCTTTCCGCCGGCGTTGAAAGTTGGGATGAGCCTCGACGGGTATCAGGTCGAGGCGGTGTTACACGAAAGCTCGCGTAGCCAACTTTACCAAGTGCGTGATAAAGAAACTGGCGAGCGCATGGCGATGAAGACGCCTTCGGTTAATTTTAGTGATGATGCCGCCTATATTGAACGCTTCATTATGGAAGAATGGATCGGTCGCCGTATTGCGAATCAACATATTGTCCGGACGGTCGAGCAAGCTCGGCCTCCGCAGTGCCTCTACTATTTAATGGAGAATGTGGAGGGGAAGACCTTAAAGCAGTGGATGACTGAGAATCCGAGTCCAGAAATTGGTATCGTGGTCGATATTGTGCGGCAAATAGTGGATGGCTTGCGTGCTCTGCATCGGCGCGAGACATTGCACCAAGATTTAAAGCCTGATAATATCATGATTCAATCCGATGGGGTGGTGAAGATCATCGATTTAGGATCGGCCTATATCGCTGGTATTCATGAGACCAGTGTGCCGTTTGAGCGTGAGCAGAATTTAGGCACGATGAAGTATTCAGCACCTGAATACAAGTTGGGGCGTAGGCCTTCGACGCGTTCGGATCAATTCTCACTCGCGATGATTGCATACGAGTTGTTCACAGGTGGGCAGGGCAGTCCATACGGAGAGAAGTTTGCTGCTGCCCATACGTTACGTGATTTTAGCGCGCTTGGCTATCAGCCTGCGGCGCGCACTAACCCGCTCGTTCCTGGGTGGGTGGATGGCGCATTGAAAAAGGCGCTTAGTTTAAATTCGGAGCTGCGCTATGAAGTGCTATCGGAATTCGTTGTGGATTTGAAACAGCCGAATCCACAGTTTTTAGAATCTGGAAATATGCCTTTGATTCAACGCGATCCGCTCCGTTTTTGGAAGGGCTTGTCTGCGGTGCTCGGTGCGATGGTCGTGGTGTTGCTATTTCTATTGATGAAGTAGGGCTGCTGCTTGTGGCACCCGCGAGCGTTTGGCGTGTTCCGAAACTTCGTGTGCTTTTGGCCTATGCGCGGTCTTCGCAAGCAAAGCCCCTACGTTGGATTGTTCATTACGATGAATCTAATCTCCATTTATGAGCGTCGTGGTCTGCGCTGCACGAGACGATAGCCGAGTGTGCAAATGCCTAGGATGAGTGCGTAGTGCCTTGCTTCGGGCACGGTGGGTGTGTGGCTAGGGTCGCCCGCCTCTAGGTCGTTTTCTTTATACTGGCGGTCAGTCTCCAATACGACGGCTCCGCTGATCTGTGTGACTAAGTAAGCCTCTGCTGCTTTGTCTGCGAGTTCTGCGATTTTAGATTTGAAGCGTGCGGCACCTAGGCGTGCTTGTTGGCTGTAGGTGCGCTCTGCGAGTGTGCGCGTTTGGTTCGCTAACCAGGCACGATATGCATGGCTGGAGCCTCGGGGTGCGGTGGCGCTGCTTTCTGCTGGTTCAAATGTGATGGTTGGATTCTGGAGATTGCCATCTGTATCGAGTTGCAGTGTGTTGCAGTAGGAGAGGGGTGCGAGTTCGTAGAGCGCATTGTAGTCGCGAGAGGTCAGGCATGCGACGATGTCTAGGTGAAGCTCTCTACGCTCGAAGAGCTGACGGATCTTTTCGGTGCCACTGAGCTGGATTGGTTGAGGACCGCTGAACCAGAAGAGCGTTTGAGGTGTTTCAGCGCTTGCGGAGGGGAGCAGTGCGCGAATGGCTTCGGTGAGTGCGGGCACATTGTCCTGCCCACCGACGAAGTCTTGCTGTTGTATCCATTTAGCGCAGGCCTTGCCATTGCCTTGGAAGGTTCGCACCTCGTCACTGGCGAAGTATAGCTGCAGCGTGCCGTTGTAGTGGCTTGCCCATTTTGCGATACTGTTCTTGTGGTCGCGCATGGCGCGTGAACCATCGATGACAATGGCGTTCGGTGCTGCTACCGACTCGTTGTTCGGCAGCTTAGTGGTGAATGTGATCGTTTCGTTTGGGTGGGTTGGGTGTGTGCTAGTGAAGCTGGGAAGGAGCGGGTGTGCTGTTGCCTGAATCGTGCTTCGGGTGGAGTGGAGCTGACGCATGGTCATGTCTTCGGCCGCACGGCTGAGCACGCCACCGCTTGTCTTTTCTTCATACCAGACGGAGTGTTTGAGTTGGTCCGAGATCGTGAAATTTTCTGCGACGATGGTGGGGTAGCGGTAAGCGAGTGTGGTGTGGCTGTCGGCTTCGAGCGGAAAGCTGATGCCAATGCGAACCTTCATCTTCCCGCCATCGGGCTGGATTGGGAAACACTGTGCCAGTAGGAGATCTGGGCCAGCCCAATTCACCAGGATGGGATCGCGTCGTTGGCGCACCGCCACGCTTTGATATGCGGCACGCACTTTGGCTTTACTGCCAAAGGCGGCTTCGCGTGGTTCGCCATTCACCCATAGTGTGACTCGGGAGGCGACGCCGCCTGTGGGGATTGAAATGAGCATGCGTGCTTCATGTTGCTGCCATTCATCATCGTTACGGAAGACCATCGTCCATTCGACATAGCCAGTGCCGAGCTCAGGTTCGAGGATTCCATCGAGCCTGGATTCTTCGAGGTGGATATCGTCGATGCGTTGACCGACATGTTCGCCGCCGAGATCGCGGTCGTTGGTGCGTCCACGCATGGCGAAGAATTCTTGTTCTTTGCGATTGGCATTAAAGGACTCACCAGTGACGCGATAATAGAGTTGGCGTGCTTCTTCGGTGCTGACCGCGTTGCGCGAGCCGCCCCAGAAAAAGACATCTTCGGATTGCTGGTAGCAGGCATTGAGTAGTGCTTTTTCGCTGCCAAAGGTGCGAAGCAGTCGTATGGCGGCATGATCCTCTTTGGTGCCGACGCGCCCATACTGTGCGATGCCGTAATCGGTGATGATGCGTGGGATTGAGCCGCAGCATAGCAAGGTGATGCCGAGGAGGAAGCCCACTGCTAAGTGGCGTAGTCCGATTGGCCATTGTTCCGCGACTCGGTGTTTCATTTCCTTACGGATGCGATACGCGCAAAGTAGGGAGATGAGCGGGGAGAGTGGAAGGAATCCGAGGCCGTAAAAGGCGACACCGATCGCGGCGAAGGGTGCGATCGGTAAATAGACAATCGCATAGACACTGGTAATGCCGAGGCAGAGACTGTTGAGGTGGAGATCCCATTTGCGTATCGGTTGCTTGCGGAAGCAGCGAATGGCGTTGAGCGCGATGATGATGGGAGTCATACCGATCAGTATGGCATGGTAAAGATTCGGAATGGGGTTGATGTAGATATTGTCGCTTAGCCCTGTAACGATCTCAAAGCCGAGGGCGAAGGCCGGAAGGAGTGTGCCGAAGATTAGATAGAGAATGAACCGACCTGTTGAAAAGGGCAGTGTTTGTGGCTGCGAGTGTTCTGAAGTATCCATAGTAAGGTTTAATTTTTCCGCCTGGAGTATTGTTTTGAGTAACGTAATTAGGCTGTGGGATACAACAGTAGGCGACTTGTGTGAAGTTTGTGTGAAGTCGTAATGTGATTTGTGTGAGATCGTCCTGGAGGTGGTTGATTTGTATTTACGTAATAACTCTGTGAGATTTAAATAACTGTTATGAGTTCATGTCATTTAATTTTGTCTCTACGGAATCTATTGAGTGCGTGCGGTGCTTGTTTGCTATTTTGTAGCTCAGTCAGTGCGGCGCCCGTCCAAGATGTGGGCGACGTGGCTGCTGCGAGCCTGCAGCAAGCGGTGACATCTGGCACGATGTTGACCGCACTCGATGTCTGGTATGGCAGCGCTCACTACCGGTTAAATCGGAACCCTTCTGTTTATGAGAAGTCGCGTCGAGTGACGTTGCAGCGCGAAGCAAGTGGATTGGGGGCTTTACTTTCTTATGAGGTGCTGAGTGTGGATCAACCGATCGAAGAAAGTGCGATCGTCTATGCTGTCGTCAAATACGAGAGCGGTGCCGTGTTCGTGAAGCTTATTTATTATTTACAAGTCGGAGGATGGGATTTGAAGCGCTATAAAACCTGTATGAACCCGACACACATTCTCCCTGACTCACTGTATGCTCCCACTTCCGAGGCGAGCTGTTCTCCATCAACCTCCGATGCTCTATGAAATACTTAATAATTACATCTCTTTGTCTCATCCTCAGCCTTGGTCGTGCCTACTCTGCGGGGTGGGATCAGTTTTTTTCACAGGGGTTGGTGAATGCCTCGGGTGACTCGGTTGATCCGGCCTCCTTAGATGGCAAACTCGTGTGTTTGTATTTTTCGGCTTCATGGTGTGGGCCGTGTAAGGGCTTTACGCCTAAACTGCTTCAGTTTTATGAAACGTATAGTGATCAGATCGAAGTGGTGTTGGTCAGTAAAGATCGGAGCGCAGATGCATTTGCTGCTTATATGGCTGACTATAAGATGCCATGGCTGGCAGTGCCGTGGCAGAATTATAAGGACGGAGATAATCAAATCAGCGACTTTGTTAAGAAATACCGAGCCGGAGGGATTCCTAAGTTGGTCGTGTTATCGCGTGATGGCGAACAGGTGATCGAATATGACGCACGCATGCAGGTCTCTATGCTGCCTGAGGATTATGCAAAAGATCTTCGTGAGCGAGACGGGCACCGGTCTGCTACTATGTGGAAGCAGCGAACTCTGAAGAAAGGGGGGACTGTGACCGAGGAAATGTATGCGCAGCAAGTTGCTCGTTATGAGAGCGGTTATCGCTCAACAGCTGAAAAATACGAAGCGGCATCTCTAGCAAGTATGCGTCTCGTGACACTCGGAGAATCTCCTGAGTGGTTAGATTTTGTGCATGACTACTACCGCATCCTGCGTGCCCAGAAATAGTATGAGTGGTCTCGCGAGTCCACGATGTCTCTATGGGGCTTATTGGACTCGTTTGACCATGACAGTGTAGGATTCGACACGATCATAGGGCGATTCAAAATACACATCAATGACGCCATTTTTCGGTATAATTGATGGCTCGAAATGAGCACTGCCGAACTTTTCGTAATTGGAGGAGCGAAATTCACAGCCGACCTCTGACTGCATGTCCATTTCAGTCAGGTTTTGAATCCTAGCCCACACGCGAATGCGCTCGCCGTCGATCGGGTGCGCTTCGACGCGTGCGAGTCGCACATCAGATGTATAAGCTTTTGCTAGCTTTGTGCCATCTGGCACTAGCACGATGCCGCCCCAGTCTCGTGGGAACTCCACTTGCGCCTCCTTTGGGAGGTGTAATGCTGTGGTTGGTGTCGACTCCGGTTGAGCTAACTGTTCCGCTTGTGCTGTGGTTTTAGCTTGAAGCGGTATTTCTAAAGCGATTGCTGAGGCCGCTATGGTGATGGGTTGCTCTGGTATGACAGGTTGCGGTGTAGGAGATGGCTCCAACTTCGCGATAACGGCCGGTGGTGTGCTCAATTTACCTTCGTCGGTCTCTCTATAGTTGGGCGCGACTTCGCCTTCTTTTAGAGTTTCGAAGGATTCATTAAACTCTGTCGAGCTGTCAATTGCATGGGGGAGCACGCCCGGAACCTCACCGTCAACGGCGAGTAGTATCTCGGCGGCTTCTGGCAATGCTGGGTCTGATAGGAAATGGTATCCTAGCGCGAGGATGCAGGTCAGTGATGCTGCAATAATTAAGGGCTTTGAGCGATGCGAACCATGTGGTGGCATTGCGTCTGCGGGGATTCCTTCGTTTGCTAATTCTTCAAAACTCGGGGGCATGATGATTGTTTGTGGGGTGAACTTTAGGGTATTCTAGTATGGTAGAATTACACTCCAAAATTACAAACAAATCACTATCTTTGTTTTTGTTTTAACATATTAATGACAGTCTATGGTGAGACTGAATCAATTTACCCTTTTTTCTTCTTCTTTCGCTTCGCTGGCTGAGTCCTATTCCCCTTTGTGGTAAGGTCTTTACCTGGTTCTTTGTCTTCCGCTTTCCACCGGCGAGCCTCGGCTTTAAATTGGTTTATCTTCTTAAAATTGCATGCATTCCAGTCCATAGTGTGTCCTTTTTCTAGTTCACCCGAACAGACATGCAATTGGTGTAAAATTGTCGTCGGGCTGATCGTTTTAATTCGATCGGTTGAGTGTCTTTTAATGGCCTGGGATCTTGGGGATCGCAGCCAGTGTTAAATATTGGTCGAGCGGCACGAGTAGGTTTTTCGCGTTGGTCATCTGATCGGAGAGTGCTTGAGCCTCTTGGATCATTTGCGGCGTAAGGCCGCGCGTGCCTGAAATGTTTTGTTTGGCATTGTTTTGCGGAGACGAGTCGAGCGTGGCCGATTGCAGGAGCAGTGCAATGCCTGCGGTCTTATTCACTGGCACGCCGTCGCCTCGAATATACAACATGCCTAGATTACCAATGGCGAGCGGGTCACCTTGAACGGCCGCTCTGCGATACCATTCGTTTGCTTCTGCGAAATCGACTTCTGTGCCACGGCCATTTTCGTAGAGAACCGCTAGGTTGAATTGTGCGAGCGAACTGCCCTGTAATGCAGCTTTAAGATACCAGACAACTGCTTCCTTTGGGTCTTTTTCTACGCCAATGCCATTTTCATACATTAGGGCGACATTAAATTGAGAGTCGAGATGGCCTTCGTTGGCAGCTGCCAGAAACTCAGTGTAGGCTAGGGGTAAGTTGTTGGCCTCATAGGCTTCGAGTCCGGCCTTGAAGTGAGCTGGTAGTGGTTGATCTTCAATGCGCTGAGCCTGAGCTGTTGTTGCGATCGCTACGGCGGCAAGAATGCATGCGCCGAGAGTGAGGAATCGTGTTTTGAGGTGTATCATGTCGGTTCGATTTGAGAATCTTGTTACTTTGATTGATAGTGTGACCGCTTAAGCCGTCATAACGCAGATGCTAGGTTCGATTACTGCTTTGACCAGTTTCAAATCAACCGAGTTCCCTCTCATCGTAAGATTTGTGTGCCAGAGGCCTCCAGCGCAGATTTATGGATCGATCTTAGTCGCCTCCTGAGTTTTCTGGTGTGGGCTTTGATGGATAATGCATTGCTCCACAGTAAGTAAATATAACAATAGAGTTATGCGTTTATCCAAAAAAGTCCTGTAGCTTTTGGCTACAGGACTTTGGAGAGTGATGAGTGCAAACTAGGCGATCGAACTGTCAACCTGCGTGAGGTCACTGGTCGACTTGCCTTCCTTGTTGTCGCCTTTTTTATCGCCACAGCTACCTGCAACTAGGCTGGAGGTCTCTGTTAATCCTGTTGCTCCGCCTTTTTCTTTATCATCTTTTTTGTCACCGCCACATGCCACGAGACTTGAATGAATGGTCAGGCCTGCTGTTTCGCCCGTTTTCTTGTCGCATTTGTTTTCATCGCAACCTGCACCTGCATGGGCGAGTGAGGAGGTGAGAGCGAGAATGGAGAGTGTGAGTAGTTTTTTCATGGTTTTATTTTTATTTTGATTTTTATTTGTCTGGGATTGGTTGCCCAAACAGATATCGCACGAGACGCCTTTTAGATTACAAAGTTTTCTCAAATATATTGGCCCCTTTTGTATTCTTCAGCATTCGGGCATTCATATAAAGCCGGACTTTTGAATGAGTGCAGTGCAGTTGATGGGTGCAGAGCAGCATCGTTGCTTGCAGGCGCGCTCCGTTGAATGAGTGATCCTTTATATTTGAATGAAGAAACGCTTCAGCGATTCATTAACCCGCGCGAAATCGGTGACATCGTGACTTTCGTCTGTAGTGACCGTGCCGCTGTGATCAACGGTAGCAGCTTGCGTGCAGAGGGCGGCCTGATTGGCTCCGCGTTCTAGTATGAGCGATGACTAGGCGAGAATGGTGCTCGCCTAGTTTCCTTGGCTCGTTGCTCGCGGTATACTGTAATGCTCCAAGATGCGTTGAGTGGCGCTCTCCATTGTGGCAACGTCGAGGACGATGTGTTTGAGCCCCTGGTCGGGCATAAACTCGATGCGGTGGAATTCGTCTTTCGGACCAGCGAGCGCTTCGGCGACATCTTCGATGGTCTCGATCGTCTGCCCGTTGATACGATCCACGATGAGTAGGCGGATGCCTTCGTAGCCGTGATTATAGTTGTCGGGGATGATGGAGGATAAGATCACCAGGCCGTCGCGCTCGGGGAGCTCCGCGTTGTAGCTGTAGTAATCGAGTGGCAATGGCTTGTTTTTACCATAGGCGCTGAGATAAGGGCCAGTGATCGGCTGGAAGAGCAGGCCGCCTGCAATTAAATATTCTGGGGCTGCGTCGTATATCTCATCGGGCACGAGATCCTTCTCGAATTCCGCCCGTGGTAGAATGTAATCGACGGTGATCGCTTGGTTGTCTCTCCAGACTCGCATGGGGAGGGTGTCGCCTGCGCTTTCGTTACGCGTTGCAAGCCCATAGAGTGATAAACGCCCGTAGGTGGGATCGATGTATTTGCCATCGTTATCGATTTCAAATCCGTCGATCTCGAGTAACACGTCGCCCACTTTTAAGGTGTTGGCAGCGAGCCTTCGGTTTCCGACCTTAGTGACGACGACACCGATGTTGGAGGTCGGCATGCCTTTGGATTGGAGGAGGGCGGGATTCTTGCCGTCCATGACGCTGAAGTCTAAGTGACCGATGCCTGAGCCATTGGCACTGGCTTTTTGTTTGAGCACGGAGGCGATGAAGGGGGCTGGTAGTATGGTGAGCTTGTCGTCGACGGAGGATGTGGTGAGTCCGATGATTTCGTCTTTAGATAGGATCACTTCGGCCCAGCCTGCTCCAGACATTTCGGTCGAGGCAGAAAGTGTTAAGTGATGCACGTAGCTCATTTTACTTTTGCCGATGTAGAGCCGAATAATTTCGGCAGCGCGCTCTTCGATACGACCATTGCGCCAGCGGATGATTTGTAGTGCTCCGGATTGTGGAATCTCTTCGGCTAGGTGTGTTGGGTGCATGCCTTCCCAAAAGGCGGGATCTTCGACATTGAGGATGGCAAGGTTGGCGTAGTAATCGACCCACTTAAGTGTGGCTGTGTATTGATGTGTGACGCCGCCTTTGCGTATGCGGCAGAGTGTTTGCCCTGAGAAGCCGTCGGCAGTCGTGAGGATCTGATGGCCGTCGATGACGATGCCGTTTTTCCTGCTCTGTAGGTTGCGGCTATTCCAGGGAAGTGTGTAGTCGTAGCGGGTCTTGGTGATTTCAATCTCAACCAGTGCGGTTTCGCTATCGAAGGGAGCGGCTGCTTCGGTGCGTGTTTGGCTGCCTGCTTGGGTCGCCTGAACGGCGCAGAGCCCGCAGAGAAGTGTGAGTGCTAGATGCTTAATCATTGTGTGCCTCGATTCTATAGGCTTGTGGGATCTGGTAGGTCTGGAGGAGTTCGGCGTTCGCTTGTTCGGCATCGTCGCGGCGAAGTGCTTCCACGCGTCCAGATAAGAACTCAAAGCGATGGAAATCGTCGTTGCTGGCATCCAGTGCAGCCTGCAAATCCTGCATGGAATGTATTTCTTGGCCGTTTAGCTTCGTGAGAATGGACTTCGGATAAGCTCCGAAGTCGACGTTACTCGGATGTTTGAGCACTTTCGAGAGCACGATCGGTGTGGCGCGGGCGCCTGCTTCATCTTGGAAGGCACGATAGAGGAGTTGGTAGAGGGTATCGTTGCTGAAGTTGCTCAACCAATTTTTGCCGTATGCATTGCAGTAGTTGTTGCTGAGCTCGGTAAAGACGATGCCACCGACGATCAGGTAGGGGGGCGGGGTGTCGTATTGACTGCCGGAGATGCGGTCGGCATTGTTTTTGTAAACGGGTAAGTCGATGTTGAGTGGTTGACCGTCGCGCCAGATCACCATGTTGAGGGGCTCGCCGTGTTGCACGGCGTCGAAGAGAATCGAAACGTGCAGGCGGTTGCCTTCATATTGAATCATGCTGTCACTGCCGACTTCGTAGCCTTCGACTTCGAGGATGACGTCATTCTCCCGTAGTAGTTCATGTGTTTCTGGGAAAGGCTGTAAAATCATGTCGACCCGTGCACCGATGTTGTTGTCGGGGAGTTGGAGCGCTTTGCGGAAGGCTGGGTTACGCAAATTGGCGGTGCTGATGCCCGCGTCGGGAAAGCCTTCGTAGCAGCCATCTTCAATGTCTTTTAGAAAGTGGCGGATGATGGTGGGCGGAATGAAGAAACCTGCGTTTTCGAGGCTCGGGTTGCCTTGAAACGAGACGCCGACGACTAAGTCACCTTGAAGTGCTGGGCCGCCGCTATTACCAGGGTTGATTGCGGCATCCGTCTGCACGGTGAGTAGTGAGCGGTTGTAAATGTGTGCGTAGCGTTGCACTTCGATTCGTGAGATGACCCCTTGTGTATAAGAGATTTGTTGTCCGCCAGCAGGGTAGCCGTAAGTCGTAACGGCAGAGCGCACTTTCGGCAGTGTGCCAATCTCTAGTGGCACGATGCCTTGGTAGAATGCAGGGTCGAGCACTTTGAGCACGGCGAGGTCACAATCATGTCCGATGTGTTCGATCACGGCTTCGTAGAGCTTCGGGTCTTGGTGGCGGCGCACTAAGATTTGTTTGGACCAGCTGACTACGTGTGCGTTGGTCATGATGCGATCACCGTCGATCACGAATCCGCTGCCGGTGTATTGGGCGACACGTGTGGAGCGCCAGGGTTCGATCCAATTCGGTTGCTGTGCGAAGTTGATAATCTGCACCACGGCTTGTTCGGGAGCGGCAGCACGTAGCGCGTAAGGGCTAAAGATCAGCAATAGAAAGAGGCAGCGTAAAATCATGTGGGGTCAGTGTTACTATTCAGAAGATCACGTCAAGTGAGTGGCGCACGAGTCGTTGATCAAAAGGTTCAATTTAGAGGAATCACCCACTGCTCTACTGCTGCGCATCAAGTATTGTGATTTTTGCTCAACACTTTGAGTCGCTCCTTATGAGACTCGGCATTTTTCACAAATCATGATGCGTGCGAGTCTCACCTGCGTCTTAGGCTCCGATGCCTGTTTTACTGACTTCGCTCGGTTTGTTATTTCTCACGCATCGATCTAGGGTGCCGAATCAGACGCCATTCTTCAGGCGCTAGAAGGTGTATGATTTGAATCTCTGAGCAACTTTCGAGTGATGAAGAACGCGAGTGCACCTCCGAGTAAGTTGGCGAGTGCCAGACCCCCCACCAGACCAGTGAAGCCGAACAGGTAAATGCCTAATAAAGTCAGCGGCATGATGAATAAGAAGACGCGGCTTAAGTTGATCAGCAGCACCGGTTTCGGTTTGCCCATGACATTGAGCAATTGACTCGACCATGTGCACAGGTGCAGGCCGCTGTGTCCCAGCGCGGCAAAGAGCAGATAGGTGACACTCATTTGAATCACCACGGGATCGCTGCTGAACCAACTTGAAATCCATCTCGCACTTGGGATTAACAGCAAAAAGGTAATCCCTGCATAGATAAACGCCAGCCGGTTGCTGATGCGTCGCGTTTCTTGAACCCGATCGTGGGCGTTGGCACCATAGTTGTGCCCTACGAAGGGGATAATTGCCATGGAGTAAGACATCGAAATCATAAACACAATCGATTCGATCCGCGTGCCGGTAGCCATCGCTGCCACGGCTTGGACGCCGCCGACCGAAGCTGCTAGTCGTATGTAATAGCCCTGCGCCACAGGCGTGAGTGCTTGCGTGAGTGCTGCGGGGATGCCGAGGAGGATAATGGTTTTCCAGGAGTGAAGCAGCGGCTTAAGCTGCGGCCACTGCCAGTCGATCAGGCGGTATTTGTAATGGAGAATCAGCAATGACGCGCAGGCGCCCACTGCGCGTGCGATGACCGTCGCAATTGCTGCGCCATTGATGCCAAAGGCTGGAATCGGTCCCCAGCCAAAGATCAGTATCGGGTCGAGCACAACATTCAGTATCGCACAGCAAATCATGACAAACACCGGACGAACCATGTCTCCGGCAGCGCGTAGACAGCCATCGCTGACCGGCGGCAATATTGCGAAAACGGCGCCGAAAAACCAAATGTTCATGTATCCGCTCACTAACTCCAGAACATGGCCTTCGGCTCCGAGCATCGAAAAGAGAGGGGTGACTGTGAGGAGGCCAAGAATACTGACCAATATCGTTCCAAATATCGTTAAAACCAGCCCGTCCGAAATCGTGCGTCTAGCTAAAGCCCTCTGGCCGGCACCCAGTGCTCTTGAAGTGATCGATCCTGCTCCTGTTGAAAAGCCGATCGCCAATGAGCCGACGATCATGATGACTGGGAAGGTGAAACCCATCGCAGCGAGTTCTTCCGTGCCCAGGCGTGAGACGAACCATGTGTCGGTCAAGTTGAACACCATGATGGCGAACGTTCCAGCGATGGTCGGTAAGGTTAGCCAGAATAGACGTTTTTTAACATCTCCTGTGAGTAGGTGGCTCATTCGTAATGACTGGCTGCGTCGTGCTGCATGGTATACTCGCTTTTATATATAAATCAAATGATTGTTTCAAATGCGCATTTGAATGTTGTAGCGTTAAATACAAATCGGTCAAGGCATCCGATGGACTATTTCTTGGATTTGGAGATCGAGAGCATGAACTAAGCACGATTTTTATACTTGCGGCTTTGCGTGATTTTCCTCGGTTCTGGCTTTTTCGAGTTAACGAGGGCGACCGCTTGGGATAAATTACTACGCGGTTTAGAATTAAGAGCCACACATGGCATTCTTTGAAGGTCTACATGTATCAAGTTGCTAATTCTCAGAGAAGCCTATCAGTAAGCAATTGACATTCATATGGAGATAGCTCCATTAAAAAACTATATATAATATAATAATCTTCACTCATACTTACATCCAGTTCTGGTCTGATGGTAAAGTCGCGAATAGCTTGGGTCGCAGATAGTAGAATTGAGTTCATTAGATAAGGAGACGGTTTATGCTTAAGGGGGAGGTTGCTAAATTTACATACTACGCCACCAGTGCTGTGCTGGCGTTGAGCTTGGCATTTGTGCTGGGAGTTTATTCGGGGGGGACAGTGTTTATGGCACCCATCAAAGATAAGCTTGATGCCTCCATGGAAGTCATTCGGACGGAGTTACCCATGCACCTTCAGAATCGCCCGGTGCACTTCTTACAGCCTGCAAAATTCAAGGGTGATGGCGTCACTGTAAATGCAGCATCAAATAGCGTAGATGAATTAATATTCATGGCAGGTTTTTTTGATAATGAAAATCAGCTCAGGCTCATTCGTCGAGATGGTAGCATTGTGGCAAAGTGGCCAGCGTCTTACACTGAAATATTCCCTTCTCCAAGCCATGCAGGATTGCGCCCGAAAACTGACTGGAATACTGATATTCACGGTTCTCTAGTGCTGCCGGATAAATCAGTGATTTTCAATTTTGAGTATGCGGGACTAGTTAAATTGGATAAACTAGGGCAGGTCGTCTGGAAAGTCGCCCGTTCCACCCATCACTCGGTAGAGTTGGCCCAAGATGGCGGCTTCTGGGTTCCAGCTCGTCGTTATTATGGCAAAGATGCGCCTATATTATTCCCTCCATTTGAGGCTCCGTATTACGAGGATACAATTTTGAAGGTGTCCTCTGATGGGGAGGTGATTCAGGAGGTTTCAGTCCCAAAGTTGTTTTATGATAACAATCTCGAGGCTCTACTGACCTCTACTACCAGTGGCGTTTACAGAAAGAATAAGGGGCATGGGGAAATTGTGCATCTCAATAAAGTTGAAGAGTTAACCGCAGATGTCGCGGCGAATTTTCCGATGTTTCAATCCGGAGATCTAGCGCTTTCGTTTCGAGATTTGAATCTAATTATGGTCGTTTCTCCGGAGACTGGGAGAGTCAAGTGGTGGAAAATCGGGCCATGGATTCGTCAGCATGATCCTGAATTTAGAGAAGACGGTAAGATCGTCATCTTTAATAATAATGCCTATCAAAGTGCTTTTACCCAGACTGCGGAGGTGCATAAAGTAACCCCCATTGAGCATCATCGGCAGTCTAATATCCTAGCAGTAGACCCTGCCTCTGGAGAGACTGAGATCATTTACGAAGGAGATGAGGCGCATCCTTTTCTCTCCGTGATACGCGGGAAAGTCGAAGTTACAGACAGAGGAGGGTTACTGATTACTCATTTTGAAGGTGGACGGGTCATCGAATTAGATCAAAATAATCAAATCGTATGGGAATACATTAATCGTTACAATGACGACGAAGTGGCTGAAGTGACTGAGGCCATGATTTATCCGACCAGCTACTTTGAACAGTGAAGCTTTGCTTCAGGAAAACCATAGTTTAACCTTAAATTAAAAAATAACGTAACCTTAGGCGAAGTGTTAGCAGCTGTCTGCTATCTACAACGTCTTGGTTCAAATGATTGACGCCTAGTAAAATAATGATGCTCATCGATCCCATTGCCCTAACTATTCTTGCCTATATTGGCCCTGGCATTGGCAGCGGCACTCTTGGCATCATTCTTGGTATTATCCTTTCGTTCTTCATGGCAATCCTAGCCCTCGTTTGGTATCCGGTCAAACGACTGATAAAGAAGAGGGGGAGTAAGGGCGTAAAAAAGGTGGGTAATGAAGCAGTCAACGGCGAGGTTCCAACAGAGGACTCGTCGTCAAAGATCGACTAGAGCGCCATGGTTTGGATATTGGCGAGCTTCGTTGGGATATTCGGGGGGGAGTTTTTCCTGCGAGTGCCGATATTGAAAACTCTGAGGGTGATGAAAGTTACAGGGCAGAATGCCCGGAGGCTCTTTTTATCGCCAAGTATTTGTGACGAAAAGAAGGAGAAGGTCATGCGCGTGTATGCACTGCGCATGTTTACGAGCACGCTTCTACTCTTCTTCTACCTTGTTGTTCTGGTCGGGATACTGGCCGTGCTACATCTAGCTGGGAGACTGGTCGGATTGGACTTGTTCGTTTTTCTGAGCACTCCCGTAGGGTTGATTTATGTGACAATGGTTTCCTCTATTTATACGGTGATGAAACTGAAGGCTAGGAGATCGGACTATGGCCTGCTCTCTCGTATTCTTCACACCATTGCGCTGGGTAACCGGTCAGTGCCCGAAGCCTCATTCGATTTTGAGCAGGGGCAGTTGAAAATCGAGACTGAGGCGGAGCCCTTAGCGTCGCATGTCTTTATTTGTGGGCTGGCTCGGGCGGGGACTACGTTGCTGATGCGTAGGTTTTATGCGACCTCTTCCTATCGATCACTGACTTATGCAGATATGCCATTCGTGCTCATGCCTAATATTTGGGCGAAGTTTTCTGCGATTAATAATGCCAAAGCCGTCAAGCAAAGACGCGCACATGGAGATGATCTGCTCGTCGATATCAATAGCCCAGAAGCCTTGGAAGAGGTCTTTTGGAAAACTTTTTGCGGAGATCAGTATATTGGGGCGAACAGCTTGATACCTATGGATGCTGACGACGAAACTATTGGAAAATTTCGTGCTTACGTTACAGCAATCACATACAATGAGCGGGAGGCTACCGATGACCTATTGCCTTACCTCTCCAAAAATAATAATAACATTTTACGGCTAAATAGTATCACCCGCGCCTTTCCTCATGCGCACATCTTGATTCCATACCGCGAGCCCTTACAGCATGCCTATTCGCTTCTTAGGCAGCACCGTAACTTCCTCAAGCAGCAGAAGGAAGATCCCTTTGTTCGCAAGTATATGACTTGGTTGGCACACCATGAATTCGGGAGTGACCATCGGCCTTTTATGTTTTCTGATAATACGGAGTATAGCTCTAATACTGATAGTCTTACGTATTGGTTAGAGGTATGGGTGAATACCTATTCATGGCTTCTTGAACATGCGCCCAGCGCGGTAACTTATGTGAGTTATGAAAAACTCTGCGCCAAACCAGAATCTACATGGCAGGATTTATGTGCCATTGCAGGTATCGCTCCCCATGTGATGGGTGCCGATGTCATTCAGCTGACTTGGCGGGATGTTCCAGAGGCATATGATGCTGCGCTAATGACCCGCGCGAATAAGCTCTACGAGGTTCTTAGCGTTCATGCACGCAGCCTATAGAGACTTTCTATTAGTCGACTAGGGCTGGTCGTTGAATGAGTGAGCATTTGTATTGGAATCACGACATGCTCTCGCTATCACTCGCTGTTGATACCACTCACAACCATTATGAAAAAAATCCTCATCTTAGCTGCTAGTAATAGCACCTCTTCAATCAACCGAGCCCTTGCGATTTCGGCGGGCAGCTTGATCGAACACAGCGAACGCACGGTGCTAGATCTAAATGATTATGAGATGCCGATCTACTCTCCCGAGCGTGAAGCGAGCACTGGGGTGCCTGCTGCGGCGCAGCGCTTTGTTGAGCAAGTCGAAGCGTCCGATGCGATCATTCTGTCGCTTGCCGAGCACAACGGGAGTTATAGCGCCGCTTTTAAAAACGTGCTCGATTGGAGCACTCGGCATAAGAAAAAGCTTTGGTCAGAGAAGCCGATGCTCTTGTTGAGCACCTCTCCAGGCGCACGCGGCGGTGCGACGGTGATGGCTGCGGCTCAGCAAACATTTCCCCATCTCGGAGCTCAGATTAAGGCCAGCTTCTCGTTACCTTCCTTTAACGATAACTTCTCCGAGTCCAGTGGTGTCACGGATCCTGTTTTACAGAGCCACTTCAAGGCAGTCGTCGCTCAATTGACTGCGGCGCTCTAGTATGCGGGATTAAAGAGATCTTTGATTGTAACGGGCTTCTTATCTCCGAAGGTTAGATCTGACTAAATATCGCCATGAATTCCTTAGGTGCCATCGCGATCATGCCTGCGGCACAATTAAGGCAGAAAAACCAATAGATCGCAATCGAACGCCAGCAATCATGCCAAAATTTGATGACGTATACCAACGCTACGCCTGGTATGAAACACGCGAAGCCCCAAAGTGGTCCATTCTTAAACTGACAATGCAATGAGTAGCCAATGGTGGCGATGCCATTTAGTCCACTAAACATAATCCACCAGATTGCACTCGGGTGAGCGGTAATATTCTGCGGTAACGTATTTCTGTCGATAAAACTAGTAAGCAGCGCGCCGATTGCTGTGATAATGGTAAACCAGATTGCCCATTTCGCTGCGAATGACCGGCTGTGATAGAATCCTGCAACAGCATTTTGGGGCATCTCTGGTTCACTGCTCACGAATGAGCGTGAATCTTTACCGGGCTGCACGCCATGAGCATGCTGTAGCATTTCCTGAACTGATAGGGACTGCGGTGCTGGTGACTCGGCGGGTGGAGCTGAGAATGCCTCGGTGGAACTCATACTTAGCTTCGTATCGTATTTAGGGAGGAATGCCGCGAGTGCATCAATCGATTCAACGGGCAACCAGTCATCCATGCCGCTTTTCCACACCATGGATGTTCGCCCCAATTGACGTTTGATGATCAGGTCAGTGAGATCTGAGAAATCTAAAGGACCGACAGGCTCATTCCCTGACTGGTAATACCAATCTGCTATATTTGTCATGGTGAGGTATGTTCTATTTAAAAAAACGTAAGTCCATTGTGAATTAATTCACAGAGCATTAAAATTCGGATATGCTTGGTCTGGCTGGTTGAAACGAATCGGCACTGCATTTGAAAATGGTTGAGCTCTTTGTTGTTTCTGGCTGCTCTTGTGTCAGCCGTAATGTTTGTCGGAGTGGTGTGGATACCCTCAGTGTCGTTTCTGAGCAATTTTTGCGTGATAAAGAAGGCGAGTGCCCCGCCGAGCATGTTGGCGAGTGTCAGACCGGTCACCAGACCCGTGTCACAGAACTCGTTGATTCTCGGTTTCACGCTATGGCCGGATGCAGCGCCCTTCAGGGGGTGCTTGTTCGATGCGTGCCACTGCTATTAGGCAACCGAAGATGATGACTGCGCCGATCACAATGCCGAGGCGGAGGGTTTCTCCAGGGATGAAGAGGACCGATTCGATGACGCCAAAGAGCGGAATGATGAAACGAAAGCTTGAGAGGACGTTGACGCTATAGTGCTCGATCAGTTGGTTCCAGATGGCAAATGCCGCTGCCGATAGAAAGGCCAAATAGGCCGTCACAAGTAATGTAGTGATATTAAAATGACTGAAGTAGCTATGCCAATAAGGCGCTGCTGTGAGTAGTAGGAGTATTCCGCCTATAGCCAGTGAAAAGGCGGTTGTGGTGCGCGCTCCTGATATGGGGGCCACGCGTTTCATGAAGGTCGCTGCGATTGCGCCCGAGAGTGTTGCGCATAGAAAGGCGGTTGCGCCGAGACCCACATTGATGAAATCACTGCCCGGGGTATATGCCGCAAATGCAATGCCGATACAACAGCCCGCGAACAGCACCCAATGTAAGCGTGTCGGAGCGGGCGTTTTTAGGACGAGTGGCGCAATGACCATCCACCAGAAACTGCCGGATCCCACGAGTAAGGCGGCGAGGGTGCCAGATGAGATGCTGAGGCCGTAATAGAAGAAAATGTATTGGAAATAGGTCTGCCCTAAGATGATCGCGATCAGTGGCAGGCGTGGGGATTTTCGGATCTTTTGAATAATTGAACCCCTGCAAAATGGCAGCAGTAGTAGCCCCGCTAGGGCGAAGCGACTGCCAGCAAAGACGAGTTGCTCGCCGTAGCTCTCGATGTGGAGCTGTGAATAGCTGTTTTTAATCACCGGAAACGCGCTTCCCCATAGCAACGCACAGAGGATCACCTGCAGGTAGAACCTCAGAGGGAGTCTTGTTTTGACTGGTAAAGCGCTGGCCATGTTTGCTTCACCATGTGGGTCGTCATTGAGGATGCAATTCTAGTCCGTGCCATTCTCTGCGCCTGCTCATTAAGGCACAAACAGCCTGTTCGAGAACCTTGGCTGTAATGAAAAAGCTCGGCGTCAACGGCACATGCTGCCATGTGAGTTAGGATCTTTTCCAGTCATGCAGTCTAATCATCCATCCGCCCACAGTTTACTACGGCTCATCGCCTTACACGTCTTTTTTATCGCGGCGAGCAATTACTTGGTGCAATTCCCGATTCAGGTCTTTGGACTCCATACCACTTGGGGGGCTTTCAGCTTTCCATTTATCTTTCTGACTACCGACTTAACCGTGCGTATCTGTGGTGCGCCGATGGCGCGTAAGGTGATCTTCATTGCAATGTTTCCAGCTTTGTTGGTTTCATATCTGATCTCAGTGCTATTCTTGGATGGAGCATATCAAGGAGTGGGGCAGCTGTTATCTTGGAATGCTTTTGTCGCGCGTATCGCGATGGCTAGTTTTGCTGCTTATGTGATCGGTCAGCTGTGTGATGTGCTCGTGTTTAATCGACTACGTCAACGCACGCAGTGGTGGTTGGCTCCCGCGGCATCGAGTGTCTTTGGTAATGCGGTCGATACCGGCGCCTTTTTCGTGATCGCGTTCTACGCGTCCAGCGATGTATTTATGGCGCAAAATTGGCCTGAAATTGCGGTGGTGGATTATGCCTTCAAATTGCTGATCAATGTTCTCTTGTTTCTGCCGATTTATAAGATGATATTACGAAGCTTACAGCGTCGTTTTGAGCGCTAGGCTTGAGTGTCGCGAGACAGGGGCAGTATATTACAGGAAATGTTCTGGGCTTCACCTTTTCAGGAATATTGGCGGGCGCTCAGACTCCCAGTTAAATGAAAGTCGCCATTCTCTTCATCACGCTTCTCGGTTTGTTAGCTGCTTGTTCGGTGCGTGCATCGATTGAGACGGGGGCGGTGGAGTGGCAGCGCGATTTTGATGCGGCCTTAGTCGATGCCGAAGCGTCAGGTAAACCAGTCTTTTTACTTTTTCAGGAAGTGCCCGGTTGCGCCGGATGTCAGCAATTTGGCAAAGAAGTGCTCAGCGACCCACGTCTAGTTGCAGTCATCGAGCGAGAGTTTGTGCCCGTGCTGGTGCGCAACAATGTGGGAGGGAAAGAGCGCGAGATTCTTAAGCGCTACAATGAGCCTGCATGGAATTTTCAAGTTGTCCGTTTTCTAGATGCACAAGGCAAAGATCTCATCGCGAGGAAAGATCGTGTTTGGGAGACCGTGCCCCTTGCTATGCGCATGCAAGCAGCCTTAGAAGCCGCTGGTCGACCCGTGCCCGAGGATCTCGCGGACATCGTTAGTGGCAAGCCTACGCCCGAAGCGGAAGTTGTGTTTGCCATGTATTGTTTTTGGACAGGGGAGGCTAAGCTCGGCGCATTAGAAGGTGTCACCACTACCGAAGCAGGGTTCTATGACGGCAGGGAAGTGACTCGAGTGAAATATGCTCCTAGCATCATCAGCACCGAAGCACTGGTCGATAAAGCCAAGCAATTCAAATGCGCTGACAAAGTGTATTTACCAAAGTCCGACCTCGCGGGGAATTCCGCAGTCACTGCTGAAGCGTTTGCTGCGAAGGACTATCGAGTGGCTCCCCGTTCAGACCAGAAAAAGCAACTGTCCGGCACTCCGCTGCAGTCGGTTCAGTTGTCACCTGAGCAAGCCACGAAAGCCAATGCGTGGATACGTCGCAACCCTGAGAAAGCACTCAGCTATCTAAGCGCTGAGCAACGCTCGGCGATTCGACGGTGAAGATGTTAGAAGCATCCAATCGTTTCTGATCAGAGCCTACCGTGAATCATTAAGCATTTTAAATTACTGTCTTTCAATCAAGCGATTGCTATGGGAATTTCATGGGCCGGTTTGGTATTCTGAGCTTTCTAACCGTCGGGGCGTTGCTCGTCGACGACCGCGCACATGCAACGGGGACATTCGTTATTGTGAAGTCCTAAGTCTGAGATGAGTTCTGCCCGAGTGGTGCCCAGCAAAACGAAATCGAATGCAGGTCTCTTTTTTGTGCTGTGACTAGCGAAATCTGGAAAAACGGGAATGCCTCCTTTTTCTGCTACGAGTTTAACTGCATCAAATGAGCTATTCGGTTGAAAAGTTCGAAGTTGCTTCATTCCGATAGTTGAATCAGGGTGAACTATAAACTCAAATATCAGTAACCTATTATGAAAGCTTTCATTACTTTGACAATCGTCCTGTGTTCCTGTGTTCCTGCGCTGGGTAGTGTCGCTCGAATCCTATGCTACGATAAGCCCTCCAATGCGCCAGATGTCGTTTACATCTATGTGGACAGTCAACTGCATGGCGAAGTCGAACTACCTAAGTTAAAATTTGGTGAAGATATTGAACTTAAAGCCAGCGGAAGCGATCTTCAGATTGTCCTTTCTCCAAAGATTATTGAAAAGGGACAAGAGCTTCCATCTGAATTGCCTTCCATCAAAGTGAGTAAAGATTGGAAAAAGTTTCTGATCATTGTGATCGAGGATAAGAACAATGAAGCATTGCCGATTAAGCCTTTCGCGATCAACGCGAATGATGATTATTTCGGAAACAAGGATTTCCTTTTTATTAACCTGAGCCCGAATTATGTGGTCGGAACATTTGGGGATAAGGTGATCGAGCTAGAACCTCAGAAGATTCAGGTTGAAAAGATGTCCGCTTATAGTGGTGAATTTCTGGATGCAAAATTGGATTATGTAAGGCCTGACGATAACGGTAAAAGACGTTGGATGGTCTATAAAGGCTGGAGAGTCCTTCCGGACCGAAGAACCTTGGTGTTTTGTTATCCTCAATCGGGGCGCACGACCATGAAGTATTTTGCAACCCAAGTTAAAAACATGTAGCGGGTATGATCCGAAGACATCGGTAACAAGTCTTCTAGGGGAGCAAAAAAAGGGTCGCACGAAAAGTATAAAGATCCTCTTGTCAGTCTCATTTTTGGTGTGCTTTGGTTCGGTGGACAGACAGGAATGTCTGTATCACGTTCTTCTTCTACTCCGCAACCGCCTTCAATTCCAACGGCACGAGTTTGATGGTGCTGTTGGCTTTGGCATCTGCGATCGAGAGGCTGAAGCGATTAATTCGTAGGGGCGTTGCTCGTCGACGACCGCGCACCTGCAACGGGGGAATCCGTCATTGTGAAGTCCTAAGTCTGAGGGTGAGCTTTGCCCGAGTGCTGCCCAGTAAAACGAAATCGAAAGCAGGCCTTTTTTTGTGTTGTGACTAGTGGAATATAGAAACCTACGGAATGATCCCATATTGCCCTGTGCCTTTTTTAGGAAATAGAATATCCCTATTCCTCGGTCAGAGCGCTCTGAATGCTTATATCGTTAGCGCCGGCGACGCATCCCCAAAGGAACTAGTGTGGCAACGATCACTAGCAGGCCAGTTGCCGGCTCCGGAATCGCGGTGCCAATAGTCCAGTTCATGGCTCCAGCATCGGTGTTTGTTGGAAACGCTGTATCTAGTGCAGCCCGATCCATGTTGAGCCATGTCGCTCCACCGGCTGCCACTCCCCCCGCATAATATATGGGGGTATCATAAGTCCAATCCACTGACACGTCATTCCCGGCGACATTGAAATCAGACTCGAGCTTTAAACTAGCTCCCTGAACAAGTGTAATTGAATTGGGAGTAACGTATAGCGCAAAAGCGCCACCATTGCCAGTGGCTGAAGAGTTGATCCCAATACTACTTCCAATATAGGCACCAACTCCTCCTGATGGAGTAATCGTAAAATTCCACGCCTCAATTGCTGAATGACCCACATAATACTCTCCACTGTTGCTCGAATGTTCAGTTCCGCCTGCAGTATTTACTGTAATACTACCAAAAAAGTCAGCATTCGCTTGAAGGCCAGGGTGGCTACTGAAGTTGTAAATATGGATGGCTGCTCTGAGTGGGGGAGTGGCACCATAAAAAATGAAAGCCAACAACATTAAATATCGCACTAATCTTATCAAATATAGAGAATAGAATTCTCTAGCTGAGCTGCCGATCAGACTATAAGGGAACTGGCTATGGAGCAACGTGTTTTGGCGGTATTTCATGGGGCATAGACTTAGGTCGGGGGAATCTAGTATACTGAATGACTATCGAGATGAATTATAATCAATAAGTATATAAGTTTAATCATAACTCCGTAGGTTGCAAACCTTATGCACTGTTTTGCGACCGAGCGCTCGAATGAGGTCAGTCCAGAATATCACTAACTTAAGAGTCTGCCGGATAGTGGGAAGACTGCTACGTCCGTCTTTTCCTGATTTTATATAGAACCCTACGGAATGCCCCTTTCTGCTCCTCTAAATATTGTTTGTAGGGGCTTTGCTCTGCGAAGGGCACAAAAATGGGGCACAAAAATGGGGTCGCACGCAAAATATAAAAGATCCTCTTGTCAGTCTCATTTTTGGTGTGCTTGGGTTCGGTGGACAGGCAGGAATGTCTGTATCACGTTCAATTTCTACTCCGCG
Organism: Lentimonas sp. CC4; assembly: GCF_902728235.1. Classification (NCBI taxonomy): domain Bacteria; kingdom Pseudomonadati; phylum Verrucomicrobiota; genus Lentimonas; species Lentimonas sp. CC4. The sequence continues at coordinate 2,049,273 of NZ_CACVBO010000001.1, forward strand.
ATCGACTTCAGTTCCAGCGGCACAAGCTTGATGGTGCTGTTGGCTTTGGCGTCTGCGATTGAGAGGCTGACGCGATTAATTCGTAGGGGCGTTGCTCGTCGACGCCCGCGCACCTGCAACGGGGGAATCCGTCATTGTGAAGTCCTAAGTCTGAGGGTGAGCTTTGCCCGAGTGCTGCCCAGTAAAACGAAATCGAAAGCAGGCCTTTTTTGTGTTGTGACTAGTGGAATATAGAAACCTACGGAATGACCCCTTTTCTTTTCCGCTTCGTATTGCGATTACTTCCTCTAGGGCTTTATCAATAGAGGCAATATTTGCTCCAGTTTCTGAAATCCAGTCTAACGCGGTATCATTTTCAAATGCATTTGCTCCCCAAGCTCCCATGATTTTATCCTTTTTCTATTTAATGCCGTATAACGATGAGGTGTGACATAGATGAGCGCCAGCGAAATCTATTGATCACCACCGACTGGATCTGACCTCATGATTCCATCCAGTATGGTGATTGATTCAGTGTAATTCTTCAAGGTAGTAGGTGCATCCTCGAAGCAGTCGAAGAACTTCACATACCCTGTATGCTCACCAATGCACTCTTTGTTCTTTTTCATTCCCAATAGTGCTCTTGATGAAATCTCTCGCCCAAGGTCATCTGTCGCCTCCATAAAGGTTTTCTTGTCGATTTGGATCGCATCCCACGCGCAGCAACTGATCTCGCAATAGGTCGCAACTCTCTGCAGGAATGCTTCTTCATCGCGGGAATGTAGTAGGATGATAGCTTCTTGTTTTAGCTTTTCAGTTTCTACTCGCCGATTAGAGGCGACCTGTTGATTTCTTGTTTTCGAATCGCATGGCATGCACAGCCCTTCAGTGTGCTTTGCCGTAGTCGGCAATATCATTGCGCCACAAATCGGGCAAGGCTGGCGGGGTGCATTCATTTCTTACTCAGATCGTAGACGAGAGGAATAGATGAGCGCCAGCGAAATCTATTGCCTCATCGGACTGGTTAGAAATTATTTTCACGGTAGACCCTGATGCCTGCCGATTCGTCAAATTCTGCTCGTTCAGATTCAGGGATTTTTTCTCTCTGTAGTCGAACGCTCCAACCGCCAATCAGGTATCCATGATCGTTAATCATCCAATCTGAGATCTTATCGAAATCGACTTCAATTTTTTCAAAGTCCTTAAGGTCTTCAGGAATATTATAGTGGTAGGCGAACAGCTTACCATTTTCTTCTTTCTCAAAAGTATACCAAAGAAAATGACGCGTGCCGTCGCTATCTGTCGCGTCCATTTTGATCGCAAAGTAGACTCCCAGGTTCTCCTTATGCTCTGCATGGATATCTAAGAATGTTTGAATTGTCCTATGTGCCTCTGCTTTCCCTTCTAGGAAGCTGGGATCATCCTTCTTGATCGCCATTACCTGAATCTCATCTTCGGCTTTAATTTTTTCTTCTGACATGGCTGGGAATGGGATTAGTGCTACGAGTAGGAATTGGAAAATTCTCATTCTTCTAACGTGGAGGGGTGGGATAGATGAGCGGTAGCGAAATCTATTGCCCACTCCCGTCTGGTTCAGCCTTAGGTTGCCGAATGAAGTATTCCTTGCCACATATCTTCCCTTCGGCTTTCGGCAGTTCAATCCAATACTGATCTTGATTCACGAAGTGAAGGGTTGCTGTCATTACTTCTTCATTTTCGTCTATCCATTTTATCGACAGCTTGTCTTTAGTTTCTGCTACAATTCTATAATCGGTGATGGATTCCCATTCTTCAATGCCTTCATCGGCTTCCATTCGAGCAATGCTTTGTGCCTTGGTGTAGGTGATGGTCATTCGACCAAACAGGTTCTCAAACCTCTCTTTTAGGTCTTCTTCGACCGATGAGTCTAGGCGTGTAGCTTTAAGCGTAAGTTCCTTACTTGATTTCCAGGTCCCGATTAAACTAGGAGCTCCGGAAATCAGATTTGCTGAAAACATTGCGACGCTGATGAGGCATGGGATTTTCATTCTTTTGCTGAACGTAGAGTGTGAGTATAGATGAGCGCCAGCGAAATCTATTGTCTCATCACGACTGGTTGGGGTTGGTGATCTCTGCAACCAAGCTGATCAAGTGCAATAGGCTGCTCAACTCAATTTCTGTTAAATCCTTACGTCTCATTTGTTTGAGTTCGATTAGACTGTCATAAAAATCATGCCATCCATCGGTCAGTCCATTTTGAGAGAGGATTCCAGGGATTAGGATTGAGAGGCTCTTTAGATCTCTCCGATCACATAAGGAGTCTGAAAGTCTTTTCGTTTCTTTTTCTCTTTCGACATACTTGACGTCTTCGAGACATCTAAGCTCTAAAGCCTGTGGATCTGTTCCAGTATGCTCAACAATTCTATTTTGTTTGTCGGTGCATTTAGCTGTATAGCAGTTATTGGATGTCTCGCGAATTGAGATAGCCCAGTCTGGATAGATTTCTTTCATTCTGATTCCCCAACGTGAAGATGTATCGATGGGGTGATGTGTCCTGAGAAAACTGGACACGGGATTCTCTTACCAAGAGGATCATACTATGAAAAAGCAACGCTACACTGCGGAGTTCAAACAAGAGGCAGTTAAACTGATACTAATCGACGGGACTTCAGTGAAGGAAGTTTCGAAGCAACTGGGAGTCCCTGAAGGGGTTCTCTACAGCTGGAGGCAGAAGCATCTGGACGAATTGGAGGCGAATGCTCCAGAGGGTGCTCAAAGTCCAAAGGCATTGGCCAAGGAGAACGAACAGCTACGTAAGGAGCTGGCGAAAGCTCGGCGAATGAATGAGATTCTAAAAAAAACGGTGGGCTACTTCAGCGAGGGCGCGTGATGCAGTATCGATTTATTGATCAGAACAAGGATCGCTACAGTGTGAAGGAGCTGTGCGAGTGCTTCGAGCTGAGTCGGAGTGGCTACTACGACTGGCAACTGCGCAGCCCGAGCGCACGCAGCCTGGAGGATAACTCCTATAAGAGCCATATTCTCGAAGTTCACAAGCAAGCCAATGGGCGCGTCTACGGGCATCGTCCAATCCACCGTCACCTTCAAGATGAAGGGCTCGATTGTGGCCGCGACCGCACCCTGCGTTTAATGAAGGAACTACGGATCGACAGCACTCAGAAGAAAGGGTTCAAGCCATTGGGCACAAACAGTAAACATGATTTCGGTTACAGCCCGAACCTACTGAAGAAACTCGGCAAGCCGCAGGGATGTGATCAAGTTTGGGTAGCCGACACCACTTATCTACGCGTTCAAAACGGCTGGTGCTATCTGGCGACAGTGATGGATCTGTTTAGTCGGCGCATTATTGGTTGGAGCGTCTCCTCTGACAATGACTCGAAGCTGGTTTGCAAGGCCCTTAAATGCGCGGTTCTGACCCGAGGTGGTGATCTGCCGGAAGGACTGATCCATCACAGCGACCGAGGCAGCACCTACGCCAGCTACAGCTATGAAACATTGCTCAAGTCCTTTGGCATCTGTCAAAGTATGAGTGCTAAAGGCAACTGCTATGATAATGCTGCCCAGGAATCTTTTTACGGGAGATACAAAACATCGAGTGTCGGTGATACCATCTTCTTTGATGAGGCTGCCGCTCGTAGTCATGCCTTCGAGTATATCGAAGTCTTCTATAACCGTTTCAGAAAACACTCTTCACTGGACTACAATAACCCCATTCAGTTTGAGGAAAAATTTTACCCCCATGGGGGTAAGCAGAACGCAAGCCTACCGGCTTGCATCAATCACAACTAAACCACATAACACTAACAAAAGAACGGAATCCTCTGTCCGATAAACTCAGGACACATCAGAGTGGAGGCGGAGCCGTAACGGAATTGATACGATCGACTGGTTCTCATTACCGTAAGTGCCAGATGTAGAAGATAAACCCTAAAGTTCCACATAGATGTGACCGCTGGTATTCGTCATGTTTGCTTAGGAAATCTGTAGCGATCTGCTCAACACCTGAACCATCGCCGTTCTCCTTGTATGTCTGATGAAACGCTTCACAGTGCTTTTTTACAAATTCTATTGCATCCGTATGCACTGAAATCGCTCGATCTAAGTAATCTGCATACACTTCTTTTTCAAAACCCGAAATGCGTCTCTTCATCGCGGAGATGGCTTTCGACTTATTCTTCCCGTAACTATTGTAGTCTATAAGGCGTTGAGCAGTCTCAAGTGAGATCTTCTCGAGTCTGATCTTTTCTTCTTTAGTCATCCTTTTTTTGAGAACGTCGAGGACTATCGCGTAGTGGAGCGCGGAGCGCGTAACGGAGTTGATAGCTCCGACTGGATATCATGTTTTGGCAAGAGGTAGATCACCACAAGACCAATAAGCCAAGTAAAGGAGAGTAAAAACCATGCTGGATGCCGTCCCTTTTTTCTAACGAAACGCCAAAACCCGATGTAATAGCAAAAGGCTCCAATAATGCCGATCACGTAAACTGTATTCCTTATAGTGGCGGGGAGCGTGACGTAAGTAATGAAAAAGCTACCAATCCAATAGGCTCCCCAAATTAGGACTCCTAGAAAGAGTAGCACATTAGCTGAAAGCCCTTCTTTTCTTCCTTCTTTCATTTTCTGATATCGTCAAAGTGTGGCACGGAGTGAGGCACGAACGGAGTTGTCCACTACTGCCTTGTTACATCTTATTAGTTATTGAGATGTTATCGTATGGTTTAAATTGGCTATAAATGCCCGATTCTTCATCATATTCAGCCAATCCAACCATTATTCTTAAATTAACTTCAAATTCCGGAATACGACGACTAACCATTTTAACAACCATGGGGATCATTTCTTCATCTGCAACGACCAAGAAGATGCAAACCTCATGAAAAGAATCTTCATTCAATGCGTAATAGGCTTTATAAATAATTTCATCTAGACGATGCATGATGAATCGCGGTTCTCTCACCAACCTCACTTCGAATCCATATTTCTGATTCTCTTTATAAGCGATAAAACTAGGAAAACCTCTCCTGTCTTTTTCAATTTCATCGAAATAATTACTTAACCACTCATATACGGAATTTTCTAAAGGTAGATTTTATAATCAGGCAATAAAATGATGGGGCGGTTTGCGTTTGGGCGATGGGTTGTTATTGTTGCTGTTATGAAGCGCACTAAAGTTGAGGGGAGTTCCGCGGTCTATCATGCTATGAGTCGTGTGGTTGGTGGAGAAATGCTACTGAAGGATCGTGAAAAAGAGGTGTTGCGTAAAATGCTTTGGCAGGTGTCGGACTTCTGTGGGGTGGAGATCTTCACGTATTGTGTGATGACCAATCACTTCCATGTGCTAGTGCGGGTTCCTGAGAAGCAGTCTCTTTCCAACACAGAATTGCTGCGTCGCTTTAAAGTGCTTTACCCTAAGCCGACCAAATATCAAACAGCGGAGTTTGCTCGACTTGAAGCATCCTTGATGGCAGGGGATGCCGATGCGGAAGCCATTCGTGAGCGCTTATTGGCGCGGATGAGCGATCTGTCTGAATTCATGAAGACGGTGAAGCAGCGTTTTTCTATTTGGTATAACCGTAACCACGGGGACCGTAAGGGGACTTTGTGGATGGATCGCTTTAAATCAGTTCTCGTTGAAGGGCAGGGTAATCCGCTGCAAACCATGGCGGCTTATATCGATCTCAATCCTGTGCGTGCGGGTCTGGTTGAGGACCCGAAGGATTACCGCTTCTGTGGCTATGCGGAGTCTGTGGCGGGTGAGGTTGCGGCTAAGAAAGGCCTGATTGCCATTTGGGCGGATCGTGGCGCGAAGCGTATCGACTCAGCGCTGCGGGCTCATCGTTCGTTGATTTTTGGTAAGCGCGCGTCTGAGCCTGGATTGGCTGACATGACGCGGAAGCAGGCGTTGAAGGTGCTCGATACGGATGGGCATTTACCGAAGGCGGCGATGCTGCGCTGCCGGGTGCGCTATTTTACCGATGGGGCGATTCTGGGCTCTGCAGAGTTTGTGAGAGGCTACACGGGTGCGTGGCAGATGGAGCGTGAGCGAAAGCATCCTCCGAAGGTGAATGCAATGCGTGGCGATTGGGGCGGCCTCGCGGTGATTCATGGGCTGCGCAAGCAGGTGTTTGGCTAGTCGCCGACGACGCTTATGGTTTTGAGCAGTGTAGAGGAACCAGTAAGGGGGCATTTCGTAGAACCAATAAGGGGCGCAGACCTACGTCGCTAATTGACGCTGATTCGGGGGGTTGAAACTCATCTTATTGTCTGTCACATCAGAGTCAGTCGTATCAATAGAGTCGGGGCGAGCGTTTAAAAGATGAGTAATTGTGAGGTGGCGGAAAGACCCCATTTCCCGTTTCGTTTTTCATACATATGGAGACGTGGTCTCTAATGTTTTTATAGGTTTACCCATCCTAGAAAAGAATAGTTGTTCAATCATGAAGTTATTTCGTTTGTCAACTAAAGGGCCTGTTCTTACGGACTTAATGCATTCAGGAGTAATCGGCACATTGATATATCGTGTAAGTCCTGTTGTGCAGGGCTTGAATTCAATGTCTGCTTTAAAGGTATCTTGTAGAACGAAAAAACGAATTTCTGATTCAGCTTCAAATGATTGGTGCTTAATTTGGATAGCCATTTCTTGAAGCGCTTTAATAAATGCTGTGCTAGAATGAATATGATCCACATTATCTGGATGAAATTGATTCATCGCCTTATACCAGTCGTTATTCCTAACAGATTGAACATATTGTTCGAGTAGGATGCGCTCTTTATCTTTAGAATAAACACATTCATGTGAAACGGGCATGTCACATTGTAACAATTTGCGTAATTGCTTTTCCAATTCTGCTTTATCAAATTCAATACAAACTCCTGAGCCTTTTTGAGTATATGATCTCCACTGGCTTAAGTCATCTCCAAGTCTGGATGTTGAGAAGCCAAAGGACTGATACTGAAATTCATCAGTGTTATTACGTTTAAAATAAAACCGAGGAGGTAGCTCTAATTCGCTGAATTCATCTTCATATATTTCATGCAAGAGCTCATTATCAATTTTTGTTTCAAGGGGGTCATTCATCATGGCGAAGCTGCCAAAATGTAGTGACTTCTTCGTTACGATATTAAAAAGAGACTCAATGCTCGTGTAGTGGAAGCAAGATTTACTCATGGATTACCTTGGTTTTACTGACTGATGGCTAGCTATTATCAAATGTGAATTGTCAGTCTCCTTACTCCGCCACCGCCTTCAATTCTAACGGCACGAGTTTAATGGTGCTGTTGGCTTTGGCGTCCGTCATCGAGAGGCTGAAGATAATTTGAAAGTCGTTGAGCTCTTCGTTGTCGACTAGAGTCTGTTCGATGGTCCAAGTTTGGCGGTCGTCGGATTCGATGATGTTCGTGTTGCGCTTGTTGCGGGCGCCTGGGTCGAGACGGATCCATTCGTGGCCTTCGTAATAGGCGTCCATCGCGTTGCTGAGGGCGGTGTATTTCCACCTTGCCTCCGGGAACATCTGATCGAGCTCGAAGGTTTCGTCGATTTCTTGATAGGACTCGTTGGCGAGCATGCGTAGGAAGCGGAAGATCTCGTTGCGCACGAGGCGGGTGAAGGCTTCGCGGTCGCGGGTGATGTCGCGTGGCCCGGTGGGGGCGGGCAGGCTCTCGTCGAGGTTCGGTTTGTAGTCGGGGTCTTTGAGTGTCTCCCATTCATCGAGCAGGCTGGAGTCGGTGATACGCAGCAGGTTCTCGATGTAGGTCACGACTTCATCAACCGCTTCGGTTTTGAAGGCGGGCGGTATGGTATTTTCCAATACACGATAAACGTTGGTGAGGTGACGCAGGAGTAGGCCTTCGGCACGCATCAGGCCATAGACTTTGATGTAGTCGGCAAAGCTGCTGTAGCGCTCGAACATTTCGCGGGCGATGGATTTCGGGCGAATGTTTTCCGCGCCCACCCACGGGTGCTCGGCGGCGAATTTATTATAGGTCTCGTAGATGAATTCGCTTTCGGGCTTCGGGTATTCCATCTTTTCGAGCTCTTCCATGCGGGCGTCGTATTCGATGCCGGCGGCCTTCATCTCCATCACCTTGTCAGTCTTGGCTTTGTCGAGCTGTTTGCGTAGAATGATGTCAGGGTTTTCCAGAATCGCTTCGACGAGGCTGAGCATCTTGAGCTCGTAACCTTCGGCGGTGGTATCGAGCAGGCCGAGGGTGTCGATACAGTAGAGCGAGAGCGCTTGGTTGAGCGAGAAGTCGTCTTGTAGCTCCAAGTTGACGCGTAGCTTCTGCTCGTCGCCCTTGGGCATTATTTGAATGATGTTGCGGTCGACCAATGCGCGAAACAGTTGGAAGGATTGCTTACGCATCTTTTGCTTGGACGTGTCGCTGTTGTGGCAATCGGTAATGAGCTGGCGCATGGCGCCGCAGCCATCGCCTTGACGGCTGAGCACGTTGAGTAGCATGCCGTGGGTGACTTTGAAGCTGGAGGTGAGCGGTTCGGCGGGTGCCTTTTGCAGGCGGGTGTAGGTTTGCTCGTCCCAATGCACGAAGCCGCGCTCGGGTGGCTTGCGCTTCACGAGCTTCTTTTTCTTTTTCGGATCACCAGCGGCTTTGGCTTCGAGGCGCTTGTTTTCGATCACGTGTTCGGGCGCGAGCGCGACGACGAAGCCGACGTCGTCGAATCCCTTACGGCCAGCGCGTCCACTGATTTGGTGGAAGTCGCGGGCGGTGAGGATGCCGGTTTTGGTGCCACCGTATTTGCAGAGCTGGGTGAAGAGCACGGTGCGGATCGGCACGTTGACGCCGACGCCGAGGGTATCGGTGCCGCAAATGACTTTGAGCATCCCTTTCTGTGCGAGTTTTTCAATGAGCACGCGGTATTTCGGCAAGAGCCCGGCGTGGTGCAGACCGATGCCGGCGCGCAGGAGCTTTTTGATCTCTTTGCCGAAGGGGCTGGTGAAGGGCACTTCTTGCAGCTCCTTGGTGATAGCGGCTTTTTCCTCTTTGGTGCAGACGTTGAGGCTGAGCAGGCTCTGCGCAGTTTCGGAGGCGGAGCGTTGGGTGAAGTGGACGATGTAGACCGGGAACTTGTTGGCGGCCTGCAGCTTTTCCAGTGTCTCGGTGAGCGTATCTTCTGCGTAGGTGAATTCGAGCGGCACGGGGCGCTCGGTGCTAAAGACGGTGACGGCCTCGTTGCCAGTGACGCGCTCCATCTCGCGCTCGAAGAAGCGGGTCTCGCCGAGGGTGGCGGAGATCAGGAGAAAGCGGGACTGTGGGAGCGTGAGGAGGGGGGCTTGCCAGGCGCCGCCGCGTTCGCCGTCGGAGTAGTAATGAAATTCGTCCATGATCACGTCGTGGACTTTGGCCGTCTCGCCGTCGCGCAGTGCGATGTTGGCGAGGATCTCTGCGGTGCAGCAGAGGATGGGCGCGCCGCGGTTGACGGAGGCGTCGCCGGTCATCATGCCGACATTTTCGGGTCCGAAGTCTCGGCAGAGTGCGAGGAACTTTTCGTTGACCAGTGCCTTGATGGGGCAGGTGTAAACCGATTGGCGGCCTTGGGAAGCGGAAAGAAAGTGGAGTGCTGCGGCGACGAGGGATTTGCCCGAGCCGGTGGGGGTGTTGAGGATGACGTTCTTACCGGCGAAGATTTCGAGGATGGCTTCTTCCTGTGCAGGGTAGAGCTCGATGCCTTTCTCGAGTGCATACTCGAGGAAGTGCTCCATGAGTGCATCGGGATCGGTAACGTCGGTCAGTGGCTTAAGCGGGAAATTCATTGTGCGTGCGCCCAGAGGGCGAGTGAGAGTGACGCCTGTGGCGTAGTGAAAGTGAAGGTGACGCCTGTGGCGTGCTGAAAGTGAGAGTGGCGCCTTCGGCGTAGTGAAAGTGAGAGTGTGGAGTGAAGGTTAGAGGGCGACTTAGTGCAAGTGTTGAGAGTGGTGACCTCGATCGAGTGAGGGGAGGTCATTGTGTTTGCTGCGTTGTGGTGGTTTTGTTGGTTTTTTGACGTTTGAGATGGTTTTGTGTGGTCGCGGTCTTCGCGAGCAAAGCCCCTACGTTCGTGTGCAAAATGCCTTTTAATCTGTGGTTGTATGGCTAGGGTATGCAGCATGACAGATCCGAATTCTTTATGTGCCTGTGGCAGTGGGCTGGCGTATGTCGCGTGTTGTGAGCCGTTGCACCTAGGTCAGGCGAAGGCGCCGACCGCGGAGGCTTTGATGCGTTCGCGGTATTGCGCGTATGTGTGTGGGCAAATCGATTATTTGGTCGGCACGACTTTGCCTGCCGCGCGGACGACAGATCTGTGGGTGAATTATCAGTCGACGGCGGAATCGATCCAATGGATCGGGCTGGAGGTGTTACGCACGCAGCAGGGGGGTGCGAAGGATAAGGTCGGTAAGGTCGAGTTTAAGGCCAGCTATATTCAAGGCGGTGAGCGGGCGATCCACCATGAGCTGTCACGCTTTAGGCGTAGTGGTGGCGATTGGTATTACGTGGATGGCGTGGTGGAAGAGGGGTGAGGGAAGAGGCTTGAGAGCTGAGGTGGAAGAGAGCTGAGGTCTGAGAGTTGAGTGGACTTAATCTTAATCCTACGCTTACTCATAATCTTCTTAGGATTAGGATTAGGATTAGGATTTTTTGTGATTTGGAGTATATACATATTACGTTGTGGCGACGGCACGCTGTATACGGGCGTGGCGACGGATGTTGCGCGCCGGTTTGAGGAGCACTCATCGCAGGGGCCGAAGTCGGCCAAGTATGTGCGGGGACGTTTGCCACTGCAGATCCTCTATACGCGTGAGGTCGGCACGCGCTCTGAAGCGCAGAAAGAGGAGTGGCGAGTGAAGCGGTTGACTCGTGCCCAAAAGGAGGCGTTGGTCGGCTTGGAATCGTTGGAGAACTGATCGCGCTTGATAGCGTTTCTTTTTTTACAGTTCATTCTCCAATGTAAGCTTGGCAAGCACGGGGAGGGGGATCTTTATCTTCTGTCATGTCTGACTCCCATAAGCCCCATATGTCGCCTCAGAAGGTGGCTCTCTTGAAAATGTTTGTGATGTTTGCGGTGTTAATCGCTGGTGCAGTCTTCTTTTTTAATTGGGCAAAGAAAGATACGAAGACGCAGTTTGCGTATGAGGTGCGTGAGGTGATCGGAATGGAGCACCCGTTGGGAAGTGAACCAGAGCCGGTGGTTGTTGTTGTGCCAGAGCCAGTGGTGGTGCCTGAGCCTGTGCCCGAGCCGGAACCTTTTGTAGAAGTGGTGGCTCCACGCCCTTTGGCGATTGAGATGAGCTACGCTGATTTCGTGAGACAGCCGGATCTTTGGCCTGAGACCTTGGAGCTCACTTTGGAGACGAGTGTGCAGATTCTGTATCGGGAGCGTGATTTCGGCACGATGCGTTTCGTGCCTGGCTTGATTCTGGAGGTAGATAAGGTGCTCGCGTCGAAGGAAATCGTGGGCTCCGTGAATGGGAACTACTTGATCGTGCCAGCGGAGAAGACCAGCCTGATGCCATGGTTCCACGATACGTATCGTGGCAAATATTTCATGCGCTATCCAGGAGTAATGCCATCAGCTGAGGGTGCTGCGGTTGATGACGGGCGTTTCCATATCGATCTACTCGAGGGTATGCGTAAGTGGTGCTACATTAATTTCGGAGACTGCACGTTTGACATTACAGATGATGCGTTGGTGCTGCGCTGGAGGCCAGAGGAAGATGCGCCGATTGATTTTCGTGCAGAGGCGCGGACGATTGCCCGTGAGTATTTGAAGTGGCAGGCAGAGCGGGGAGCGACGGATAATTATGCGCCTTGTGAAATCTACGATCTGTCCTCGGGACGTTTGTCGGGTATCGGCTCGTTTTTTGTCCCGTCGTTTGTGGCTCAAGAGTTCCAGCAGTAGTTTTGCTGGCTGGTTGTCGTCGGAGAGCTGCAGGGATTCTACTGCAGCGGAGCCGTGGCAGGGCTTCGTGCGGAGAGTGTCTCCACCAGAGAAATAGAACGATTAAGAGCCCCGCATCCATATAACCGATTTGCTTGGGTTTCAGTGATTTTGAGACAGTTTCCGAGCAAAGCCCCCTACGGATGCTGGTATATTGACACAAAAAAAATCCCTAAGTCTTGAAGACTTAGGGATTTTAAAAGAATACACCCGAAGGGACTTGAACCCCTAACCTCCTGATTCGTAGTCAGGCGCTCTATCCAATTGAGCTACGGGTGCTCGTGAGGAAGCCGGGATAAAGACAAAGTGAGCGCAGGAGATCAAGCAGAACTTTTCAAAAAATGCATTTTTTTTTGAGCGCTTGATTGTTACCCCTGAAAGCGCACGTAGTAGACCATGGCAGTTGCGATAATTCCGAGGCCTAGGATGCTCCACCACAGTGCTTTAGCGAGCGCAGGCTTGCGATTGATGAGAACGATGACGCCGCCGAGTGCGAGCCAGATCACCATTTTTACGATCAGCCAGGGAGCGGTGAAGCTGTGTCCTAGCTTTGAAATCATGCCAAAACCGGCGATTAAAATGAGAAGGAGGCCGATTCCGCTGGTCATCGAACCGAGTTTTCGCACGGGGGCGCTGTCGCTACCGGCTAGGCTGCGGGCGAGTAGGGCACCATAGCCCATAAAGAGCATGATGATTCCGGTGACGTGAAGGATTTGGTAGATGTATGCAGGCATAATAGGGCTGCACGTTTATGAAGTTCCGAAAAAAAGCAAGCCCGACTCTCAAAGAGAGTCGGGCTTGCGGTTAGTTATTGGGCGGTATTGGGAAGCTAGCTAGCCTTTGGAATGTCGACAGGGATGTCGATTTCATGCACGTCCTTACGCTTTACCTTCTTGAGGCGAGAGCGTCGCCGAATCATTCGATCGAGTTTGTTGACCATTTCATCGATTGACTTGTAGAGGTCGTCCGTCTCCGCATGTGCGTTATGGTCGTTGCCACGCACTTCGAGGTGCCCCTTGGCGATAAATTCTTTCTGGTGGGAGCGTTTGTGGCTGTCGTATTCTAGCTCCACACGCATACGGATAATTTTATCTTCGTGTTCGAAGAGCTTTTCTACTTTCTGTTTTACCACATTTTTGATCGCATCGGTGAGATCCATATTCAAACCGGAGATGATTAGATCATGCTGCTTCATATATTATTTTGTCCTTTTCTATTGTGGGTTCTCGTTTAACGGGGTCGGTTGACCCTGCCTCTTTGACTTAGATGAGCAAAAAAAGTGCCAACACTATTTTGATCGCAACGATCAACCATGTTGGCATCTACTAGTCTATATATGCCAAAACCGACTCTATCTGAATATTTCAAACGCACGTCTGTAATCATCGTTACAGGTGGTTCGTCGGGTATTGGCTGCTCAATCATCAAAGCAATTATGAAGTTAGCCCCGGCTACCAGGGTTTGCAACCTTTCTCGGTCGAAACCGGGCGTTTTTTTTGATGAATGTGGTATTCATATTCCGACGGATTTGAGTGATTCGAGCTCGCTGGCGAGTGCGGCAGATCAATTGCGTTCTATTATTGCTGAGGGCGGCGAGGGGGAGGTGCTTTTAATCAATAATAGTGGGTATGGCGACTATGGTTGCTTGCATGACTTGGACCGTGTGAAGCAGTTGAACATGATTGACCTGAATGTGAAGGCCGTGGTGGATTTGACTGCACAGTTACTGCCTCAAATGCTGGAGCGCGGTGGTTGTGTGGTAAACATAGCTTCGACTGCGGGGTTTCAGCCGACTCCGTATTTGGCGACCTATGGTGCAACGAAGGCGTTTGTGCTCAATTGGACGCTGGCGCTGGGGGAAGATCTGCGTGGCACCAAGGTCAGGACTTTGGCGGTGTGCCCTGGGCCGACGCGCTCGAACTTCTTTAAATCTGCTGGTTTTGATACGCCTCCGATGCGTGAGGGAGCAAACGGCGGGCTGGATATGACCTCCGAAGAGGTGGCTGACTTGACCTTGCGTGCGCTGGCTAAGGGGAAATCGTTGTTGGTAACCGGTTGGAAAAATAAGCTAATTGCATTTTTCGGTAGTAAAGTGCCGATCATCGTTGTGACTCGGATCGGAGGCGCCATATTGCGCAAAATGCGTTTAGAAGCACACAAAGGAGATTCGAAATGAATCCATACGGCGAAGAGGCTCCCCTTGTAGATATGGCTGTCTTTCCTGACTGGATAGTGCAGGAGGATGAGAATCTGCTGATTATTAATAAGCCAGGCTGGTTGGTCTGTCATCCCTCTAAGAATGGGCCTATGTCGAGTTTGGTTGGCGTGGTGCGTGAGCATACTGGAGCCGAGAAGTTGCACCTTGTGGCTCGCTTGGATCGCGAGACGAGTGGCTTGATCGTTTTTGCGAAGCGCCCATCGGTGGCACGCAAGTTCCAGATGGCGATTCAGAATCGAATCGTGACGAAGGAATATTTGGCAATTTTGGAGGGAGAGTTTGCCGAGCCGATTCATGTGGATGAGCCGATCGCTCGACGCAAAGGCGGCCCAGTGTTTGTGAAATCGGAGGTGAGTTATGATCGGACTTCTCAGACTGCGGTGACGGACTTCATCCCGTTGATTTCGAAGAATGGTTATACGCTCTGTCGCGTGGAGCCTGAGACGGGGCGCAAGCACCAGATCCGCGTGCATGGGGAATTTTTAGAGAAACGTGTGGTCGGCGATAAGATTTACGGGCCGGATGAGACGCTCTATATCGATTTTATCGAGAACGGCTGGACGGATCGCTTGGAGGAGGCGCTGCCCATTAAGCGCCAAGCGCTGCATTGCTATCGGTATGTGTTTAACTTCCCGGAGGGGCCGATCACGTTTTCGGCTCCGTTGCAGGAAGATATGCTGGAGTTCTGCCGAAATGAAATGGGGCTGAGTGATGACGAGGTCGAAGCTGTGTTGGGCTAGCTGAATCAAAAAAGGCCCACATCGTTGAAGATGAGGGCCTTTTTGTGTGACTTCTGCTCATGGCAGAAGGCTGAAATGAATGGCTACTGCTTCGGTTCGCGAATGATCATCGGTGCCATTTTGTTGACATCTGGGCGTGCTCCAATTTTTGCCAGTGGTGCGTTGTAGCTTGGCTTTAGGATGTAGTCATTCTGCTCACTTTCGGCGTCCGCTTTGGTTTTCATACTGCGGATGGTGTCGTCGTTGAGTGTGCCCTTTGAGTAAGCTCTGTTATCAATCGGTAGCACTTGGCCGTTGATCTCAAGTGCTACGAAGTAGTAAGGAGGTGTCTTAGGTAGGCGGTCACGCTTTACGACCACACCTGGCATGTAGAAATAGACGTTTTCTGTCTTACCTTGTTCGATCGAGATCACTTCGACTTCGGCCTTGTAGAAGTCAAAGGTTCTGGCTTTGCGATCACGCTCGTATGCGAAGTAGCCTAGAACTTTAATATTATCGACGAAACGTTCGTTTTTGGCGTCTGGGGAGGTGTTTTTGAAGGCCTTAATCTTAACCTCCATTTCGACCCAGTCGTCGTTTAGGTTTTTAAATTTAATATTGTCGACTTGTGCTGGTGCATCTTGGCCGAACAGGCTGCCTGAGAGGCAGAGGGATAATGTCAGTAGAATGAGTCGTTTCATTTGAGTCTATGAGTTTGGGTGAGGTTGATTGATACGTGTTAGACGATGTGAACAGATGTGCGTGTAGACAATTCTTTTCACTAATGTTCACGCAATTACTTACTGCGTTTAATGTGACCCATCAATGCTCTTTTTGGGCATTGGACTGAGTGCTCATATATTTGATAACTAGGGTCGCAAAAATCGACAGACTTCTTTTACTAGTGTAAAAACCCTATTAGATACACATGCATCGTATATTAGCGCGTCAAATTAGAGAGCACCTTGAAGGAGTCTCTGATCTTAATGATTCTAAGATCAGAGGCTTCCTTGATGCGGTTCATGCGAGTTATGTAAAGTATGATGGTGCCATTGAATCTGTTCGAGAGGAGTTGGATGTCGTCACTCTGGAGCTCTCGGGGGCGAATGGCAGAATTCTGCAGGAGTCGCGTCGGGAGTTACAGCGAGTTAGGGACCGTTATGAGAAGACCCTAGAGCGCCAGAGTGGCATGACTTTAGTCTTTATCCGTGATGAAGATTCGTTTCGCTATACATTAGCACGTGGCACTTTACTTAAAGCACTGGGGTATCGCCCCAAAGATATAGAGCAGAAGCGACTCTGTGATTGTTTTGAGGACGATCATGTGCTCCAGCGCAAACGGCATCATTATTATACCCGAGCGTGGGGGGGGCAGGCTTGTAGTTTTGAAGTGTCGAGCCAAGGGAGTCCATATACCTACTCCGAGATGCTTCAGCCGATTATTAATGAGGGAGTGGTGGTCGAGGTGATTTCGACGTGCACCGATATTACGCAGCAGCGTGTGGCCAAGAATGCGATCATCCGGGCGAAGGAAGTCGCTGAACATGCGAATCAGGCAAAGAGTGATTTTTTGGCGAATATGAGCCATGAGATTCGCACGCCGATGAATGCGATCATGGGGATGACATCGCTCATGTTTGATACGCAACTCGACCCCGAGCAGCGCGATTATCTGAATACCATCGCAACGAGCAACGAGGGCTTACTCAATGTGATTAATGACATTCTTGATTTCTCAAAAATCGAGGCGAATCAAATTGATCTAGAAACTGTGCCGTTTGATTTATCGGAGTTGGTCCAGGGGACTTTGGAACTCTTCATTGCAGGGGCAGTGGAGAAGGAGTTGGAGTTGATTTTTGAAATTGCTCCTGAGGTGCCATTGGACGTGATTGGAGATCCGACTCGCGTGAGGCAGGTGTTGGTGAATTTAATGAGTAATGCCGTTAAGTTTACCGATGCTGGAGAGATCTTTATTCGGGTCGAGCGCTTGGAGTGCGCCCCCGGTGTGCCTTATTTAGATGGGTATTCCGACTTAGTTGGTTTGCAGTTTCAAGTTTCAGATACGGGCGTGGGTATTCCTGATGATCGAAAGGAGAAATTGTTTAAGGCATTTTCGCAGGCAGATAATTCGACCACGCGTCGATTTGGTGGCACCGGCCTCGGCTTAGTGATTTCAAGGAAATTGGCGCAATTGCTCGGTGGAGATGTGCAGTTTGAAAGTGTGGAGTGCATGGGCACCTCGTTTTACTTCAACATCCAAGTGGCTGCGGTGGCTCCTAAAAAGGATCGTCAGATTGATGGCTCTTCCATTAGTGGTAAGCACATTCTAGTGGTGGATGGATGTGAGGCGCATGCACAGTTGTTGGAGAAGTATTTGATACAGCATAATGCTGAAGTCACTCTGGTTGAGGACTGTCATGACGCGTTGGAGGTAATTGATACGTCCTTCGAGTCGATCGATCTCGTCCTTGTCGATAGTTTTGCCCCGGATCTGGATGGGTTGACTCTGGTGCAAGCCGTGCGTCGACACCACTACCGTAAAGTGCGTGATCTAAGTATGGTGTTGCTCTCGTTATTGCCTGATAGTGGCGTGCGCACGAAGGCGATGTCGTTGGGATGTTTACGCTATATTGCTAAGCCAGCAAGTGCTCCCGATGTGATGCGTGTGATCGCTGATATATTTAGCCCACAGCTTGATGATATTCCGATGCAGGTCGAGGCGAAGCAGGCGTCGAAGGCGCGTAGTCATATATCGTTGACTGACGAAGAGGCCGCGAAGCGTGCGAAGTTGCGTATTCTAGTTGCAGAAGATAATAAGGTAAATAGCCAGGTCGTGCGTATCTTGCTCACAAAGCTTGGCTTTAAGGGGATTGATTTCGTGGTGGATGGCATGGAGGCACTTGCCTTCCTGCATGCGAAGGATGTTGATGTGGTGCTGATGGATATCCATATGCCGCGGATGGATGGGTTGGAGGCAACGCGCTGCGTTCGTCGAGAATTACCGGAAGATCGACAGCCTTACATCTTGGCTTTGACTGCAGCGGCGCTTAAGTCCGACCGAGAGTCCTCGGTGGCTTCTGGCATGGATGGTTTCCTGACTAAGCCAATTCGCCCAAAGGAGCTGGAGGCGCGCTTGTTAGCTCGGCTCGATCAGCGTTTGAAAGCACTGGATGCAGAGGCGTAAGGTTCGACTATATTGCAATCGCACCAGTCGCCCAGAAGAGTGCGACTTGAACGCAGCCGATGACGAAGCCCAGCACAGCGCCTAAGCGTTCAATCGTGCGGAACTCGCGCTTGGCGACGGCGTTGACGATTGCCTCTAAACGTTCGAGGTCGAAGGCGGCGATGTTGTCTTCGATCATTTGTTTGAGGTCGACCGAGGCTTCAAATTCGGTGGCGACTTTTTCCATCAATGGGCCTGCTTCGTTTTTGATTTCTTCACAGGCGATGACTTCGAATTTCGCGAGTATACTGTCGTTCACAAAGCCCCCGAGTAGGGGAATCGCACGTAGCTGCGGGCCGATGCGTTCCCACACCAGGGTGTGGGCGGTTTTTTCTAGATACGGCTCTAGGTTGATCTTTTTGATCTCAGTAAGGATCATGTGTTGCTGGAGAATCTCGCGTTCGATGATTTCAGCGGACTCCTGCGCTAGCTGGAGCTGGCGGCGTGGGATGAGGCCCTGCCACTTCCAGAAGAAGATGCGGATGGGCACACGCGGGTGGAAGAGCATCTTGATGGCCACCCAATTGGTAAACCAACCGATGGCGGCCGTGATGAATGGAGTGAGGATTAATAGTATGTATGGAGGCATCGCTACGAAAGTATGTCGGTCGTTATTGTTTGGCTGTAGGCTCAGGTAAATTCATGAGCTCATAGAGTGCGTCCAAGCCAGCGGGGCCAGTATGTAGCACTGCGTTGAAGTCTTTGGAATCATTTGATTGATCAGCGAGTAAGATAAATTCGAAGGCCTCTGGGTTCTGTGCTAAGTAGTAGCGAAGTATATCGTCTGCGGCTAAGATCCAGCGTCCTTTCATTTTGACTAGCGAGAAGTCGATGCTGCTTTTGCCATTGATGGTGCGATACACGACTTCCGTGCAGCATTGGTAGCTGTCGTTTTGGAAGTCGAATTTGAAGTCGTAAGCGGTGCCCACGTATTGGAAGACTGCGATGAGTTGCTCCAAGCGCTCGGCTTCTGTGAGTTTGGGGCGGATCACGACGAGACGGTTGATGTGTGTTTCGAGTAGCTTGTCCAGAGAGTGCATGACTACGCCTTCTGCGACGGCTTCGATGATATCGACTTGGTAGTCACCTGTCATAGTGTCGACTTGCACGTGTCCGATGAGTGCTTGTGCTTGTGCTTCGGAAATAGCGGCCTGTTTGATCGCTTGATCCGTAAGGCCTACGGCGCGCCGTTGCTCGGGCGTGCCGATGTAAGTGATGCCATGCTTGAAGTTGCCAGGTAGGAAGACGTCGCTCATATAGCCAGCGGTATAGGTCAGTATGATGTCGCCGGGTTGTAGCAGCTGTTTGATTTCGGCGGCTTGTTTGTTTGAGAATTCGAGTAAATGCGTCTCTGGGTCTTTGATGCGTGCGACATTTTTAAATACGAAGCCGCGTGTTTTATACATGTCTTTGGTTATTTCTTGCTCGGCGGCCTCGACGATCTTTTCGATTTCGCTGTGGTGTAGGCGGTCTTCGAGATCGCTTAGGGTGTGCTGTGAGGAATGGAGTAAATATTCGGTATAGATTCGAGTGTTAGCGCATCGCTCGTCCATTTGATCGGCCAAGTGTGCAAATTGGGGATCATTGTTGATGAGTTGACTGATTGGCCTAGTTGGGTCGTTGAGCTCTGTCGAGTAAAGGCGCCAGCCTGCGTCGAGCAACTGGAGGTTATCTAGTGAGGTGACATCTGAATAGATACGGTCGTATGTGCCTGCGGGAATCGCGAAGCGAGGATGCGCGGTGTTGAGGACTTCAATGAGTGGCTTATTACCATCGAATAGGGCGCAGAAATAACTGCTGTAATAATCGCTGGTGAGGCCGGCGGCCATGGCGAGTAGGTTCCCTTTCGTCTGAGTGGTTGTATTGATTCCGCGTTGGCTACGATAGATGCGTGTGATGTTACTGAGGGTGTCACGTGCATTGATGAAGCGGAATAGTATCAATTCGATTGTCTTGTTCGAGCTGTCATCCAGGTAGGGGTGGTCTTGGAATGTAAGCGTGCGCTGCAGTGTGGTGATTTCACTATGGAGTGATTCGAGTTCTTGTTGCGCGAGCTCGAATTGTTTTAGGTCTTGAGCGACTTGCGACTGATCGTAGGTGGTTCCGTTGGTTGCCTGTGGTGCATTGGTCTCGAGCAGCGTCTCCCAGCTTTGCTCGTTTTGGGGAGTGGTGCTACAGCCTGTGGTGATCAGCATCGCTATGGCCATTAAATTCAGTAAGCGAAGAGGAGAGGCAGAGTTGAACATGATTGAACCGGTGAGTTAGGGACGTTCTTAAAAGCAAGAGCCCGATCTAGGCAAATTATGCCAAGATCGGGCTCGAAAACAAGTGCTGAGATGTGCGCTCAGCTAGATTGGTTATGTTATTTCCAACGATATACCATCTTGGTGTAGTAGGTGGTGTTCCAATTCTCGTCTGTCGCTGATTGGCTTTCGTATTCGTTCATGATGCCCATGTTGACCTTCCATTTCTCGCCGTTGCCGATTGGGATTTCGAGGCTACTGTCGTGGATGAAGTTATAATCACCAGTGTCTTCGAGCTGGGTGGCATAGGCTGCCATGTTCTTCATGCTCAGGAAGTCGTTGAACTTGTAAGCATGATGGAGGCTGGTGTTGGCTGTGACTGCTGAGTCGTCATCTTTATCCGAAGTGTAAGACGTGTAGAGATAACCAGGACCAATGTGCCACTTGAGTGATTGGTGGTCGTTGTCGATCAAACGAATCGCCAGACCAGCGCTGCTTCTTGAGCGAAAGTTGATGTCTTCCATCGTGTCGCGGCGAATCAGTGATGCGACATACCAACCCCAAACAGTGCCTGCTTTATAGCGATCATATGAGGACCCTAGGATCATTTCGTCATCGGTGCGCTCGTCGTTTGTCTCACCGTATAGGTAGCTGGCGAAGATCTTTAATTCATCATCGGGCCCCTTGAGTCCTAGGTTTAGGTTGGCTCCGTAATCACTTTCGTCGGTGTTGCCACGTTTGCCGGAGATGTTGAATGCACTTTCAATGCTCCATTTGCGGCGCAGGGCTTCTTCTTCGGCGCGCTCGCGGACGAGTGCTGGATCCTCGGCTTCAAGTGCCCATGAGTCGGAGATACTGGCTAGGTTCGCGGTGACGCTGTCTGACTGTGTTTGAATCTTGATGGAACCAGGTGTGTTCTGGATGTCAGCAATTGGGCCAGCGAGTGTGGTGCCATCTGCTAGGCGCACGTTGACTGGTGTGTCGGTCTCGAACGAGGCGACTTGCGCTTGTTGGATTTCCAAGTCACCTGCATAGGCGGTGGTGAGGTGGATGACGCCAGCTTCGATTTTTGTGATTTGCCCTGTCAGTTGTGCGCCATCGGTGGTGATGACGACGTCCGCGTGACTTGCGAAGCTAGCTGCAGTCAGGCTCAGTGCGAGCGATGTGAGTGTCTTTAAGTTCATACTTCTTTGGTTTTTTTGTAAGTGAGTTGCTTGCATAAAAAAGCGAACCCTCTGTTTGCAGAGGGTTCGCTGTAGCAAGTTTTAATCCTTATTCGGATTTGATCAAAATTTCCTTAGCGCCGAGGCCTTGCTTGATCATTGGCAACACGTGCTCTGTGTAAGGCACGATGACTTCCAGTAGGTAAGGACCGTCGTGGGCGATCATGTCTTGGATCGCTCCGCGTAGATCTTCGCGTTTGACGACACGCTTGCCGGCAACGCCGAAGCCCTTTGCGATCGTGACGAAGTCAGGATAGATCGCTTCGAGGTTGTCTGGGCCACCGATGTTGTCCTTGTCGCAAAGGATTGTTTGGCCGCGGACACTTTCGTAGAGCAAGTCTTCCCACTGAACCACCATACCGAGGTGCTGGTTATTTAGGATGATTGTCTTGGCGTTGATCTTTTCGATCGCTGCAGTGGCTAGCTCCTGCACGTTCATGAGGAAGCAACCGTCGCCGTCGATGTTGACAACCAATTTCTCTGGATAGGCAACTTTAGCGCCAATTGCCGCGGGTAGGCCGAAGCCCATGGTGCCAAGGCCGAGTGAACTAATATAAGTGCGTGGCTCACGGAACTTGAAAAATTGGGCGGCCCACATTTGGTGCTGTCCCACGCCAGTTGCGATGATGGCATCGCCCTTGGTTTCTTCGTAGAGCGTTTCGATCGCTTCCTGCTGAGTGATGTGGCCGCTTTTGTCGTAGCTAAACGGATATTTTTCTTTCCACTCGTTGATGGTTTTCATCCAAGCGCTGATTTCAGGCTTCTTGAGTTTACCAGCTTTGCTCAGTTCGACTAGGCGAGTGAGTGCATACTTCACGTCAGAGTGAATGGCATGCTGCACGCGCTTGTTCTTGTTGTGCTCAGAGACGTCGATGTCGATGTGGACGATCTCGGAGTCGGGCGCAAACTTGGAGACGAGGCCAGTGATACGGTCGTCGAATCGTGCACCTGCGCAAATAAGGAGGTCGCTGTCGCACACTGCCCAATTGCCAGCAACGGTGCCGTGCATGCCGAACCAGTAGAGTGATTGTGGGTGCTCTGCGTCGAATGCGCCAAGCCCCATGAGCGTCGAAGCGACAGGGATGCCTGTCAGTTCGGCGAATTCACGTAGTTCAAGGTGTGCCTCGGCAGATACGATGCCACCACCGATGTAGAGCACTGGGCGTTCTGCTTGACCGATCAGATCGAGGACGTTGATGAGTTCTTCATCGGTCGCCTGTGGCTTGATCATGTCGACTTGATAGCCTGGCAGATCGACCTTAGCCGGGAAAACTGGTTTGAAGATGGCTTGCTGCACATCCTTCGGGATGTCGATCACGACGGGCCCCGGGCGGCCTGTGGTGGCGATGTGGAAGGCTTCTTTAACGACGCGTGGCAGGTCCTCTTTCTTGAGGACGAGAAAACTGTGCTTTACGATTGGCAGAGTCATGCCGAAGAAGTCTGTCTCTTGGAATGCGGTCTTGCCGATGAATTGTTGGTAAACCTGTCCAGTGATCGCGATCAGAGGGATGCTATCCATGTAGGCATCGGCGATGCAGGTGACGAGATTCGTCGCACCCGGGCCACTGGTTGCCATGCAGACAGAGGCTTCGCCTTTGGCGCGAGCATAGCCGTGTGCCATGAATCCGCCGCCTTGCTCCATGCGAGGTAGGATGGTGCGGATCTTTTCACTCTTTGTCAGAGCTTGGTGTAGCTCCATCGATGCACCGCCAGGATAGGCAAACACCACATCCACACCCTCGCGCTCAAGAGAGGCGACCAAGACATCAGCACCCTTCATTTCGGGGCCAATTTCGTCCTGTTCAGGAGAGTCGATTGCTGTATCGGTTTTCATTATACTGTGGTGGTTGGTGTTGTGTTTTTGAGATGAGGGCAGAGTCGCCCCTTGGAAAAGTGAAGGAGAAAGACAGTAAAAAGCGCTCAAATCAAGCACGGAAGAGCCTTGCCGGGTGCGTTGTTTCATTTCAATTTGCCCGTCATGCCAAAAGTTTTGTTTTTAGGAGATATTGTAGGGCGTCCAGGGCGCACCTTTGTTGCTGAGCGTGTTGCGTCATTAAAAGCGGAACTAGGTGCTGATATCGTGATCGCGAATGCGGAAAACTCTGCGGGTGGTGCGGGGATTACCAAGAAAATCGCGAATCAACTCATCGCCGCGGGGATCGATGCGATTACGTTGGGCGATCACGTCTGGGATCAGAAGAACTTTGAAAATGAGATCGATGACCTCGAGCAGGTTTGCCGTCCAGCGAATTTACCGGAGCAAAACCCAGGGCGCACGCACCTGATCATTGAGAAAGATGGCTTTCGGCTCGGAATTTTGACCGTGCTAGGGCGCAATTATTTAACGCTCAAGTCGAGTTGCCCGTTTAAAATGGTGGCTGCCAAGCTCGACGAGCTGAAGGACGCTTGTGATGCGGTGTTTGTGGAGGCGCACATGGAGGCGACTTCGGAGAAGATAGCACTTGGCTGGTATTTAGATGGCAAAGCGGCAGCGGTCGTGGGCACGCATACGCACGCGCCGACAGCTGATGGGCGTGTGTTGCCGGGCGGCACTGCCTATTTAAGTGATGCCGGTATGTGCGGGCCGTATCATTCGGTGTTAGGGCGCGATGTCGGCTCGGTGGTTGCGAGCTTTCTCGACGGTATGAAGCGTCGCTTCCCGGTCGCAGAGGACGATATTCGCATCTGCGGTTGCTTGATCGATATCGATGCAGCGACTGGGTTGTCGAACAGCTTTGAGCGAATTGAAGTGGTGAAAGATTAGTGCCTAGCGGCACAAACGTTGAACGCTCAACGCCGAACGTCCAATTTTGAAAAAAGGCGAGGAGGTTGGTTGGAGCATGAAATTAATACTGCAGATTCTGAACTTAGTTTGCTGCGTTTTTCTTCCGTTTGTATTTGTTGGCTCGGCTTTTTTCGTAATCCCTGAATTTCTGACGATTTATCAGGATATGTATAAGAGCGGGTTGGTTTTGCCCAAGCTCACGCAACTGGTAATGGGAGCGCCTCGGTTTGTTTGGTTGGTGATTGCTGGCGCATTTGCAGCGTTAAACCTATTCAGTGTTTTGCGGTTGAAGTGTGATTGGCTGCTTTTGCTCTCTGTAGCGGTGATGTTTCTACTCTCTGGGACTATCGTGGTTGCGTCATTTCTGCCGGTTTCTGGGGGGATGATTAAGCAGTTGCCTCCGAGCGATTCTGTTCCTGTGGGCAAGTAGGATTCGTTGCGAGCCTGCTCGATAGTGATTATTGACTCATAATCCTGTTGGGCTACAGTTTATGCATGTTGCCTGATATTAAAACTTTAACGACTGAGGAGAAGTTGCTCACCATGAGGAATTTGTGGGAGGATATGCGCCAAGGGTTTGAGGAGTCGTCTGAGTCCGATGAAGTCTGTGATTTGTTGGATGCGCGAGTTGCTCGGGTGGAATTAGGCGAAGCGAAACTTTTGGATTGGGACGATGTGAAAGGAAGCATTGGGCATCGATGAAGGCTATCCGTATTTCGTCGGATGCGATAGTCGACCTCAATGAGGGGTATTATTTTTTACGAAAAGCAGGCGCCTGGTGTCGGGGATTACTTTTATTCCTGCCTCCGAGCAGATATCGAAGAGCTTAAGGTCACGGGTGGAGCGCACCGTATTGTCTATCGCCGGTTTTATAGGAGCCTGTCCCGAGTTTTTCCATATGGTATTTTCTATGCCTTGGATGGGGGTCTAGTGGTCATATATGCCGTAGTCGATTTGAGGCGGGATCCTGAGTTTATTCGTCGCCACATCGAAGGGGCGACGGAGTAGCCTGAGTTTGTGTCTCAGTTATTGATAATAACCGAGTCGGTCTCAAAGCCGAGCTCGCGCGCATGCGCTAAATACTGCTCGAGTGTTGAGGCTGGGATTTGAGGTTCACGAGCTAACAGCCAGAGCGTTTTGCGGTTGGGTGAGCCGACGAGGGCGACCGAGTAGTCGTCTGCGAGCTTGAGCACCCAATAGTTGCCATATTCGGGAGGGGATCCAAACAGCTTGGCGAAGAAGTTATCGATCGTGACCTTGAGCTTGGCATTATTCGAGTCTTCCACGGGCACGGCATTGCCAGTCACTGAGCGGGTGGAGCCGTCTGTGGCGATCGCGGTGTTAATTAGATCCACGCTGCCGGTGTCGTTCAGTGTATATTCGGCGGTCGCCGTCTCATCGGCTTTTTGAAAAAAGACGGGTAGGCGTGCAATTTCATGCCAGAGCCCGCTGTAGCGTTGTAGGTCGACTGACTCTACGGTTGCAGGCGGGTTCTCTGGGAGTGAGCTGCATGCGCTCAGGCACGCGATTGCGAATGTGCAAATCAGTAATGGTGCGCTTCGCATATAATTAAAGGCGTGATTACGCGTCGATGACCAGATCGGCCTCACCTCTAGGCGTGCAGCAGCAGAGGAGGGCGTAGCCTTCGTCGGGTTCGCCGCTATGTCCCATCGCATATTCGACTTCGCCGGAGACGATCTTCTGTTGGCACGCGGTGCAGTTGCCCATGCGGCAACCGTAGTCGAGGTCGAGGTCGTTGGCCTCAGCGAGTTCGAGGATGTTTTCTTCGTCGTTCCAGTCGAGTGTGAGTGCGGATTTTTGAAAAATAATTTTAGGCATGCGGGAAAGGCAAATGTGGAAATGTGCGAACGCAAACCGTTAATGCAGGTTAATGTGGATTCGGGATTGGAGTAAGGCTTGAAGTCGACGTATTGCTGGCTACTAACTTTCAGCTTCTCGATTATATACATGTCATGTCCAAAATCCGCCAAATTGATTATTCTACGCCACGCACCTTGCATTCTTATAGTGGGAAACGTGTGGTGCGCATGACGGGAGATGACTCTCGTTATAAGTTTACAGGCGAAATGATCGATGGCGTGGAGGACGAATTCGCGAAAATCGGAGAAATTCGTAAAGACTGGCAGAAGAGCGCCTTTCCGCTGCCATGGACGGATTCGCCGGATGAAGTGCACCCTGATTAAGTCGCATTATCGCGATTCCTTTGAATAAGGCAGTCTCCGCGCTTGACAGGTGCGGTTGGAACTCATTTCTTCCTCGCTTTTCACAACTTCCGGCCTCTGGCCCTGAAATCTCCCGAAACCAATAACAATTATGGCACTCAAAATCCGCCTCCAACGTCACGGCGCAAGCCACCGTCCTTTTTATCGTCTAGTCGTAACCGAA
Source organism: Lentimonas sp. CC4 (assembly GCF_902728235.1). Taxonomy (NCBI): domain Bacteria; kingdom Pseudomonadati; phylum Verrucomicrobiota; genus Lentimonas; species Lentimonas sp. CC4. The sequence continues at coordinate 2,076,001 of NZ_CACVBO010000001.1, forward strand.
GCTCTTGCTCGTCGCGATGGACGTTTTGTCGAAGTTCTCGGCACTTATGAGCCACAAGCTAAGCGTGCAACTGATGAGTTGAACGTAAAACTTGAGCGCGTTGATTATTGGAAGTCTGTTGGTGCAAAGCCAACTGACACTGCTGCTAGCTTGATCCGTAAGGCGCGCCGCGAAGCTCCTGCAGAAGCACCTGCTGCTGAAGCAACCGAAGCGTAAGCTGGTCTTTTCCCTTATTAATAGGGACATCGACCGATTGCACCATGCACATCGAGTTTGATATTTTAACCCTCTTCCCAGAAATGGTGGAGGGTTTTTTATCGTCCAGTATGTTGGGGCGCGGGCAGCGTAATGGTTTGATTCGTGCCGATGCGCACCAATTGCGCGATTGGGCGACTGATAAACATCACAAGACCGACGAGCTGCCCTATGGTGGCGGAGCCGGAATGGTGATGAAGCCCGAGCCGATCTATGCGGCGGTGGAGTCGATGCGCCGTCCCGAAACGAAAGTGATTTATATGGCACCCGACGGGGAGCCACTTACCAGCCAGTTGGCGCGTGAATTGGTGCAAGAGAAGCACCTTATTATACTAAGTGGTCACTATGAAGGCGTCGATCAGCGCGTTCGCGACGATTTAATTGATCGAGAAGTGAGCATTGGGGATTATGTCCTGACAAATGGCACCTTGGCGGCCGCAGTGGTGATCGACTGTGTGAGCCGATTTGTGCCTGAATTTTTAGGTGATGAAAAATCCTTGACGGAGGAATCCTTTATGACCAACTTCCTCGCCTTTCCTCAATACACACGTCCTGCGGAGTTTCGCGGTATGGGTGTGCCAGACGTCTTATTGTCTGGAGATCATGGTGCTATTGCAAAATGGCGACATGAACAGCAGATAGAAAAGACCCAGCAACTAAGACCAGACATTTTAAAAAACGGAGAATTCCAGCAATGAGCCAAGCAATCCTAGAAGACATCACTAAAGATCAACTCACGAGCGACCGCGCAGACTTTAAAGTCGGTGATGGCGTTCGCGTTCACCTTAAGGTTAAAGAAGGTGATAAGACACGTATCCAGATTTTCGCTGGTATCGTAATCGCTCGCAAGGGTGGTAGCCTCCAGGAGACTTTCACAGTGCGTCGTATCGCATCGGGTGTGGGTGTTGAGAAGGTTTTCCCAGTTCACAGCCCATCCATCGAGAAGATCGAGATCGACCGTGAGTCCATCACCATGCGTGCACGTATGTATTACATGCGCGACCGTATCGGTAAGGCTGCGAACCAAGTTAAGGAAAAGCGCCTGGTCGAAGCTAAGCGCAAATAAGCGTTTCGCAGATATTTTTTTAAAAGGTCGTCCCAATTCGGGGCGGCCTTTTTTTGTGTGTTGCGTAGAGAACTCGTGCGAACGAGGTCCGTGTTTCGATAGCTGCGCCATTACGCGTGTCGACGTGACTGGCGTCACATCGCTACCGCCCTTCGCGCTGTGTAGAGAACTCGTGCGAGCGAGGTCTGCGTTTCGATCGCTGCGGCCATGGCACGCGTCGACGTGACTAGCGTCACATCGCTACAGCCCTTCACACTGCGTAGAGAACTCGTGCGAACGAGGTCTGTGTTTCGATCGCTGCGCCATTGCACGCGTCGACGTGACTGGCGTCACATCGCTACAGCCCTTCACGCTGTGTCGAGAACTCGTGCGAACGGTCTGCTTATGCCTCTGCACGATAGCATGCCTCATGTGAAATTTGCGCTGAGGAACCTTGCTTGCGAACGGTTTACTCATAGCTTACTCAAATTCCTTCCCTTTTTGTATATGAAAACCTTATTTCGAATCGTTGCTGTCCTGTTTGTTCTCCTCTTGGTCGCCCTTGTTGGTGGGTATTTTACGCTGACAAATGCGGGCTTCCAGAAAAGCTTGGTTGAAGGAAAGTTGCCTGCAGGCAGTTCGATCGAGGCCATCCACGTGACGACGAGCAAGGTGACGCTCTCTGGCCTCGTGCTGATGCTGGAAGATGGCACGCGCGTGCAGGTTGGTGCCGTGGATACCGCATTTGAGCCACTGGCTGCGGTGTTTGATCAGACGATCAAGATGGGCGTGCTGACCGTCGAGGGCTTGCGTGTGGATTTGCCCACCGTGACTGCGCCGACACCTTCTGGTGGTGTCGCGACATCGACCGGTTCGCATGAACCGAAGGTAGATTCCGCACCAGCGCCACCTGCGCCTGCAGCCGAGGAAGCTGCGATGAATCCGATGGACGCGTTAGCAGCGATGGGTGATTTTGAATGGTTGCTCGATATCGATGGGATCGCCTTGGAGGGCGTGATTCATGATGGAAAGGGATCGAAGTATATTGTGCGTGTCGATGCGCCAGCAATTCGACCTGGGGAAGCTTCACAGATCGATGCGTCGCTGCAATTGTTGGCAGATCAGCCGCTGGCGTCGGGATTAAAGGTGTTCGATTCGACTGCAGCACTTAGTTTTAAGCAGAAAATCGGCGGAGGGTTCGAGTCGCTGCGCTTCGAGTCGAATACGTCAGGCAAAGATGCGAGCGGTAGTCAGTTGGTCTCAGTGAAACAAGAACTGGATCTAGAGGTGGATGATGCAGCGGGCGTCGCGACTGCTTCAGTGACTTTTGATGCCGACCTGCCGAAGCCGCAGGTGTTGATGCCCGAGTTGGCAACGCTGGGCGCACTGAAAGTGACTGGCCATACGGTGGCATCGACTAATGGTGAGACGATGACGGTGAGTGCCGCTGATCTCATCGCTTCGGCTGCGGGCGCAGAGCTGGTCTCTTTGGATTTGAAGCATCCTATGACTTTTGGTGGCAAATCACAGGAGTTTTCCGGTGACTTGCTGGGTGTGACAATTACCGCGCTACAATTGGAGTGGCTGAACCCATGGCTGGATGGCTTGCAGATTCAGTCGCAGGCGCCAGTATCGCTTTCCCTCTCAGTTGCGGGGGCGGCCGATGGCGCGTTTTCTGTGACCTTTGCGGAGCCGATTACCTTGGGGCCGCTGACGGTGACGGATTCTGGTGCGCCCTTGGTGCAGAATCTGGTGGTGATCGTAGCACCGAAGTTTGAGTTGAGTGCCGATCAAATGCTTACATATTCGTTGAACTCGTTGAGTGTGGCGGATCAATACGGTTCGTTTATTCAAGGCAGCTCCAGCGGGGTGATTCAGTTGGATGCACCGCGTGACGCGGCGAATCCATTTGCGGGCGTGCAATCGCAGACTGCGTTGCAAATTGGCCTGCAGGAACTCTTTCAACTGCCAGTGCTGGCCAGCAGTGCTTCGATCGTGAGCGGTCGTATGGGGCTTGATTTGGACGTTGATGCGTCCTCTGATGAGCCGTTGTATCTGAAGGCGAACATTAGCCAGCTACGTGCACGCAGTATGCCCGCAATGACACGGGATTATGCGATTTCGTTGGCGTTGGTGCCGACATCGAACGTTGGAGAGTGGCGCGTCGGTGCGAATCTGATGGCAGGCTCTGTGAGTCGGCCATCAACAGACCTCCAGCTCAAGTCTGTGGTGAACCCGAGTCGCGAGCCGATCACTTTTGATGCCGAAGTCTCGAGTGAGCGCGTGACGCAGGAAGATCTTACAATTTTGGCCGCGGCCTTTACGCCGAGAGAGCAAACCGTGGCGCTTGACCCGCCAAGCCGTCCGGGGGATGTGCGAACAGTGCAACAGAAGCCACAAGCGCCTCGTGGTGTTACAGTCGTGGACACGGCGCCTGTGCCTCCGGCGTGGGCGATGTTGGATGGGCGTGCGTCCGTCAGCATCAATGAGTTCCGCTTAGAGGCAGGTCAGATTATTGAAGCGATTGTATTAAAGGCGGTGGTTTCTGAGCCGAAGCTGTCGGTCGATCCGATCTCGGCGAAGATTGGTGATGGCGAATTGAAAGGGAGTAGCAGCGTGCTGTATGCGTCCTCGCAGTTGAAGCCATACACGCTCACCTCAGATATTCGTTTTGAAGCGGTTGATCCTGCATTTTTTGTGGAGAAGCATCATAAGGCTCCGCCGGTTCAGGGGGAATTTGACGGTGCGTTTGAGTTGAGTGGTGTTGGAGAATCGCTGGACGCTGCAGTGGAAGGGTCCGTGGCAAAGCTGAAGATTACTGGAAAGAAGGGCGTCTTGACCGCTTTTGAGATGGATGACCGGCAGCAGCTCGGCCTAGGGCTTGCGGGTCTATTGGGGCAGAGCTTTGATCGTCCAGGCATCGCGGCACTTTCGAATACGATTCCGTATTTTAAGGATATTCCTTTTGATCACTTCGTATTCGAGCTCACGCGTGGGGCAGACAAACAGGTATTGATTCCACAGCTGCGTTTGACTGGAGAGAGTGTCCTGATTGATGCGACTGGTTCGGTCGGGCCGAGTGAACTCGGCGAGGTGATGGATCAGCCGTTGGATTTAACTTTAGTGCTCGGAGCGAAAGGGCGTCTGACAGAATATTTGGAGACCTTGGATTTATTGCAGCCCACCACGGCTGAAGACGGTTTTCGACGTTGGAACGAACCGGTTCACATCACCGGTAGTTTGGCTGACCCCGACACGGGTGAGTTGATGGATATTTTAAATGAAGCGGGGAAGGGCGCATTCTCAAATTCTAGTAAAGATCGGGAGAAAGCGAAGGCAAAGGCTGCAGCTGAGAGTGATCCTACAAATTCACTGCCAGCAGAGCTCGCACCTAAGACCGACGGAACGACTGAAGAGCCGCAGAAGAAATCGGAAAAAGAGCAGCGCCGTGATGATTTAGAGAATCTGGGGAAGGATCTATTGAAGTCCTTCTTCTGAGGCCGCTTACCGGTATCGGCGGTCTTTAGTCCAATCGTGCTTGCAGGGCCGCAACTTGCTTCTGTAACTCGCGCAGTTGTAGTTGTATATCTGGCAAGCGCTGGACGCCGACCCATTGGCGCTTGGCTTGCGTGTGTTTTACTGCGGGAAAGCCGAGCACGGTTTCTTTGTCGGCAATGTCACGCATCACCCCGGACTTGCTGCCGATGGTGACTTGATTGCCGATATTTAAATGACCTGCCACGCCGGACTGTGAGGCGATGACGCAGTAGTCGCCAAAAGTGGTGCTGCCGGCGAAGCCTGTTTGCCCGAGGATTAGACAGTTGTCACCAAAGGTGACATTGTGTGCGATGTGCACCAAGTTGTCGATTTTTGTGCCCGATCCGATGGTCGTGGAGCCGAGCGCGGCACGGTCGATCGAGGTGTTAGAGCCGATTTCGACATCGTTGCCGATCACCACGTTGCCGATCTGCGGCATCTTGACGTGGCGGCCTTGATCAAAGACATAGCCGTAACCGTCTGCGCCGATCACGGTGCTGGCGTGGATGGTGGTGCGGTCGCCAATCACGGTGTGTGAGTAAAGGACGACGTTCGGGTGCAAGCGCACATTGCTGCCGAGTTGGCAGTCGTGGGCGATGTGGTTGCCGCCGAGTAGGACTGTTCCGGCACCGATGCTGACATTCTCGCCGATGACACAGCCCGGGCCGATGTGGGCGCTTGGATCAATTGTGGCGCTGTCGGCGACTGTCGCGCTCGCATCGATGCCTGCGCTAAATGTCTCGGGTGGATAGAGCAGTTGCAGCGCATACGCCGCGGCAATACGTGGGTTGGCCACTCGGATCAGGACTTTCGAGGTCGAGGAGCAATCGCCTGCGACCAGCACGGCCGAAGCATTACTGGCATCAGCTGCGGCGAAATAGCTGTCTTTTTCCGCGAAAGTCAGGTCACCAGCGACGGCGCGATCGGCTGTAGCGAAGCCCGTGAGCTCAAGAGAACCGTCGCCGATAACTTCACCGTTTAAATATTTTGCGAGTGCTGCGGCTGTAATTGTCATACTTAACCTTCTAGTTGAGAAATGGTCAGTGCTTACCAGAACGGGTGCGCCAGCCTGATGCACCTACATGCAGAGTTGTAGGGTCTGTCAATGTTTCTAGGCATTACAGGCCTTCGAGCCCGTAGGGCATTCTGGTGTAAACGCTGCGCGGATCATTGAGACCGCGTAGTTGACTGGTCAGTTCGTCGGCTTGTGCGGCGATTTTACTGAGTGGGCTGGATACTTTCGCGACGGGAGGGGCGCCTGCTTCTTCGAGCATCATTGCTAGGGTCTCTCCAAAGTTCGAAGGTGCGGGCACTTGCTCGATCATGTAGGATTCTAAGTTGCTCTTGGCAGCGGCGTCGTTGATGGCGGCATTTAATCCGCCCATGCTATCGACCAGTGCGAGATTCTGCGCGCTGACGCCACTCCAGACCCGGCCTTGTGCGAGTTCACGCACTTTGGCGATTTCGAGCTCACGGCCTTCAGCGACTTTATCAATAAAGGCATCGTATATCTCGTCGGTGAATTGTTGGATCAGCGCCATTTCGTCCTCAGTGCGCGGGCGACTTGCCGTATAAATATCGGCGAATGGGGATGTTTTGACGCCGTCGAAGCTGACGGCGAAGTTGGCTGCAGCCTCTTCGATGTTAAACACCATGCCAAAGACCCCGATTGATCCTGTGATCGTATAGGGCTGTGCGTAGATGCTGTCGGCATAGGCGGAAATCCAGTAACCACCGCTGGCGGCATAGCTGCCCATCGATACGATCAGCGGTTTTTGCTCCGCAAGTAAGCGGGTTTCACGTTGAATGATTTCGGAGGCCACAGCGCTGCCGCCAGGGCTATTGACGCGCAGCACGACTGCTTTGACATCCTTGTCTTTACGTAGGCGGCGCAACTCCTCGGCGAGCCAATCTCCGCCTATGAAGCCAGGGAATTTGCCTCCGTCGATGATCTGGCCTTCCGCATAAACGATTGCGATGCGCTCACCGTCTTTCGCTGTTGTATCCGACTCCAAGGTTCTTGCCGCTGAGTAGTCGATCAATCCGATCTGTTGGAAAGTTTCGTCCGAGGCTGCGTAGTGATAGGTGCTGCCGAGGTGGTCGATCAACTCATCTAAATAGCCGACACGATCCACTAAGTTGGCTGCCTGCGCATCGCTTGCGGTGAAAAAGGCGTCGTTGGAGCTGAGCTTTACGATGTCTTGCTTGGTAATGGCTCGCGAGGTGCTGATCTCGGTGAGTAGGGTGCCCCATAGGTCGTTGAGTAGCACGGTCTTTTGCTCGCGGTCGGCATCGCTCATTTTGGTGCGGGTAAACATTTCAACCGCGGATTTGTAAGCGCCAACGCGAGTGGTTTGCACGCCGATGCCATATTTTTCGAGGGCGCTTCCCAGAAAGGCTCCGTTGGCGGCTAAGCCGTTGAGCGAGATCATGCCGAAGGGGTTGACCCAGACCTCATCCGCCACGGAGGCTAAATAGTAGTCCTTTTGAGAGGGGGCGACGACATAGGCATACACTGGTTTGCCAGAAGTTTTAAAAAACTCGATCGCTTGGCGTATTTCAGAGATCGCAGCGAGGCCGGAACCATAGCCGTTCTGTAGTAGGTTGCCGTGTATTAGTAGAGCGGATACGTCGTCATCTGTCTGTGCATATTCGATGGCGTCGATGACTTTTAGTAGATAGGTGACTGGTTGAGGCTGGCCACTCATGGCCTCTTGCACCACAGCTCCGATGTCAGCGATTGGAGGCGCATCCATAATCGTTGTGTTCAGGTCTAGCACTAGCACACTGCCGGACTCGACTTGGACTAATGGTTGTTCGCTGAGCGAAGCAAGTGCGCCAATCAATACGATGAACGCGACGATACTACCGACTGCTAAAATGATGAATGCTGTTAACGAGCCCAGTAGGCTTTGAAAAAATCCCTTCATTATGTATGTATGACGACGCGCGCGGGGCTTAGGCAACATTTGTCTTTGGGAGTTGCGCCGTTGGGGAACAGGCAGGAATGCCTGTATCACTTCGGACATTGCCTCGTTCGTTTGTGCTATTGCTGTTCTGTGTGTATGCTAGAGCTTCTCTAGCCTTTTAACCCACATATCACTATGAAAACAAATCTATCACTGATCGCCCTAATCACGCTCGCTACGATGCTGACCGCATGTGGCAAAAAAGAGCCTGAAGCGCCAGCTCCTATGCCGGCCAAAGAAACTGCCGCGACTGATGCAGTCGTCGCCGAAGCGATGGAAGAAGTCGATGCCATTGTCGAAGCTGCTCAAATTGAAGTGGCCGAAGCGATTGTAGAAGTGACCGAAGAGGTCGAAGAAATGACAGAGGAAGCGGTCGCGATGGCTGAAACTGAGGTGGCCGAAATTCAAGCTGAAGCTGCTGAAGAAATCAGCGAAGTGGTTGAAGAAATGACCGCTGAATTGGGTGAAGGCAACGAAGAGGTCGAAGCGCTGAAAGCAGAAGCGACTAAAGCATTGGGTGATTCGCTCATGCCAAAGGTTCAATTTCCGTAGGTAAACCTGTTCGTTTTAGATCAGTTACAAAAAAAAGGTTCATCGTCGATTACCGGGGAATGCATGCTTAATCTTCAGGAAGAAGTATTTGTGATCTCTGAAGCCATATGCTGTTCGCTTGATGACTTTAATTTTATTGTTAATGCCCTCAAGCACACTGGTATTGAGCGGGTAAAGCGCTGAGGCCAAGATGCCGCGAAGGTAAGGTTTTAACCTTCTAGCAAAGATGAACAATGGCTTCAGGTTCGCTTCTTGGCAGACACGCCACCATTGCCTCCACTGGGCAAAGGCCTCCCAGATCGTGTTGCACCTCCACAGCTCTTTGAGTTGTTCTTTGAGCACATACACTTGAGCCAATGGTGCATTGGTCGACATGAGTTCGCTGAGTTTTATTTGCTGATCATCAGTCAGGTTATTTCGATTCTTCAGCAACAGCCAACGACTGCGCTTCACCGCTCTGCGAGCAGGCTTGTCCTCTCGCAGTTCATTTGCCTGATCTACGCGCACACGATCAATGACCTCTCGACCATATTTAGCGACAACATGAAAGAGGTCATACACAACTTCGGCGTTCGGGCAGTGCTGCTTTACCTCCAGATCGTAGGCTGTGTTCTGATCCATCGCGACCGCTTTGATATTTACGCAATACTCACCGAGTTGCTCAAAGAAGGGTCTGATCGCCGCTCGGGTTCGGCCCACGCCAATCCAAAGGACTTGTCGCGTATCTGCGTCTGCGATGACCGAAGCGTAATTATGTCCTTTGCGCAGGGCGAACTCGTCCATAACTAGGCGCTTCACATTGCTCCAGTCCACAGGCGGGACTTCGCGGCGCAAGCGCTTGTAATCAATGCGCTTTACCGTGTGCCACGCTAAACCATGACGGTTGGCTACGTGCTTGATCGGCTGATCTCGGCAGAGCTCTTCCACATGAGCAACCAGGCGATCCGTTAAACGACTATGCCTTGAGAGCCAGTCTATCTGCTCAGTCCTGGTTCCGCAGGCCTTACAGCGCACTCGCCGCACTGAAACCTCGAGACTCAGGCGATAATCCAGTAAGTCACGATCTCGCAAACGACGATTTGATTGATCGTGGATCTGCGTGCAACGCTCTCCACAGCCTCCACAACGTGGATCATCCAGCGCTTCCAAAGTGAAGAGCAAATGTTTAGCTGAGAGATGGCGAATCTCGCCGAGAGTATAGCCTTTCCAAAATAAGGAACAGAGAACAGATTCCATGATGAAGCGGGGTTGGGGTGAATTGATGCTGTGTCGAAACTACATCTATAAACCTTGGCTCCGCTTCTTTGCACTCCTTTCCCGGTAATCGACGATGAACCAAAAAAAAGGGTGACCTCCGTTTGGAAGTCACCCTTTTTGCTGAAGGTCGTAGGTGGCTTTCTTTAGGTGGCCACCCGCTTGGAGGAAATGTGATCAATACCCTTGTCGGTCGATCACTACTACTTGACTGGCAGTAGGTTCGACTGGATCTTCTGCAGGAGCGACTTCTGGCCGCTGGTGAGGCTTGCTGCTTCCTTCAGTTGGCTTAGATAATTATTGGCACCTTTAGTGTCGTTGTTTTTCAGAGAATTGGTGGCTTTGCTGACTAGGTCTGATAAGCCAGAGTCTTTAAAGTCAAAGTTGCGCTCGAGCACCACCGCAGAGAGTGGATTTTTCACGTCGTTCCAAGTTTGCAGCTGTGCAGGCGTCAGACCCGCGTCTTTGATTTGATCGTAATAATCAAAGGCTCCCAAATAATCTTCGGCGTTGAAGCTCTTGAGTAGTCCCTTTGCTGCGCTGGTTGCTTGCTCGTTGCCACTGAACGATTTGAGCATATCTGAGCTCATTTTCAGCAGATCGGTGCTGCTAGTGTCGCTACCACTGATCGCATCGGTGGCTTTGTCGGTGAATTTACTCAGATCGAGCGCGTGTGTGGCAGTTACGGTCAATGCGCTGAGTGCGCAGAATGAGAGGGTGCGTAGTATGTTTTTCATCGTTTTAGGTTGAGTGAGTATGGATCGAGGCGTCTATTTTTTCTTAGAGGCTTTCGGTTTCTTTGAAGACTTTGATTTCTGTTTTGATTTTTTTGAAGAGGTCTTTGCAGCTTTCGCCTTTTTTTGCGACTGTTTCGTTGGCTTTGGACTTCTCCCTGGAAAGGTCAGTTCGGCGACCGCGGACTTATCGAGTTCACCTAATCCGGCAGCTTTGAGCAGTTCGTATTGTGCCTTGGTCGCTTTGGCGAGCGGGAGCTTCAGCTTTTTTGTTTTGGCTAGTTCGAGGGCAATTCCGGAATCTTTGGCGGCATGTGCTGCGGAGAAATAACATTCGTGGTCGCGGTTCAGCATGTCGGCGGCATCGGTTTCGAGCACTCGGCTGTTCGCGCCCGTTTGAGCAAACACTTTACAGAGCATCTTTAAGTCGAGCCCCAGTGCTTCACCCAGCCCAAGGCCTTCGGCTAAGGCTGCGGTATTGATGTTCATCACCATGTTGACCAGTGCTTTGACCTTGGAGGCACTGCCGCTTTCACCGACGTAGGTGAGGTCTTGGCTTAGAGCATTCAGGAGTGGTTTGGCCTTGTTAAAGACGACGGCTTGTCCGCCGATCATAAGGTAGAGTGTGCCAGAGCGTGCCTGTGGGATGGAGGAGGCCATGCAACCTTCGAGTGTGCTGGCACCGACTGCCGCGGCTTTTGCCTCGATGTCGACATGCACCTGCGGGCTGAGCGTCGCGCAGTTGATAAACAGTGTGCCAGCGGCTCCTTGTAGTAGGCTGTCTTTCTTGCTGCGGTAAATTCGTTGCATCGCGGCATCATCGGTTACGACGGTGATGACGATGTCGGACGCGGCAGTGACGGCACTGAGCTTTTTGACTGCATTGGAACTGAGCTCGTCGGCAAGTGTTGCAGCGGCATCTGAATTGATGTCGTAGAGGGCGCTAATCGTGTAGCCGCACGCGTGTAGGTGGCGCGCCATGTTCGCGCCCATGCGGCCTACGCCGACGAAGCCGACTGTCGGTTTCGGGGCTGCGACCTTCCGTTTGACTGCGACTTTCTTCACCGCGCGCTTGATGGTGACTTTCTTAGTAGGCACTTTTTTCGCTGCCGTTTTCTTCACCGCGCGCTTGGTGGTGGCCTTCTTGGTAGGCGTCTTCTTCGCTGCGGTTTTTTTGACGGCACGCTTTGTCGTCGCTTTTTGGGTGACACGTTTAGTGATTACTTTCTTCGCTGCACGTTTGGTAGTGGCTTTCTTTGCTGGGGCTTTGGTGGCAGTGCGTTTGATTTGCATGATGGTCTATTCGTGGTGGTTCACCCGTATTATGGGGGCAAGGTATTATAGTGGGAAAAACCGTATCGGCTTTTAGCACTTTTTCAAGGCGTTGGGCATAGATTTAGTGGAGAGGCTTTGCTTTAGAATATTACAGCCGCGAATCAAGAATTGTGAATTTTCACTCACCCCATTCGGGAGGGACGAGCTCCGCCTCGTCTTGCGTCGTGCTAGTGCAGAGGATCTGTGCTTTGGCTCGGTGCTGAGGCTCGGCGGACGGCGCGGAGGCCATCCCTCCCACTGTGTGTTGTGATTTCGGGAGGGACGAGCTCCGCCTCGTCTTGCGGTGAGCTGGTGCAGAGGATCTGTGCTTTGGCTCGGTGCTTAGGTTCGGCGGACGGCGCGGAGGCCATCCCTCCCAAAGTAACCCGCACATCTAGCAGATTCGCAGCGCTTTCTACTAATTAGGCTTCCCTTGAGATATTACAGCCAAGGATGGAATTCGAAGGTCTCGCCAATCGCGTAGGTCTTGGTTTCGGACGGCGGGAGCTCGATGTAGCCGTCGCTTTGTAGGATACGGACGAGGTCGCCAGAGTTTTGTGCGGGAGTGCTGTGGGCGGTATTATTGGTGCCTAGTTTGATTGGTAGAAAGACGGTGATGTCGTCGCGGGCTTTGACGGGCTCAGCGAGTTGCACCGTGCGTCTGGTGGCATCAGTAGGTGCACCCATTGCCTGCTTGATCGCTGGTATTACGTAGTGGTGTAGTGCGACGAGTGTGGAGAGCGGATTGCCTGGTAGGGTGAATACGGCGCAGTGGCCGTTGCTCCAATAGCCAAAGGGCTTGCCTGGTTTTTGCAGCACGCCGTGGAAATGGTTTTGTAGTCCTAATTCGTCCAGAGTTGATGGGATGTAATCCTTTTTGCCCATTGAGATGCCGCCGCTAACAATGAGAAAGGTGTTTTGCTCAATCAATTCGGCCAGCTTGGTTTTAGAGATCGCGGCATCGTCGGGCAGGTGCGTGCGGTTTTGCGCGCTGAGTTGTGCGTTGGTCAATGCGGTCTCGATGGAGAGGTCGTTGGAGCGGCGGATTTGATGCGCCTGCGGTGTATTTGCGACATCGACGAGCTCGTCGCCTGTGCTGACGATGGCGATCGTTGGCATTTTCGTGACTAGTAGCTGCGCGCTACCACAGGTTGCGGCGATGGCGATTTCACGGCTGCCGATCACTGTGTTGGGTGAGAGTAGCACTTTGCCCACCGGGTGGTCGCTGCCGAGTGGATGAATGCAGTTGCCCGATACGTGGTCGGATGCGTTCAGCAGGCGAATCGTTTGCTCGTCGATTCGTTCGGTGACTTCGTAGGGCACCACGCAGTCCGCGTCGGCGGGCACGACGGCGCCGGTCATTATTTCAGCGCAGACGTTTTGTGTTGTGCCCAGTTCGACCGGAGGCGCTCCAGCTGGGGCTTGAGCGACGATGGTAAAGGTATCGCTCTGTGTGGCGTCGGCTGCACGGATGGCATAACCGTCCATCATGGAGCGATCAAACGGGGGGAGCGGGCGGTCGGCGGTGACTGCTTCACGTAAAATACGCCCAGCGCATTTATCCAATGGGCAGCTGATGGCGGGGATGGAGGGTAGGTGCGCGTCGATGTGTTGGCGCGCAGCGGATGGGCTGATCAGTGCTTTCATAGATGGGTGTCGGGGTGTGACTAGAGAGGCTCTTGGCAGCCGAATCAAGCTTGGCATTCGTAAGAGACTGAATTGGGGGCTGAATGCCGAAAACTACTCACGCGCCTCATCATGTGTGAAAAGTGCCGTGGCTCATGCGGATCTGTTTAATGTGCTGGTTGCCTGGGGAGGGACGGCCTCTGCGCCGTCTGCCGAGCCTTAGCACAGAACGAAAGCACTCAATGTATGCGCCAGCACAACGCAAGACGAGGCGGAGACATCAGCGCTCCCGAATGTCTTATGATTTAGCAATGGATATATACTCTGTAGGCACCCGTGAGGGGCGGAAGCGTTATAGAACGATGTGTGCTTGTGGCCTTTGCGCGGTCTTCGCGAGCAAAGCCCCTACGCTGGAGTCGCGACATACCTCGAAGGCACCTTTTACAAATTAGAATGCACCAAAATATATATTAATGAAGTGCGTATATTTAGCTTTCATTCTTAAAAATAAAGGATGCTATTAGCACGATGAATCTATCTATTCTCTCTTGTGCCCCGAAATGTTATTCCACTCTAAGACTGATCGAGGCTGCTAAGCAGCGAGGTCACAAAGTGAAGGTGCTGGATACCACGCGTCTGTCTCTGGAGTTGGCGCATGGTGAGCCAGATTTATATTATAAGGGGGCGCCGATTGATACACCAGATGCGATCTTGCCACGTATTGGCACTTCGTTGACACGCTACGGCACGGCTGTGGTGCGCCAATTCGAGCAGATGGACGTTTATACGCCAAATACTTCGGCGGGCATTAGTAATTCGCGCGATAAGTTGCGCAGTCTCCAAATTCTTTCGCGCCACGATGTCGGCATCCCATTGACGGGTTACGTTAATGATAAGCGTGATGTGTCAGATGCGTTGGAACGTGTCGGCGGTGCGCCAGTGATCATTAAACTACTTGAAGGCACGCAAGGTGTCGGGGTGATTCTCGCCGATAAGCCAGAGATTGCGAAGGCGATTATTGAGACCTTGCACAGCACCGATCAGCAAGTGTTGCTACAGAAATTCGTGGCCGAAAGTAAAGGTAAGGATGTGCGTGCCTTTGTGATTGGTGATCGTGTAGTGGCTGCGATTCGTCGCACTGCGCAGGGGCAAGAATTTCGTAGTAATGTGCACCGCGGCGGCAAGGCCGAGGCGATTGATCTCGATCCGGCATATGCAGAAGCGGCAGTGCGTGCTGCGCAGATCATGGGGCTGCATGTGTGTGGGGTCGATATGCTGGAAGGCGCAACGGGGCCGCAGATCATGGAAGTGAATTCATCACCGGGATTCGAAGGGATCGAGGGCGCGACTGGCCTAGATATCGCAGGCGCCGTAGTGGACTACATTGCGGATCAAGTGAAATTTCCAGACATTGATATTCGTCAACGTTTGACGGTGAGCCGTGGTTACGGTGTGGCTGATATTCTGATTCCAGAGGGTAGTTCTTTGGTCGGTAAGACGATTGAAGAGACTGGATTACGTGAGCAAGATGTGGTCGTGCTGACGCTGCGTCGTGGTAGTTCTGTGATTTCGAATCCGAAAGGGAGCCGTGTGCTCGAAGCGGATGATTCGTTGCTCTGTTATGGGCGCTCTGCGCATATGAAGGGCTTGATTCCCGATCAGCCGAAGAAGCGTCGTAAGCTCAAACCATTGCCGACAACATCAGTGACCGAAGGTAATACCATATGAGCCGCGATGTAAGCGTTTGGGGGACTAAAACAATCGCTCTCGGTGAGCGGAAGCGATTGCAGATCCAGGTCGGTAAGAGTTTTAGTGGCTCTAATATCAATTTGCCGTTGATGGTGTGGCGTGCGCCTGAGCCTGGTCCCGTATTGGGGATTACGGCTGCGTTGCATGGCGACGAGATCAATGGCACAGGTGCGATTCGCGGGCTGATTCAAGAGCCGCCGTTTGAATTAAAACGGGGGACGTTGATTTTGGTGCCTGTGCTGAACATTATGGGCTTTGAGCGGCATAGTCGCTACATGCCGGATCGTCGCGATTTGAATCGCTGCTTCCCTGGGAGTGCCAAGGGGAGTTTAAGTGGGCGCTTAGGTCGCTTGATTTTTGACGAAGTGGTGAGCCGCTGCGACTATTTGGTCGATTTACATACAGCAGCGGTGCGTCGCACGAATTTTCCCAATGTGCGCGCGGATTGTAATAATCCAGATTGCGAGCGCTTGGCGAAGTCGTTTGGCTGCGAGGTGGTGGTGAATGGAACTGGACCTGATGGTTCATTGCGTAAGACTTCGGTCGAAGCAGGGGTTCCCACCATTGTGGTCGAGGCGGGTGAAGTGTGGAAAGTGGAGCCTGCGGTGCAGGATCTAACGATGCGCGGAATTTTGAATGTATTGACAGAGCTAAAGATGATCGAAAGTGCCGCCTATGAGGCACCGCCGCATCAGATCGTGGTCGAAGAGACGCGTTGGGTGCGTTCGGAGACTGGAGGCTTTCTCCATTTTCACGTAGCTCCAGGCGAGGCGGTTGTTAAGGATCAAGCTGTGGCGAGTAGCACGAGTTTGTTAGGCAAAGAGAATGAGGTGATTCGTAGTCCGCATGATGGAATCGTGATGGGCATGACGACCATGCCTGCCGTTGGTCCGGGAGATCCTGTGGTGCATATCGCATTGCATGCGACGAAACGATCGCAGCGTAATATTGAAGCGAGTATTGATGGCCTAGAAGAAGGCACCATTGAGACTGATATTCGGTCACAATTGGCGACGAATATTACCGTCAGTGATTTGGAGGAAGATGTATGAAGGACTTAACAATTATTGGTTGGCGCGAGTGGGTCGAGTTACCTGAGTGGGGCATGCGTATCCGCGCAAAGGCTGATACTGGCGCAAAAAGCAGTGCAATCGATTGCGCTGAGATCGTTGAACTCCCGGACGAGCGCGTTCGGTTCACCGTGCGTCTGTCTCGAAACAAAGATCGTCTTGTCACCTTGGAAGCTCCGATCAAATTACGTAAGCGTGTGCGCAGTAGCACAGGACAGGGGCATGACCGTATTTTTGTGGAGACGACGCTTCGTCTCGGTGAGTCTGAGCAAACGATTCTGGTAAACCTGGTGTGCCGCAAGAATATGATCCATCGCATGTTGCTCGGTCGTGAGACATTGGGCGGTGCGTTTCTTGTTGATTCTTCAGTCGACCACTGGGCGACACCGAAGAAACCGGGTGCCTCTCGTATTAAGTGACATGTAACTGAAATTAACATGACCGACAACAATTCCTGCATCCTACATGCCTGTCAGATCGAGGCGAATACTAGCACTGATTTGACTGTTGAGGGGGTGTCTGCCAGTCTTGCTGATGAGAATTCGCTGACGTGGGTGCACCTCGATGTGACTGCTGAGGGGTGTCGCGACTGGTTGGAGCGAGAAGTCAGTTATCTGGATCCTATTTTGATCAACGCGCTGACTGCTGATGAGACACGTCCACGTCTTTTGGAAATGGAGAAGGGCGTGCTGTTGATCCTGCGTGGCATTAACCTAAATGATAATGCTGAACCTGAGGATATGATCTCGATTCGTCTGTGGATTGATGGCTCTCGAATCATCAGCCTGAGGAGGCGTCGGTTAAAGGCGGTTCTAGACATTCGAGAGCGTTTGTCTGTTGGTCGCGGTCCGAATAGTTCAGGGGAATTTGTCACGATGCTGACCGGTCGACTCTTTGAACGCATGGAGCAGACTTTTTCTGACTTGGATGATCGCTTGGATCTTCTAGAGGAAGAGGTGATCGATTCGCCGACGAGCGATAAACGGCAGTGCATTGCTGAAATTCGCAAGGAGGCCATCTTGTTTCGTCGCTACATCGCCCCGCAAAAGGATGTGATTACGCATCTACGTGGCTGCGAACAGACGTGGTTGAAGCTCATTGATAAGCGCCGCCTACAAGAGTCGCTGGATCATGTGACTCGTTATATTGAAGATTTGGATGTGATTCGAGAGCGTGCGCAAGTCGTTAAGGATGAACTCGTCAATGCGTTGTCGGATCGAATGAATCGGAACATGTATATGTTGTCCGTGATTGCTGCGATATTTATGCCGCTGGGGTTCTTGACCGGATTGCTTGGGATTAATGTCGGTGGTATTCCAGGCTCAGAGAACGGCAGTGCCTTTTACATCTTCTGCGGAATCTTAGGACTGATCATTGGGCTACAGGTCGTATTTTTTAAGAAGCTCAAGTGGTTTTAACCTGAGTTCTGTCTCTCCGTTGGTTGACGGGAATTGTAACCGCGGTGAGCCGGTATCGCTGAATTTACGGACAAAAACGTTGAACAAAACTGTCAGGGCGGTTTCGTAGGCTAAAACTTCATGGCATTCTCAATTCTCCGTCACACTGCGATACTTCGAGCCCTCTTTTGCGGAGGGCTGGCAGCGTTTGTCACATCAGGTTGCGATCCTGTGGTGGAGCGACCGGTTGCGGAAGTGGCTCCGATTCCTAAGGATGCGGAGGTGGTTGAGTTTCCAGTTGGTGAATATGGTGCGAATGTGGTCGAGACCATCCCTGGAGATTTGGCGACGCTGAATCCTTTGGTGAATGAGTCGGTTGCGGGATCGGCTGCGATTAATCGTATTTTAGATAGTCTGATCACGCTGGATGCGGAAAGCGGCGAAGTGATCCCGAATCTGGCCAAGTCTTGGGAGATCTCGGAGGATAATTTACAGTATACCTTTCACTTGCGTGAGGGCGTGCATTGGAGTGATGGGAATCCGTTTACGGCCGCTGATGTCGTGTTTACCTGGGGCACCTTTTTTGCGAAGGAGATCGACCCTGAAACGGGCGAGCCTGCTGAGGGTGAGGACGGCAAGGTGAAGTATCGCTATAATTCGCGTTCGACCTTTGGCCAAATGATTAACGGCAAGGAGCCGCAGGTGGAGCAGTTGGATGACTATACGGTGCGCTTTACCACGCCGGAAGTGTATGCGCCGTTTCTATTGTTTGGTGGTGGTGAGGAGATTTTGCCGAAGCACATTTTGCACGAAGCGTTTGAAGATGGCACTTTGATGGATCAATGGAGTGTCGAGACGGCGATCAACGAGCCATGGAAGATTGTGGGGCTGAACATGTTCGTGCTGGAGTCGTATCGTCCCGGGGAGCGCATCGTCTTTGCGCGCAATCCGAACTATTGGAAGGTGAATCCTGATGGCCAGCGTTTGCCCTATGTGGAGCGGATCATCACCAAGATCGTGCAGGACGTGAATAGTAGTAATGTGGCATTTGCGCAGGGCTTAACTGATTTCGAAACGATTGCGCCTGATAACGTGGCCTGGGTGAAGCGCGGTGAGGAACGCTTTGATTATACGATTCTGGATATGGGGCCGTCGAGCACGACGAATTTTATATGGTTTAATTTGAACCCGGGGAAAACCGAAGAGGGTAAGCCGTATGTGGAGCCGTATAAATTCGAGTGGTTTTCGGATAAGCGTTTTCGACAGGCGATTTCGTATGGCATCAATCGTGAGGGAATTATTCGCGGTGTCTATTTCAACCGTGCTGATATTCTGAATGGCTACGTGTCTCCTAAGCGTAAGTTTTGGTATAATGATGGGATTCGGAAGTATGGCTATTTGCCTGGCGAATCTCGGGCCTTGTTTGAGGAGTTGGGGTTCGAGTATCGCGGTAAGGATCTGTATGACGCGAAAGGGAACCGTGTGGCGTTTTCGATTATGACGAATTCCAACAATGGATTGCGCGTTGAGATGGCGACGGTGTTTAAGGAAAATATGGCTGAGCTAGGGATTGATGTGGAGCTGCAGTTTCTTGATTTTAACACCATCATTAATAAAACCTCCGACTCGTTTGATTATGAGGCCTGCATGCTTGGTCTTGGTGGCGGGGCGCCCGATCCGTATGCGGGCAAAGATATCCTGATGAGTGGTGGCCGTATGCATTTTACGAATCCACAGCAATCGAAGCCGGGCACGGAGTGGGAAACTCGTATTGATGAATTGATGCGCGAAATCGGTCGCCATACCGATGTTGAAACACGCAAGGCTTACTTCTTTGAAGTCCAAGAAATTATGGCAGAAGAGCAACCGATGATCTTCTTAGTCAGTGCCAAGGATTTTGTAGGCTACCGCAATCGTTGGCAAAATATCGAGCCGACATCTTTGGGCGGACTGACCTGGAATATGGAATCTTTGTGGGCGGAGGTGGACGAATGATCGGTTTTATTATTAGACGTCTGTTGACGCTGATTCCGTTACTGCTCGGCATCACGATGCTGGTGTTCATCTTGATGAGCCTAGCGCCAGGTGATTTCTTAACGCCGGTCAAAGCGCAACGCGATGTGCCGATCGAATTGATCCAGGCGATCGAGATCGAATTCGGCTTGGATCAGCCGTGGTATGTGCAGTATGTGAAATGGCTGGGCAATGTGTTTGAAGGGAATCTTGGGCATTCGTGGGCATACAAATTGCCGGTGAGCGATTTGATCGGTCAGCGACTCTTTGCCACGTTTTTACTATCTGTCTGTGCCTTCGTCTTTTCGTGGGGTATCGCAATTCCGCTGGGTGTGTTGGCCGCGATTTATAAGGACTCCATCTTTGACCGAATCTCTGCCGGCTTGGCATATGCGGCGCTCTCAGTGCCAGAGTTTTTCTTGGCCTTACTGTTGGTCTTCTTTGCTGCGCAGACCGGGTGGTTCCCGATGGGAGGGGCGACCTCGATCGAATACGAGTATATGGGATTCTTTGAGAAGATCGCCGATCGTGGGCATCATTTGATCTTACCGACGCTGGCGCTCGGGATCGGTTCGATTGCGAGTATCATGCGTATCATGCGTGCTAACTTTTTGGATACAATTCGCGCTGGGTTTGTTACCACTGCCCGCGCAAAGGGACTGAGTGAATTCGTAGTGATGTTTAAACATGCGCTACGCAATGCGATTAACCCGTTGGTGAGTGCCTTTGGTTTTGCGTTCTCCGGCTTGCTGAGTGGTGCGTTGATGGTTGAGATCGTGCTGCAGTATCCTGGCCTGGGGCAGTTGATGTATCAGTCGATTTTACGCGAAGATCAATTCGTGGTGCTGGCTTCGGTGATGATGGGGTGCACGATGTTGGTGTTAGGGAATTTGCTAGCGGATATTTTACTGGCTTGGTCGGATCCGCGTATCCGTTTGGAGAAGAAGAAATAGCATGATCATTTGGGGAATTATAAAAGAAGTGATGCGTCGTCCGCTGGGGATCTTATCCGGTGGGGTGCTTGTGTTGCTTTATTTGAGTGCCTTATTTGCTGACTTTCTCGCGCCGTATTCGACCAACTTACAAGACTTGGAGCGCACCTATCATCCGCCGACAGGATTCTTCTATGCGGACGGAAGCTTACAGGCGCAGGCTTATGAGTTGGTGGATCCGACCGAGGCGCGCTATGAGGCTATTGAAGGCAAGGGGTATCCGATTCAGTTTTTCGGGCGTGGGTTCGAGTATCGCTTACTGGGGCTGTTCAAAACGGATCGGCATTTATTTACGATCGAGGACGAGGGCGGGCGTGTTTATTTATTGGGCAGCGACTCGACGGGACGTGATGTGTTTTCGCGGCTGATTTTTGGCTCTCGGGTGTCCTTGTTTATTGGTCTGCTCGGGATCACGATTACGACGACGTTGGGGTTCTTAGTCGGTGGATTTAGTGGCTACTTTGGCGGGCGCTTTGATTTCTTCGCGATGCGCTTTGTGGAGTTTATGATGGCGATGCCTGGGCTGTATTTGTTGTTGGCCTTGCGCTCTGCGCTGGCACCGCACTTCGCCTCGGATCAGATGTTTTTTGTCATCGTGATCATACTGGCGTTGATCGGTTGGGCAGGGACAGCGCGTGTCTTGCGTGGTATGACGCTCTCGATTCGACAGAATCAATATGTGATGGCGGCCGAGGCGATGGGGCAGAATCCGTTTGTGATTTTACGGAAGCATGTGCTGCCGAATCTGGTCAGTTATTTGTTGGTGGCAGCAACGCTTTCGATTCCTGGTTATGTCTTAGGTGAGGCGGCGTTGTCCTTTCTCGGCTTAGGCATTCAAGAGCCGTCTGCGTCGTGGGGCTTAATGCTCTCGCAGGCGCAGGATGTGAAAGTGTTTTATCTGAATTTCTGGTGGTTGCTCACGCCCGGCGCTGCGATTTTTGTAACGGTGATCGCGTATAACGTGCTCGGTGATGTGCTGCGTGATATTGTGGATCCGAACATGAAAACGCGGTAGAGTTGAAACCGCGAATGGACACGAATACACACGAATCTCTAAATACGAAAATTGATGTCTGAATTACTAAAAGTCTCTGATCTGCGGATCGCGTTTCACTCGCGTGGTCAATCCAACGAAGTGGTGCATGGTATTAACTTTTCGGTGGATGCTGGTGGTAAGACCGTGGCGATTCTCGGTGAGAGTGGCAGTGGTAAGAGTGTGACGTGTATGTCGCTGACTCGTCTGTTGCCGGACGCGCCGACTTGCACGGTAAGCGGTGAAATTTTGTTCGAAGGGAAGAATACTTTAGAGATGGATCGCGATGCGATTCGTGGGGTGCGTGGCAATGGCATCGCTTATATTTTTCAAGAGGCATCGGCCTCGTTGAATCCAGTCTTCACGGTCGGGCATCAAATCGCAGAGGCGGTGAAGTTACACCGACCTGATATTACGGATGTCACTGCGCGTGTCGTGGAGTTATTGGAGTTGGTTGGGATTCGCGATGCCGCGCAGCGCTACAAAGCCTATCCGCACGAGATGAGTGGCGGTATGCAGCAGCGTGTGATGATTGCAATGGCCTTGGCCTGTGAGCCGAAGCTGCTCGTTGCGGATGAGCCGACCACCGCTTTGGATGTGACGATACAGGCACAGATCATGGATTTGCTGCGTGAACTTCGCGCAAAGCTTGGCATGAGCGTTGTGCTGATTACGCACAATTTCGGCATCGTCAAAGGTTTCGCCGACGAGGTGATCGTGATGTATCGTGGCGACATCGTGGAGCAAGGGCCAGTGGATGAGGTGCTGAACAACCCGCAGCATGCGTATACTAAAGCACTGATTGCCTGTATCCCGAAGCTCGGAGCGAAGCAACGCCGTTTGACGACGATTGAAAAGGAAATGGCACTGGATTAAGGAGTCGGTTGTAGGGGCTTTGCTTGCGAAGCCCGTTCGTATGTTTGGCTACCACTGCAGCGGCTGAAGTTGGAGAGATTCTTATGCCCCGTATCTGCCTTTGTCTTCAGCTACCGCACTATTCTCAATTGGCTCAATGCGTTGTCGCATGGCCGCCTCTTTTTCGATGCGGACTAGCCGCAGGTCATATTGTGTTTGCAGGTTGATCCAAAAGTGGGCGTCCATATTGAAGACGATACCTAAGGCGAGCGCGGTCTCGGCCGTTATGGCACGGCGGCCTTTGACGATTTCAGTGATGCGGGAGGCGGGGATGCCTGTGCGTCGGGCGAGTTCGGCCTGCGAGATGTCCAAGGGGGCGAGAAACTCGCGCAGGAGAATACCGCCTGGGGTGGCTTGTTGCCATGCTTTTTGTTCGGGAGTCATCGCGGTTTAATGATAATCGGTGATTTCGACGTCGTAGGCGTTGCCGTTTTCCCATCGGAAGCAGATCCGCCATTGGCTATTGATACGTATGCTGTGCTGGCCTTTGCGGTCACCGCTGAGAGTTTCTAGGTGATTGCTTGGTGGTATACGAAGTGAGTCGATTGAAGTGGCGGCGTGTAGGATTGAGAGCTTGTCGACTGCACGCTGTAAAATAGTGGAAGGGAGCTTTGAGCGCTTGCCTTCCCAAAGCGCTTTAGCGGATTTACCTTTAAAGCACTGAATCATTGCTGTTTAAAATTACGCAGAGCGTAATTTTTGTCAAGTTTGAAGGCTTACGTATCGCGTAACTTTATTTGCTTTCTGGTTCGCGTCGCCGGGAATCGGTTACGAATGCAAGACCTGAGGCGGTTATTACGATTCGACTGTAGTCCATTCACACATTTCGTAATGTCTTCCCCATCCCGCTACGAAGTTTGAGTGTTTAGGAACCCGGTTCCGACTAATCCTCGCCAGTGGCTGCTTTGCGCAATTCCTGTGCAACGGTGAGGTAGTAGTTGCGCCCAGTGGCAGTGAGTAGGTTCTCGGCGAGGCCTTCGAGGGCCTCGGCTTTCATTCGCTTTGGACTCGCGGCTTCAGGATGGAGTGCGATGAGATGATCGGCTAACTGTGCGGCCCATTGGTAGTCCTTTGCCTGCAATGCTTGAACAGCGGCTTGTTCCAGTTTGTCTGTGCCGCCGGCAAGCGTGGCCATGCGCTCGGCCTCTCCTTTAATAGGCAGAGAAAAGAGCGTAGTGGGGTTGCCGTCGAACCAACCGAGTGTGCCGGCGAAGATGGAGCGCACAGACCATTCGATGTTACCGTAGTATTCTTTGAGATAATCTTTGTCGGTATACTTAGCGGGAAGTGTTACATATTCTACCAACTCGTCGGGTGTCATACCTTGGTTCATGCCTTCGATGGTTTTGTCAAAGACGAAGCGAATGGCGTCGCGATAGTTGGTGAGCATTTCGATGACGAGTGCCTGGTCGAGAATTGGGCGTGTGTGGCCAGGCACTAGCTTGGCGGGATGCTCCTGTAGCATCTGATCGACGCTGTTCGCCCATGCTTGCACATCGCGATAGGCCGAGCCGCGGATTGCGTAGAGATTCGGCCACGACTTGTAGAAGTTGTCTCCGGAGAATAGCACGCGCTGCTCAGCATACCAGATGTAGAGAGCGTCTGCGGTTTCGCCGTTGATGGAGACGAGGTCTAGTGAGAGGCCAGCAACTTCGATAGTTTGACGTGCTTCTGTTAAGTAGTGGGTTGGCTCTAGGGACTCATCTGCGCTAAACACTGCTCCGCCACGCTTTGGGTAGTAGGCCTGCGCGATCCCGTTGTTGATTCGTTTCTCTGGCGGTAGGAGGAAGCCGCCTTGGCGGGCGCCGCGCTTTTTATTAATATCTAGGCCTGCCGCTAGGAAGGCATGGTTCTCGTCGCCGAGGTTGTCGCAGGCCCAAATCTCGGGTGATCCTTCGGCGGCAAAGACGGGGAGCCCGCCTGTGTGGTCTCCGTGACCATGAGTGAGGATGATCGCTTTGACGGGCAGTTGGGTGATGGTGCGGAATTCGGTCAGCACACCTTGCGCAGATGGCACGTCTAGGCCGGTGTCGACAATGATGATGCCATCGTCGCCGATGATCATTGAAACTGGCTGCACGGAATAACCTGTTGCGGTGTAGACGTTGTCGGCTACTTGGATGAGGTCTTTGCGGAATTCGGCGCGGCGCTCGGTGAGGAGCTTGGTGGCTTCGGATTCAGCATGGGAGATCGCAGGCAGTGTCAGCAGTGCAACGAGAACGGATGTCAGTTTGATGAAAGGCGGTGTTTTCATGTCGGTGGGTGTAGTTTTATTACCGGAACTGCCGCTGTTCGGGCATGTAGTCGTAGCCTGCTTCGGCGAGGCGCGTGGTGAGGATCTCGGCGTCGAGATCGTGTGTCTTGCACAGGTCATCCAGCGATTCGCAGTGGTTGCGGATTGTAGTATTAACGACGCCGACCAACAGGTGCGGATCCATTGTTTGGTAAGTGCTTAAATCCATGCGAATAAGGCTAGTTTCAATGCTCGGCGGTTCAAGTGTAAGTTGCAATTTGAAGCAATGCTTGCGCATCCATGAATGACGGCTAATTTGCTGGCATTCTTATCTATGAGCGAATCATCACCAGACCAATCACCACTTCTTTCTGTTCGCGATCTGCAGGTGCATTTCCCGATTAAAGGCGGCGTGTTGCAGCGCACTGTGGATTATGTGAAAGCGGTGGACGGTGTGTCGTTTGATGTGCCGCGTGGTAAGACCGTCGGCCTCGTTGGCGAGAGTGGCAGTGGTAAGACGACCACGGGGCGTGCGATCGCACGGCTCGTGCCGATTACGGCGGGCACGATTACTTATGAGGGACAAGACCTCGCGCACTTATCGCGGGCTGCATTTTTTGATTATCGGAAAAAGATTCAGGTCATCTTTCAAGATCCGTTCGGTTCGCTCAATCCGCGTATGACGATTTACAGCATCATTGCGGAGCCGCTGGATATACACTTTAAGGATTGGTCGAAGGCGCAAAAAACTGCTCGTGTGGCAGACTTACTCGAAAAGGTCGGCTTGAGTGCGGACTTTATGCAGCGCTACCCGCACCAGTTTAGTGGTGGCCAACGGCAGCGTATCGGCATCGCCCGCGCTTTGGCTGTGGAGCCAGAATTCATTATTTGCGATGAGCCGGTGAGCGCCTTGGATGTCTCGGTGCAGGCACAGATTGTGAATCTGTTGCAAGACCTTCAAGAAGAGCTCGGGTTGACGTATTTGTTTATCGCGCACGATCTCGCGGTCGTGGAGCACATTAGCGATGAGGTGCTGGTCATGACTGAAGGTAAGATTGTCGAGCAAGCGACGGCGGATGAGATTTATAATAACCCGCAGCATGAGTATACGAAAAAGCTCTTGAATGCCGTGCCGAGCCTGTAAGGGCTCGACACGGTTCAAGAGCTTTGTGTCGTCGTTTTTTTTGCGCTTAGCTAGTCAGTGTCTTCGCAAACACTTCCGAACTCTCGCCGACGATGAGTTGCAATTCACCGTTGTCGAGTTCGACCACACCTTGCACGCCGTAGCTCGGGTTGAGCAGCTGCTTGGTGTCGATCGTCTTTTTGAGGATCACATGTAGTCGAGTGTGTGCGTATGCAAAGACGTCGTTGAGATTCTCAGTGCCTCCCAGTGCTTCGAGCAGAGCGTTCGCATGTTCGAGCACCTTGGGGTCTGACTCCGTGCTTTTGACTGTTTCGGTCGGAGTGGACGGTGAGTGGCTTGCGACAGTATTCTCACCGAGATCTGCTTCCGAACCAGCGGTTTTCAGGTATTGCTGCATGTCGGTCATTAAGTTCCCGGAGCGCGTGCCGAAGATCGCTTGCACGCCATCACCAGCAGTCACGACACCAGCAGCGCCGAGTTCTTTGAGGCGAGCGATGTTGGCTTTACTTGGATCGTTGACGCTAATGCGTAGTCGAGTGATGCAGGAATCGAGCGACTTGATATTATTACGGCCACCGAAAGCGAGGATCAGTTCTAGAGCAAATTCACTCTCGTCGGTGACTTCAACTGCACCGGATGTGGAATCGTCATCATCTTCACGTCCAGGTGTTTTGAGGTTGAACTTAACAATCACGAAACGGAACAGTGTGTAATAGATCGCAGCCCAGATTGGCCCGAGGATTAAGAAGGCTAGGCCGTTGGTCGATTTGCTGAACAACACGACATAGTCGATCAGTCCGTGTGAGAACGTCGTGCCGTGTTTTACATCGAGCAAGATGCAAACCAAGTAAGCACAGCCAGCGAGCACAGCATGTATTAAATACAGCAGCGGAGCGACGAACATGAATGCGAACTCGAGTGGCTCGGTGATACCTGTGAGGAACGAAGTCAACGCAGCCGAGATCATGATACTACCAATCATTGCCTTCTTTTCAGGCTTAGCGGTATGCCAGATAGCGAACGCAGCAGCGGGAAGACCCCACATCTTGAAGAGGTAGCCACCAGCCAAGTTACCCGCTGTCGGGTCACCTGCGATGAAGCGATGAATCTCGCCATTGATGGTCTCGCCGTTGGCGTTGACGAATTGACCGACTTCAAAGAAAAACGGCACATTCCAAATATGGTGTAGGCCAAATGGGATGAGCAGGCGCTCAACAAAACCGTAGACCGTAAAGGCAACTTCGGGGCTACTGTGGGCAGCCCACTCTGAGAAGTTGTGGATTTGTGCACCAACCGGAGGCCATGCGAAGCTCAGTGTAATGCCGAGGAAAATCGCAGCGAATGCGGTGATGATCGGCACGAAGCGCTTGCCGGAGAAGAAACCTAGGTAGCTCGGTAATTGTATTCGGAAATACTTGTTAAATAAGAACCCCGCCAGGCTACCAACGAGTATCCCCCCGAATACTCCAGTATCGATACTCTCAACTCCCATGATTGTTTTGGTTTCGACGCCCAGAGTCGTCGCCATTTGTCCCATCGAGGCGAGCATCACGAAGAAGCCTACGGTAGCGGCGAGTGCTGCCACACCGTCATTCTCAGTGTAGCCGAGTGCGACACCGAGTGCGAAGATCAGCGGCAGAATGCCAAAGATCGCGCCGCCAGCAGTTTCCATAAACGCAGAGATGTCTGAGGGGATAAATGATAAGCCTGCGGCGCCGAGTCCGAGCAAGATACCCGCTGCTGGTAGCACGGAGACGGGCAACATCAGTGCCTTTCCGAGTTTTTGCAGGTTTGCGAACGCACCTTGTGCGAACGACTTGAGTGTATTGTTATTCGTATTCATCGAATGATCCTTTGTTAAAATTAAAGACTGGAGACTAACTCGCGCACTTCAGTGGCATCTTTTAGAGACAACGCTTTTTTAGCGAGGAGACGGCACTCATCCATTGAGAGCGTCCGGATTTGGGCTTTGATGTCTGGTATTGAAAGTGCGGATACACTGAGCTTATGCACGCCTAGGCCAACGAGTAGGGCGACGGCTTGCGGGTCGGCAGCAATGCCACCGCAGACGCTGATGCGCTTGTCGGCATGATTCATCGCATCGGCAGCCATGCCGATGAGTCGCAGGACTGCGGGGCTTAGGCCATCGGCTTGCGCCGCAAGTTTTGGATGCCCTCGATCAATCGCCAATGTGTATTGAGCCAGATCGTTGGTGCCGACTGAGAAGAAGTCGGCGACTTCGGCAAAGGACTCGGCCATGAGTGCGGTCGAGGGCACTTCGATCATCAAGCCAACTTTGACTTCCGGTAGCTCCAGTGCCTTGCGCTCTTCTTCGACGATCGCTTTGGCGCGAGTGAAGTCGGAGAGCGTCGTGACCATCGGAAACATGATTTCCAGTGGGCCTGCTTCAGCAGCACGTAGGATCGCGCGAATCTGTGTGCGGAAGATGGCCGGGCGATTCAGGCTAACACGAATACCGCGCTCACCGAGGAACGGATTGTCTTCTTTCGGGATCGGTAGGTAGGTCAGTGGCTTATCGCCGCCCACATCCAAGGTTCGAATCACTAGCGTTTGCGTGTCGCCGTGCACCTTCAGCATTTTGCGATAGACTTGCTCTTGCTCATCTTCGGTCGGTGCTTGGTTGCGGCTTTGGAAGAGCAGCTCCGTGCGGAGCAGGCCGACGCCTTCGCCGCCAAATTGCACGCCGTGTTTCACGTCCTGAAGGTTCGCGGCATTGGCTACCACATTGATGGTGTGCCCATCTTTAGTGATTGCCGGTTCCATGCAATGCTCACGATTTTCAGCGCGTTGCTTGGCAAGCGTCTCAATCATTTGGCGCGCTTGGCTGAGCTTTGCTTCGGATACATTGAGCTCAGCGGTGCCAGTGTTACCGTCCAAGATAATCGAAGTGCCGTTCTCTAGGCTCAGTGCGCGACGTTCGATGCCAGCAATCGCAGGCAAGCCCATGGCACGAGCCAAGATGGCTACGTGTGAGGTGCTGCCGCCTTGCACCGTCGCAAATCCACAAACCTTCGTGCGATCTAGTGTGGCCGTTTGTGAAGGTGTGAGATCTTCGGCGATCACGATGCTGCCTGTTGGGATTTCCAGTGCTTCAGCTTCGTGGCCAAGAATACATTTCAGCGTGCGCTCGCCAACATCGCGCAAGTCGTTGGCACGTTGTGCGAGTAGGGTGCTTTCGAGTGCTGCCAGGCTGTCGACCTCGTTCTTGTAGGTCTTTTGCCATGCGTAAGCAGCGCTCTTGCCACGGTTGATTTCGACCATCGCGGCGTCGAGTAGTTCAGGGTCGTCCAGTAACTCTTGATGTGCCAAAAAGATTTCAGCTTCAGCTGATTCAGCACCTTCGAAGAGTCCCTGCAACTGCCCGATGGCGGTTTTAACGCCTTGTTCGATTCGCTGCTTCTCGATGGATGGCTCCTCGCCATACTCTTCGACGTGTAGCACGACCTTACGTAGCTGATAGACTTTGCCAACGGCGATGCCTGTCGATGCGCTGACACCGGTGAGCTTATTCACGTCGCCGGACTCTGGCTCGGGTGAGCTCTCGGGGGTATCGATTTTTGATTCAGTGTCGACGGTCGTGCTTGTGACATCTTCGCCTAGGCCAGACATGATCTCAGCGGTTAGGGCTTCGATCGCTTCAGCGGCATCCGAACCGGATGCACGAATCAGCACCGTTGCCTGTGAGCCAATCTCCATTTTCATGATGGCGGTCGTGCTCTTGGCATTGGCGCGTTTCTCTCCGCATACGATCTCAATTGCGGAGTCGAACGACTTTGCTTTTTTCGCCAACACCGCAGCCGGTCGTGCATGTAAGCCCGCCGGATTCGCCAGTTGGATTGGGCTGGAGTTGATTGCGGATGCCGTGTCGAGCTCCTTGCTGTTCGTATCAGCGGTCGCTCCGATGACAGTGAAGAGCCTGTCCTTGCCTGCATTCACAAATCCAGAATTTGTATCGAGCGTGAGGTTCTCGCTGTTGGTGATGACGATTTGTGTGAGTAAGCTTTTTGAGTTGCGAGCGACATAGTCCATGTCGAATTCGATCAGTAAGTCGCCGCTAACTATACTTTGGCCTTCTTTGACTAAAGGTTTAAAGCCTTTCCCTTTGAGGGCGACGGTATCGATGCCGATGTGCATCATGATCTCCAGTCCTGCACTGGTCGTGAAAGTGACCGCATGGTGTGATGGGTGGACCTGCGTGATTGTGCCATCGCATGGGGCGAGTAGTTGGTTGGTTGTCGGGTCGATGGAGACGCCGTCGCCGACCATACGTTGGGCAAATACAGGGTCGGGGACGTTCTCGATCGGCACCATTGGCCCTGACAAGGGAGCAAGGAGTTCTAGTTTGTTTGGGGTGTCTGACTTCATTGTTCTTTGATCATTACGGGTTCGAATGATTGAAGCATCGTTAGGGGTAGGATCGTGGGGATACTTTTCCTAATGATGATTCGCGATGTTTAGAAGTATATCTAGTTTGGTCGAATGTGAACATAGACAAAACGCGCATCTTGCATGACTGTTTTCGATATGATGGGGGTAATCTTGCTTTAGATTAGCTATTTAGAAAATCGCGTGGGGTGTTGCCTATGAGTGTTTTAAAGCGCCGGCTGAAGTGAAATGGATCGGCATAGCCTAGTAGATCGGATACCACATTTACGCTGAATCCGTTCTGAAGTAGCTCTTTTGCCTTCTGCGCACGCACGGTGTCTTGGAATGTTTTGGGACTGAGCCCCGTCTCTTGTTTAAACACACGGCGCAGCTGCGCTTCACTTAAATGGCAGAACTCGGCCATTTCGTGACTGTCACGCCAGATCTCGGGGTGTTGCCGGATGGCATCGATCAAGGCTGCGATACGTGAGGGTGCTTCAGTGCTGCTTAAGCGTTCGACTTCGAGTTCAGTAAATAAGTGAAACAACGCACTATGTGCTCTGAGCGCACCTGCTGGAGTGCCTTCTTTGGCATGTCGTATGATGCTGAGCAAACGCCTGGATGCGCCGATCGAGCGCACCCCTTCGTTTAATAGATTCGTCTGTTTTAAGTGTTCAGCTAAGCCACCGTTGAAGCAGATGCAGTCCACCGTTGCATCGCCTGTTGCAGCTGCAAAGTCGAATGCCGTGTCTGGATAAAACAGCAGGCAATCACCAGCCGAGACTGCGGTGCGCGCATCGGATTGCGTCCAAAGCCATGCACTACCTTGGGTCACATGCACGATGCTATAAAAGTCTAGGCCGCGTGGTTGCACATCGCTGCGTGCTTTCAACGTATACGACGTCAGCAAACCGAACAGATCCATTTCGATCGCATCGGAGGCCACATCTTCCCTGAAGTAGCGTATCAGATTGTCTTGAAGATTAAAATTGGGGGTAAACTGCATGCTGTAAGCTACCAAGCATATGAAAACTAATCATGAGTATCAATGCTTCAGAGCAATAAAAACTTGGTTTTTATTAGAGCTCGGTATCGATCGCTTGAGTCAATCGGTCGCGGGCGCGCAGCACTTCAGCAAAGGCCACTTCACTGTAGCTACCGAACAGCGGATTGCCGCGCAGGCCCCGCGTGGCGGAGACCGCAGGGGAATTGAGGCCGCAGAGAAAGCGGGCTTGCTGGCGTGGACGGCTAAGTGCTTTGGCGTTCTTTGCTACGAGGGCAGTGAAGTTGCTCAGATCGGTGTTCTCAATGCTGGCATGGTGGCGCTCCGTTAGCTTCGCGGGCGCATCGCCGAGGCAGATTCCGCAATGGCCGCAGGGCTCAATCGGTTCGCCGAAATAGTGGAGCAATTTACCTGTCAGGCAGCTGTCGCTTTGCGCATAGGCGAGCATGGATTCGATGCGGCTGATTTCCATCGTTTCGTGTTGCAGGAAGGTTTCCTGTAACTGTTGGCACAGCGCCGGGATGTCGACGTCTTGCTCTAGTCGGCGAAAGCGTTGCCGGTAGCCCGCGAGTTGTAGTTGAGCGAGGCCTTTGTGTTGTAGGCTGTCGAGTGCGCGTAGGATCACGTTGCGCTGCTGACCGGTGTGTGCCATCGCTTTGTCGATGTCTAAAGTGATCCACTTGCGTGCCTTTGTGCAGCAGGTGAAGATCTTACGGATAAAGGCGGCTTGGTTGTCGGGATACTGCGCGAGGATTTCGGCACTGCTGCCTGATGGTGCAAATCGAATGTCGCCGTAGTAGTGGCCCTCGGAGCGGATGATGCCTTTGAGCTCCAAGCGCGTGAGCAAGGTATTGACCACCAGCTGACGAATGTCGTGGCGACGTGAAAGGTCGGTGATCGCAATGTCGATTTCGTCATCGGAGCCGAGCAACTCCGTGACGATTGAGGTGATGCTCGATGGATCAGGCGTGTCACCATAGACGAAGTTTTCCAGGGCAGTGCAATCATCCGCGCAGGCGAATAGCTCGCAAACCGAAGGCGCGCCATCTCGACCCGCGCGGCCGATCTCTTGCATGTAACTTTCGTAGCCTTTGGCCATCTGATAGTGATACACGTAGCGGATGTCGGACTTATCGACGCCCATGCCGAACGCAATCGTCGCGCAAATGATGGGCACGTCGCCGTTCATGAAGGCCTCTTGAGTGGCAACGCGGTCTTCGGATTTCATGCCCGCGTGGTAGGCCTTGGCGTCGAAGCCTTCTTTGACTAAATGCTCGGCGACTTCTTCGGCATGACGTTGGAGGCTGACGTAAATAATCGTAGCGCCCGCGGGGCGTTCCTTCATGCGCTGAACCAGAAGCGCCGGTCGCTCTGAGTCGCTGCAACTGGTAACGCGCAGCTCTAGGTTGGGGCGATGAAACCCTGTATTGACGATGTCGCCCTCCGCGATGTCGAAGGCGCGTGCCATATCGTCGGACACTTGCGGCGTGGCCGTCGCGGTGAGTGCCAGCACACGCTCGACCTTTAGTTCTTTCGCGGCGCTGGCGAGTTTCAGGTAGTCGGGGCGGAAGTTGTGACCCCACGAGGAGATGCAGTGTGCCTCGTCGACAGCGAGCAGGCTGATGCGTTGATCGTGGATGAGATTCAGGAATCGCTCGTTGCCAAGGCGCTCGGGTGCGACGAAGAGTAGTTTGAGTTGTCCACCGCGAATGTCTTGTGTGACGCGGCGATAGGTTTCTTCGTCGAGGCTGGAGTCTAGGCGTTCCGCCGCGACGCCGCGTGCCTGCAGGCTGTCGATCTGATCTTTCATCAGTGCCAGCAGGGGCGAGACGACCAAGGTCAATCCCGGCAGTAGAAGGGCGGGGAGTTGGTAGCACAGACTCTTGCCCGAACCCGTGGGGAAAATGGCGCTGGCACTGCGTCCTTCTAAGAGCGTCTGGATGACCTGCTCCTGTCCGGGGCGAAACGCGTCGAAGCCAAAAGTCGTCTTGAGGATAGAAAGTGGGTCGGTCTGTTCGGTCATGGGTAGGGGAGAAGAACTGAGATCTGTCCTTGTGTCATGTTTAAACCATGCGAACGGCGCAGTTGTGTCTGCGCAGAGATTGGGCGTAGCAATGTGACGCGAGTCACGTCTTGCAGAGTGTTGGCGGCGTGCTGCGTCGACCTCGCTAGCGCGAGTTCGCTAGGTGGTTGTGCGGAGGATCGGTTGTAGCATTGCTACGCCATCTTCGGCAGACCTACGTCCTGCCTTATACCGAGCCTAGGTCCACTTTTTTATCTGACTTCTTAGTCTTGGGTGGATTCCAGTGATACTACAGCTCCCTTGTCGTGTTACTCGATCGCACTGATCCGCATGCGGTAGAATACGGATTCTGTTCCATCCACCGGTAAATCTACGGTTGGCTCACTAGGATCTGCCGAGAAGGTTAAGCTTTCATCAACCTGCCAACTTTCGGGGTCGCTTAGGTCTGTTGTTGATTCGATGGCAAATTGGCAGTGTTCATTGGGCGGGCTATAGTGCATTCGCATGCTTTCATTTCCGTGGCTGTGCCAACTTTTGAAGTTGGAATCCTTATGTAATGGGTTCGTTCCGAGCACACGTTCCAGTTTATTGGGAACTTGATCACCGTCACTGTCCTCATTGAGGGCGAGCGTTTCACTTGCGTATCCTTTCCAAGTCGGCGTGGTAAGCCACGATGCATCCTCATAAAAATACACTTTGAAAGCAGTTGCGTTATTTGAGAAGACTGATGAGGGCAGGCTGACCGAAGCATCTCCGTCGAAGATGACACTTGTCAGGTTGCTGCAATGGCTGAAAGCACTATAGCTAATACTGGTGACACTGGCAGGTATCGTCACGCTGATCAGGCTGGTGCAGTAGCGGAAAGCCGAGCCGCCGATACTAGTGACGCTGCTGCCGATTGTCACGTTTGTCAGGCTGCTACAGTTGTTGAAAGCAGAACCTCTTATAATGGTGACGCCGCTGCCGATTATTACGTTAGTCAGATTGCTGCAAAAACTGAAAGCTGAACCGTCGAGACTAGTGACACTGTCCGGTATCGTCACGCTAATCAGGCTCGTGCAGCCCGCGAATGGTGCCCAGCCGAGACTAATGACACCGTCAGGGATTGTAATGCTGCTCAGGTAGCTGCAGTGATAGAAAGCATAATCGGCGATATCAGTGACGCTGGTAGGAATTGTGAACGCCCCAGTCTTTCTAGCTGGATAATGAATCAGTGTTGTTTGGCGCTTGTTAAATAAAACACCTGCGATACTGGAGTAGTATCGATTGTCCAGATCTACATCGATACTTATTAGGTTGTCGCAGTTGGTGAAAACCGAAGAACCAATCCTGGTAATACTGTCAGAGATTGTGATGCTGTTCAGGTAGCTGCAGCGATAGAACGCCCGATCATTGATCCTGGTGACGCTGTTAGGGACTGTGAACGCGCCAGTCTTCTTACTTGGGTATTTAATTAATGTTCTCTGAGACTTGTCCAATAGGGCACCGTCTATACTGGAATAGTATTGGTTGGAGGAATGCACATCGATACTCGTTAGGTTACTGCAATCCTGGAAAGCGCTGTCGCCGATATTGTTGACGTTGACGGGGATTGTCACGCTCGTCAGATTTTCGCAATTATCGAAAGCCGAATCGCCAATACTAATGACACTCTCGGGGATTGTCACGCTGGTCAACCTTCTACAATACTCGAAAGCCGAATCGCCGATACTGGTTACGGGCATGCTCTCAATGGTTTCAGGGATTACCAACTCACCCGAAGCATAGGCGTAACAGTCGGTGATGGTAATGCTATCTTCATCTATCACATAGGTTAAATCACTAACGTCAGCTGCATTTGAGCTAACCTGTAGGCTGCAGATGATAAAGATGCTTAAGAGTAGGTGTTTCATATGAATTTACGTGCTGTTGGGAGTAGTATTCTGATCCAGAAGTGGAGTCAGGCAGGCTGATGTCAAACTAACTGTATGTTGAATTTGGATTTTTTGATTTAGATGGCAGTTCCTCTCGCTCGACACTGGCGTGTGATCTGCAATCGCGGGGTAAACCCGCTCTCTGCAAGCTTCGCGTTTCTTGGCGTAACTTCGCGGGCAAAATATGTTGATTCGTGTGGAAGGGATGCCTGTGTCGAAAGTGGCATTTGTCGACGAGTCGAATTCATACATATCATTTTATCCTGATATGTTGATAAGTTGCTTGATTAATTTGGAGTATTGGGATTACTTACCGGTCTTATGAGCAAAAATTTCATCTTTTCTTCCGAGTCTGTGGGCGAAGGTCATCCGGATAAAGTCGCTGATTATATCTCAGACAGCATATTAGATGCGTGTCTTGAGCAGGATCCCAATAGCCGTGTGGCGTGTGAGACATTGGTTAAGAGCAACTGCGTGTTCCTTGCTGGGGAGATCTCCACGAATGCGAAACTCAACTACGAGGAGATCGTTCGCCAAGCGATTCGTGAGATCGGTTACACCAACGACGACGATATCTTCCATGCGGATCAGGTCTTCGTCTCGAATATTTTAACGGCACAGTCCTCCGATATCGCACAGGGCGTGGATGCTGCTGAAGCTGCTGGCAAAAAAACTGCCGAGCAGGGTGCGGGTGACCAAGGCATTATGTTTGGTTACGCTTGTAATCAAACTCCTGAATTGATGCCTGCTGCGATCATGTATGCACACCGTCTCCTCCGTGAGATGGCACGTCAGCGCAAGGAGCTTAAAGTTGATTGGCTTCGCCCGGACGTGAAGAGCCAAGTCGCACTCGAGTATGTGGACGGTCAGCCAGTCGCCATTAAGAACGTGGTGATCTCAACGCAGCACGCGGAAGGTAAAGCGCACGCCGAGATTGAGGCATTTTGTATCGAAGTGATCCGTAAGGTGCTGCCAGCTGAGATGCTGACCGATCAGACCGAGTATTTGATCAACCCAACGGGTAACTTCGTAATTGGCGGCCCGCAAGGTGACGCTGGTTTAACTGGACGTAAGATCATCGTGGACACCTACGGTGGTTGGGCGCGTCACGGTGGTGGTGCTTTCTCTGGTAAAGACCCATCCAAGGTGGACCGTTCTGCAGCCTACTTTACGCGTTGGGTGGCTAAGAACATTGTCGCCGCTGGTCTCGCGGATGAGTGTGAACTACAAGTCGCTTACGCGATCGGTCACCCATACCCGACCAGCGTGCACGTTGATACATTTGGCACTGGCACCGTGAGCGATGCCGAAATAGCGGCTGCAGCACAGAAGGTTTTTAGCTTCAAGCCGGCCGACATCGTCAGCCAGCTCGATCTGCTGCGCCCGATTTACCGCGAGTCCACACACTACGGTCACTTCGCCAAGGACAACCTTCCATGGGAGTCCACTCACAAAGCCGACGAATTGAAGGCTGCACTGTAAGGAATACGACTAAGAGAACGATTAGGATTCGAAATTAAACTATTATGAGCACAGACACACTTACCAAAACAGATTATAAGGTCAAAGACATCACACTTGCGGACTTCGGTCGCAAGGAAGTCGAGATCGCACAATTCGAAATGCCAGGTCTTATGGCGACCTGCGAAAAATACGCGGATGAGCAACCGCTCAAAGGCGTGCGCATCATGGGCTCGTTGCACATGACCATTCAGACCGCGGTCTTGATCGAAACGCTTCAGAAGCTCGGTGCGGATGTGCGCTGGTGCTCTTGCAATATTTTCTCCACACAAGATCATGCTGCGGCCTACGTGGCGAAGAATCTCGGTGTGCCGGTCTTCGCTTGGAAGGGTGAGACACTCGAGGAATACTGGTGGTGCACTGAACAAGCGCTCACATGGCCAGACGGTTCTGGTCCAGAGCTCATCGTCGACGACGGTGGCGATGCGACGCTACTGATTCACAAGGGCTATGAACTTGAAGATGGTAGCGACTGGGTGAATTCCGAGTCCGGCAGCCATGAGGAGTCTGTGATCAAAGCACTGCTCAAAAAGATTCATGCTGAAGATTCTTCGAAGGATCACTTTCACAAGGTCGTCAAAGACTGGAAGGGTGTTTCGGAAGAAACGACTACAGGTGTGCACCGTCTCTACGAAATGCACAACGCGGGCAAGCTCCTCGTGCCTGCGATCAACGTGAACGACTCCGTGACCAAGTCGAAGTTCGATAACCTCTATGGCTGCCGCGAGTCGCTACTCGATGGTATCAAGCGTGCAACCGATGTAATGATCGCGGGTAAAGTCGGCGTCGTCTGTGGCTATGGCGATGTGGGCAAGGGCTGTGCGGCGGCACTGAAGGGCATGGGCGCGCAAGTCGTCGTGACCGAAGTCGATCCGATCTGCGCACTTCAAGCTGCAATGGAAGGCTACCGCGTCTTAACGGTCGAAGATACACTTGGCTGGGGTGACATCTACGTCACCACTACAGGTAACTACGGCATCATCACTGCAGACCACATGTCGAAGATGAAGGATCAAGCGATCGTTTGTAATATCGGTCACTTCGATAACGAAATCGGCGTGGATGCACTCGACAAGATGCCTGGCGTTGAAGTTGAAATGATCAAGCCTGACAACGAAGGTGCCGTGGACAAATATACCTTCCCAGACGGTCACAGCATCTACTTGCTCGCCAAGGGACGCCTTGTGAACCTTGGTTGTGCAACAGGTCACCCGTCCTTTGTGATGTCCAACAGCTTCACCAACCAAGCGCTCGCTCAAATCGAGCTTTGGAGGCAAGTTGAGAAATACACTCCAGGAGTTTACATCTTGCCGAAGCACATCGACGAAGAAGTGGCACGTCTGCACCTCGAAAAGATTGGCTGCAAGCTCACTACACTCAGCGAAGAGCAGGCCTCTTACATCGGCGTGAAGCCATCTGGCCCATACAAGCCAGAGCACTACCGCTACTAGGTCGGAGGGATGCGCTTTGTCGCGTCTACAGTAGATCCTATTTTCGAAAGCGTCCTCCTCGGAGGGCGCTTTTTTTGTTATGCTGCCGCGAATCCAGTGTTGTGAGTTTCGTTGGGAGGGATGGCCTACGCGCCGTCTGCACTGCCTAAGCGCCGAGCCTCAGCACAGAACCAAAGCACCAGCACGCCGCAAGACGAGCCGGAGCTCGTCCCTCTCGCTACATCCTCTCGCTGCAGGCACAAAAAAACCGAGCCCTGAGGCTCGGTTTTAAAAGTGGTGGTCGAAGGGGGACTTGAACCCCCACGCCTTTCGGCACATGTCCCTTAAACATGCGTGTCTGCCAATTCCACCATTCGACCAAATTTACTGCGCTTTAACGCGGTGAAGTTCGAAGGTGATAGGTGAGATTTTGGAGAGATCAACATAAATTTTCAAAAAATGAAAAATAGTTAAAAAAAGGCAGCTAGATGACTTGAATGTTGGAGTTCTTTCCCTTAGCACAATAACCTTACTTAACCACTCAATTCACGTGGCCGACTCTTTTCGGCTCGTTTCCCGAATAACGCTATGGCTGAAAAACCAGCAGATAAACCTAAAGAGTCCTCTAAAAAGGCACTCGATCTTAATACACTTTCCGGTCTCGACTTCGGCCCTTCATGGGCAGACGAGAACGCTAAACGTCCATCTTTAAAGAAGTTTGAGTCTCGTGGAGATTCACGCGGTAAGGGGAAACGCTCTGGTGGCGGTGGTTCACGTGATCGTCGTGGGCCTGGAGGTGGCGCACGTCCTAGCGGCGCTGGCCGTCCTCAAGGTGGACCCGGTGGAGGTCGTCCGCAAGGTGGTAGCGAAGGTCGTCCTCAGGGCGGAGGTCGTCCTCAAGGTCGTGGTGGTGATCGCCGTGGTGGAGGTCGTCCAGATCAGCGGGCTATTTTCGAGCCGACCATTAAAGTGGACATTTATCCGCAGGACGAAGCGTTCGAAGCATTGGTCAAGCGCCTACGTTCTACCGTTCGCACTTATCAACTGTTTGAGATCGCGCACCTGATCCTAGAAAAGCCCGAGCGTTATGTCGTAGTGGTAGAGAACAAAGCGAAAGCTGGCGAGAAGCCTGCGCCGTTGTTCTTTGCAGTTCCAGGGCATCTGCCATTCGATTCTGAAGAGGCCGCGATCAACCATGTGTTGAGCAATCACCTCGACCTATTCTTCGATGTCGAAGAAATTGAGGTCGAAGCACCAAAGGGGAATTTCCAGATGGTCAACCGTTGCTCGGTCACGGGTGACTTACTCGGGCCGCCAAACTACCACCGTTACCAAGAATTCTTGCAGCGCCACTATGCTGCGAAGATCACAGGCATGTCCTTTGATCGCTTTGTATCAAAGGTTGAAACGGTGAAAGAGCAGGAGTCGATCGATGCATGGGTGGAGTCGATGAAGAAGGGCGCGCGCTACACCGTGAAGGATCGCCAGGAGGGTGAGGCTGAATCGTTTGAGTCCCTAGAGGCTGTGCGTTTCTTCCTATTGCAGCATCGCAAAGATAAGATCGTCAGCTCCGGTGAGACGATTCGCTTTGCAGGTCGCGATATCGAGCGTCTGCCAAAGGGCGATATTCGCCGTTCGGTAGAATCCTACGTTGAGCAGCAACTACACTTCCCACTTGATTCTGCGAACAACATTCGCGGTCGTCTGCGTCGTCAAAAATTTGCCGTTTATAAAAAGGGCTCCAAGGGCGTATCCTTCGTCTGTGCCGTTAAACGTAAATTCCGCGACAGTAAGACTGTCTTTACGCCATCCATCCAGGGGTTGATCGAGTTCATCGAGAAGCATCCGAATACATCGGCGTCGAAATTGCCTAAACTCTATATCGATATCGATACCGAGCGTCAGCAGCCCGCTAAGCTTGAAATGACTGAGGCCGAAGTTGCCGCAGCCGCAGCCGCAGCCGAAGCAGCGAAGGCCGCTGCCGCAGAAGTAGCTGCCGCAGCCGCTGAAGCAGGCGAAGCAGTTGCCGAAGCTCCTGAGACTCCAGCCGTGGTTGAAGCGCCTGCTCCAGCAGCGGATGCCGCTGCTTCGACTGAAGCGATGCCGAAGGTCGAGCTAAGTGAGGACGAGCAGAAGCGCCTGAATCAACTCATGCTTGATTTGCGTTGGTTGATCGTTGAAGGCTACGTCACCGAGTATGGCGATGGCCGTCTCTTTGCAGCTCCGCCGATGCCTGAAGCAAAGCCGAAGGAAGCGAAGAAGCCAGCACCGAAGAAGGCGAAAGCTGAAGCAGTTGCTGAGCCGAAGGCTGCCGTTGCAGAAGCGCCAGTTGCTGTTGAGAAAGC
Organism: Lentimonas sp. CC4; assembly: GCF_902728235.1. NCBI lineage: Bacteria > Pseudomonadati > Verrucomicrobiota > Lentimonas > Lentimonas sp. CC4. Next base: position 2,116,454 of record NZ_CACVBO010000001.1, read on the forward strand.
GAAGGCTGAAGAGCCGGTTGCTGAGGTTGCACCTGAAGCGCCAGTGGTCGAAGAAGCGAAGGCTGAAGCGCCAGTTGCTGAAGTCGCACCTGAAGTTGCTGAGGTTGAAACAACAGAAGCTCCCGAAGCACCTGCTACAGAGACTACTGACGAAGCTGAGCCTAAAGCATAGCGATTCTTAAATTTGCGGGCATTCGGTGAGCATTAACGCTCGGCCGGATGCCCGTTTTTTGTGCCTATATACTGGCGCGCATCATAATTTGTGAAAAGTGCCTTCATTATACTTCTCTGTCTAAGGTCGGGGCTTTGCTTTGCGACGTGTCAGTCCGTAGCCTTGGCGAAGGCTGAAGACCGCGCAAAGGCCTAAATATCACTGAGTTTCGCAACGCCTCCTGCCTTCGCGGTTCGCGCGAGCACGACCCCTACGAAGATTTCTGAACCATGAAGAACCACAATACATAATGCGGGTCAGTATAGTTGTGAGGGGAGGGGTGCTGTTTGTAGTGCTCTGGGGCACTGTCTCGATCCGTGTGATTTGATTTGTAGCCTCGAAACTCTGTTGCGAGAACTTGCTGCGGCCTGTGTATCTCATACTTTGCTGCATTCTTTTGTAGCGGAGCCGTGAAGCGGTTTCGTGCAGAGTGTTCGCGCTTAGGTTTGGTGGTCGAAATGACTTCGTCAGTCCGCTACGAATCGAGTCACCATTCAGATTAAAAATATATTGATGTGGTATAAGACTGCGCAGCTGATCTAAACAAAAAGAGCCTTGTCGCTGGTGCGACAAGGCTCTGATTCATTCAATGGAAAGGTGTTTACCAGCGGTAAGTCGCACCGACGGAGACTTGGTCGCCGCGTCCGGGTGTGCCGGGGACTTCTTCGAAGTCGTCGTCCCATGCATTGTCGACTGAGGCGAAGAGCTCGAGGCCATCGACTTGTGGCGGGAAGATACTGAGTCCGACTACGGTGAAGAAGGCGTTATTACTGCCGTTGCGAAGGTCGTTGTCTTCTTGGCTGCGCCATTCGTTGTCGATACGGAACTCGAGCATCTCGATGGGGCGCCAGATCGCGCCGAGGGTTGCACGATGATCGGGGTAGTTGAGCGCGTAGTAACTACCGTCAATATTGTCATCTCCGTAGTCTTCGTCTTTGTGTAGGTAAGCGTAGCTGATGATGCCTTCGACCTTACCCCAGCGGCGTGTGCCGATCAGCTCGATGCCGAATGTTTCGATGTCGACTGAGTTGGCTGAGCGGGCTGACGTGTTTGAATTTGAGTAAGTCCAGTCGACTAGGTCATCGTCCCAACGGTAGAAGACAGCACTTTGGAAGCTCCATTCGGTGCGATCCAGGGCAAAGCCTAATTCAAGGTTTTGGCTGGTTTCACGATCCAGGTCGTAATTACTACGGAAAAGCCCGCCAGTTTCACTACCTCCGATGGCAGTGTAACCTGCGACTTGTGTGGCTTGTGCGTAGGATAGGTAGACCTTGTCGAATTGGCCATTGGCGTGGGTGCGTTTCCAAGTGATGTCCGAAATGGGCGAGACTTTAGAGCTATCGCGGTTGGTATCGTCATAAGTGGCGCCTGCGCGAACGCTCAGCTTTTCGTTTTCGGCAAGCTGCATGCGATATTCTGGCAGGATGCTCACCTTGTAGTAGCTGCGCGATGTGAAGTTGTTCTCCAGTGATGTAGAGTCGATGTTGTCTGCAGTGAATTGCGAGGAGTGATTGATGGCGAAGGCCTCGTTGATTTCATGTTTGCCAGCAAAGGCCAGTGCGCCGGACTTTGTTTCATGGGTGGCATTGTAGATCGCAGGGTTTTCTCTATCGTAAACATAGTAGTCGCTGTGGCGGCGGTAGTAGGTGCTTAACTCCCAGTTGCTGTCTGTGCCATAGTTTTGCTGGTGGTTGATTGAGAAGAGTCGGGTTTTCAGGTTTTCAGTCTCGTTCACGCCGAAAGGTGTGTAGAGGTTTGTCCAACCGAAGAATTTCTCCTGATAACCTGCGAAGAAGTCGGTCTGCGACTCTGGCCCGAGGAGTTGCACGCGGCCTGTGGTGCGGTTAAAGTCGTGATCGCCATGTTTGATGGTGCCGTCACTTTCGGAGCGGGAATATTCTGCTTCGACGCCCCAGCTCCATTCATCGGTATTGGCGAAGTCGCCAGTGAATGCTTGGTGGATGCGTTGGAAGTTGAGGTCGTGATCGCCGCCGCCGACGGTGGCGCTGCCGCCGTCTTGGATCTGGCTCCAGTCGTATTTGATGGTGCCCACGCTGCTATTAAATCCGTAGAGCGCATTATCTGCACCAGTCAATACCTGTGCATTCCCCATCATTTCCGGTGCGATGGGTAGTTCGGCCGAGTAGTGACCTGTCTGTGGGTCGATTATAGTCGCTGCGCCGACTTGGAAGCCGGTGTTCTCGAAGATGCCACCACGAATGCTGACGTCGCCCTGTGCTTCAGCCATATTACGAGCCTGTAAATCGACGCGGGGATTGAATTGTAGATCCGAGACGAGCGAATCGTAAGTGGTGACTGGCAATAAGTTCGCAGTCTCTTGTCCGTTGATTACTAAGGTCGGTAGCGCGAAGCCGCCGCTTTCTCCTTCGATGGTCGTCGGCACGTCTTCGGCAAAGGCAGTGCCGGAGAGTGAGAGCATTAAAATTGCAAGTGATGTGGATGCTGTTTGGTGCATGCATGCATCCAAAACGGGTTTTTAGGTGAAATTCAATTGTTAATTAATATTAATATGAACTTAACAATGGACTGGTTGCTGGTGTTAGTGGCTCTAATGGTTCTGCGTAGATCGTGCAGAGTGGTTCGTGCTGACCTCGAATGTCACGACTTGAGAGGCCTTTCACGCGTGTCTTAGCTTGATTGACGCGGTGCTGCATGCTTAGTTGTGGGGATATATGAGCAATAAACCAGATGGTTATGAGTGGATTTTTGTGCTGGGTTTTCCGATCCCGCGATCGGAGTTCTACAAGATCCTGTTTTTTTGCATATCTGCTTTATCAGTCGTTGTCGGGCTGGTCGTTTATTTCTGCTGGGGCTTGTTTTTTCCTGAAGCAGCGCGCGATACGAAGGTTGTTGAGGCAGAAAAAGTGGTCGCGACTGAGGTGATTACGGTTGAGAAAAAAGATGATGTAGAAGTGTTTTTTGAGAATCATTTTGCAGCGACCCGCTATAATGAAGTGGAGAGTATTCGAGCTGTCGGCACTTATACCTCTGGTAAAGTTGAAATGGAGTTCACCTTATTGGCTAAGAATCCTCATTTTTATAAGCAAAGTTTGAGGTATAATGATAAGCTGATTGAGGCGGGGTATGATGGTTCAGCCTTATGGTATCATCAGTCGCATCCTATAATCGACGAGACTGACGAGGCGCTGCTGGCGTTTAACCGCTCTTTGGCGATGTTAGAGTGCTCGATCCCTGCGCTGACATGGGAGTATGAGAAGGGCGAGGACTCGACTGTTGAGTTTCAACTCATGCCAAATGAGACATGGAATCAGCGTGAGTGTCTCGTGGTCAGGCAGATCGGTTTGTTGGATAGTCCGGTGTATCATTACTTGGATAAGGAGACTGGCCTAGAGTTGTATCGCCGTAGTTCGGTGAAGATCGATGCGCGTCGTCGCAAAGACGTGGAGCTAATCTATGCCGATCCTCTAGAAGGGGCGGACTATCCGATCCCTGGAGGTTTTGAGCTTTGGGTGGATGGCGTGCTGTATTGCACCGCAGTCTTCGAGAAAATTGATGTGAATCCCGGGTTGCCGAATTTCTTGTTCGAGCCACATGAGTAAAGGGTGGTGTTGCCGATTCTTTAGGATGGATCAGTGGGTGTTTCCGTTCTCGATGTAACCATTGCTTCCTCCTTTGGCGTAGGAGGAAGAGGGCGCGTTTGCGTCGGTTTTTGCTGCTAGGAGCGAACTGGCCTCATTTAACTTCTGTGATTTGCTGCTTGGGCTCTGCTGACGGCGCGGAGGCCGTCCCTCCCGCTATAAATCCCGTTGCGAGTCGCTGACTCCGCACAAAAAAAACGATGGCCGGTGTGGTCATCGTTTTTTGATTTAAAGGTCTGAATTAACCTAGGTTTAGGAGTTAGAAGTTAGGAGCCAGAAGTTAGTCTTTGATTCTGAAGCCTTTGTAGATTCTCCTATAGCCGCCTACCGAGCGCAGCGACACTTTATTATGCCCTTGGGTGCAACCGAAGGGCGAAGCCATTTGGCGAACGTCTAAGACGCCATAAAACACTGATGCTCAGCTTCTAACTCCTTCCTCCTGACTTCTAACTACTCTTTTAAGAATTAACTTATACGGAGGCCACTTCGGCGGCTTCCTTTTCGGCTTTTTGAGCTGCAAGCATTTCTGCACGGCGGGCACGGACGTCAAACATCGCGGACTGCTCGTCGGCATGGTAGGAGGAGCGCACGAGTGGCCCGGACTCACAGGCGCCGAAGCCGATGCTGAGTGCGTATTCTTTCCACTCGGCAAATTCTTCAGGTGTGACCCAGCGGTCAATCGGCTGGTGCTTCTTCGTCGGTTGTAGGTATTGGCCAATCGTCAAAATATCAACGCCGACTTTTTGCATGTCTTGCAGCACTTCCTTGATCTCGTCTTCGGTCTCACCGATGCCGAGCATGATGCCGGACTTCGTGGTGAAGCCGCGCGACTTGGCGTGTTCGAGCACCCAGAGCGAGCGGTCGTAGCGGGCGGTCTTACGGATTGGGCGCTGCAGGCGTTTGACCGTTTCGAGGTTGTGATTGAAAATGTCGGGGCAGGCGTCCAGCACGACGTCCAAATATTCCTGCTGTCCGCGGAAGTCTGCGGTGAGCACTTCGACGGCGCATTCTGGTTTGCGGTGGTGGATCGCGCGGATCGTCGCGGCCCAGACCGCGGCACCGCCGTCTTTCAGGTCGTCGCGTGCGACGGACGTGATGACTGCATGCTTGAGATCCATCTTGGCGATAGACTCTGCGACGCGTGCAGGCTCGCCGAGGTCGAGCTCAGTGGGGCGACCTGTTTGAATCGCGCAAAAGGTGCAGGAACGTGTGCAAATATTGCCGAGGATCATGACGGTCGCCGTGCCGCGCGACCAGCATTCGCCCATATTCGGGCACTGTGCACTTTTGCAAACTGTGTGGAGATCGTGGGTGTCGACGATTTCGCGCACTTCCTTGTATTCGACGCTAGTGGGTAGCTTCGCTCGGAGCCATTCTGGTTTACGGTTGTTCATGAGGGGCGGCAGTGTTCCGAAAAACTTTCTGGAATTCAACTGCTAAACGCGCTTTTACGATGGCGAGGTCAATTGGTTCGCCTAGCTCAGCTTGCATTGAGGTGACGGTGCCATCGGTAATGCCACAAGGCACGATCCCTTTGAAGTGGTTCATGTCGGGATTCACATTGAGGGCAAATCCGTGGTAGGTGACCCAGGTGCGCACGGCCACTCCGATTGCGCAGATCTTACGCTCACCGAGCCAGATGCCGGTCTTGCCTTCGCGGCGGGCGGACTGCAGGCCGAAGGTCGCGAGTGTGCGGATCACGACTTCTTCGAGATCGCGTAAATAGGCATGCAGGTCGCGGCGTTCTTGCAGTGAAATGATCGGGTAGCCCACAATTTGGCCAGGGCCGTGGTAGGTGATGTCGCCGCCGCGGTTACTGCGGATGACGCTGACACCTTGGGCTGTGAGTTGTGCTTCATTCCAGATCAGGTGCTGATCGGCACCTTTGCGCATGCCGATGGTATAGACGGGGGCGTGCTCGGTAAATACGAGTGTGTCGGGCGCTTGATTGGCTCGTCTGAGATCGACGAGCGTTTTTTGCCGCTCAAAGGCGTCCTCATATTCGGTGCGTCCCCAGTCGATGGTGTCGAGTGGGGGGATGTCACAGTTCTTAATCATACTCTTATTCGTAATCTTAATCTAAGTTGATGCACTGACTGGGGCCGGCTGCTTTAGCTACCGAATGGTTGAAGCCTCCGAGACGGTCCGCTTCTGTGAGGGATTAAGAGTCAGAATGGAAGAGTGCCTCTTCCATTACTTTTCGGCAGGCTGGAGCTGGCTGGCTTGGATGGTGCGTTGCCAGAGTTCTTTGCCTTCCATACTCATCACTTTGATGCTGATCGCGCGGTCTTCTTCGGGGCCGGTGAAGTCGAGCAGTGCGAAGTGGCGTTCGAAGGTGCTAGTGCCGGGCATGCGGAAGAAGTTTAGCTCGTCCTGATTTTCCTTCGGGTTCGCAGTGAGTGGCCCGAGTGTCAGGTCGAACAGGTTGTAGCTGTTGGCGTGCACGAGTCGGGTGAGCTCGCCATAGTATTTGCCGCCACTGATGAAAAAGAGGCCTGCGATACGCTCGTCGCGGAGCATTTGCAGGAGGTCGGAGTGCTCGCGTTCGGCGTAGCTGAGATTGCTACGGTTGTCGGCGGGGTTGAGGATCGGTGCGCCAGCGACGATGACTTTAAAGGTGGCGGTGCTGTTGATGATCTCTTGGCGGAGCCACTCGATTTGCGCTTTGCCGAGCATTTCAGGTAGGTGATGGCTGCTCGCGGCGTCGTCGCGGTAGCTACGAGTGTCGAGCATGAAGAAATCAACGTCGGAGCGGCGGAAACGTGTAGTGATGCCGTCTAGGCTGACGACTTCGACTGGCTGAGGCCAGTAGGCTTTAAAGCTGTCTTCGGCGTGCTGGCGGTAGGAGTAAAACTTGCCAGCGTTTTCGGTGCCGTAGTCGGCGTGACTCCAGGTTGCGTAATGCGGAAGGCTGGCGAGCAGCGGTTGGAGTTCGGAGACGCTGCGTGCTGTGCTGAAACGCTTGAGTGTGCCGCTTTTCGATGCCCAGTCGCTATCGCGCAGGTGGGCGGTGTTGCCTGTCCAGATCATGAGTTCGGGCTTCTCGGCAAGGATCGTGGAAAAGATCCCGTAGCCGCCGCCCAGTATTTGATAAGGTGGTTCGAAGCCTTCTTCAGTGACGTAGTGTGAGCCACCGACTGCGATCCTAAGGTCGGGTGGCGGAGTGCGGCCGAGGTAGTTGTCGGGCGTTGTAAAGGTGTTTTGATCTTCGGTCAGCTTGCCGTCGAGCTCGATGCGGTAGTTGTATTTTTTGCCTGGCTCGACTGCATTGAGCATGAGTGTGGCAGTGTTGTTTTCGGCGTATTGAGTCTCCACTGTGTGGCTCCACCGAAGTGCATCGGACTTGCCTTGCTCGGCATAGGCAACGCGCACTTTAGTGGGGGCATCGGTCTGCACCCATACATTGGCTTCGCGCATATCGATGTGTCCGAGCATGGGGCCGGCGACGATGTCGGCTTGGAGCGCGGCGCTGGTAGCGATGAAGGCGAGGGGAATCAGTGCGGAGAGGTGGCGGGGGGATAACAACATTATGCTACGATACTTTGATTTTTGAATGGCGTGAGAAGTGCACGGTATTGACCATGCGATCTACGAGTGCGGGGCGCTGCATCGCCTCGGCAGCAGTGGCATCGAGTATATTGGAGAGTAGTTCTTCGCGATCTTCTAAGTTGAGCACATAGCGCATGCGCACTTCGACTAGCTCGGGGCGTAGCTCCAGCCATTGAGCTTTAATTTCCATAACTCGGGGGTGCTTGCTGGTGCGTTTGTTCAGGGCTTTGTTGGCGCTCACAGACGAGCAGGTGTCGAGCGTCGCACTGATTGCTTCGAGGCATTCACGTTCTTCGCTGGAAAGTGATTCCCAGCTGATACTGCACAATTCGCAGCGTGCTTGAGAGAGCAGGCTGTGTAGCGCTGGTGTTTTGATGCGCATGACGAGCGCTACCCAGCGAAGTGGCCAATTGCCAAAGGCGTAGGCGAGACATGCAAAGCGAGAGGGGGCGTTGAGCAGTCGCAGTTTGGTGACGAGTGCCTGCTTTGATGTTGTCAGCTTTTGATCTGAAGTGCTGTCGATCAGTGCTTGAGCAAGCATGAATTCAAAGTCAGAGAGTCGCTCTGCGTAGGGTAGGTTTTGCCAGAGCTCGTTAAATAGCTGCGTGACGCGTGCCATGCGCAGACCGGTGGGCTCTGAAAAGGAGCAGCCAAAAAACGTCTGTGCGAGGTCGGTATAGTTGGCTGCAAGTGCCAGATATTGCTCCCGGTCACCGCGTTTAGCGGCTTTGAGGTGAGAGCGTGCCGCTTTACGGGCAGGATCTGATCGTTTGAGCCAACAGAAGATACGGCGTATGAAACCCATGGTCCTCTTCCTGGTTAATATTAGTCTAGGTCTCCGCCGGGGCGACGTTGGCATTCTATGCGGCAGTCGCTCATCACGCGGATCCATACCTCGCGTAGGTCAAAGATACGGATGTGGTTTTCCTTGCGAAAGCCTGCAAGGAACTCCGGATCCGGATGTGTGACTTGGTCGAGCAGGGCTAAAGTTTGGTTAAGCGCACTCAAGCTGTTCTTGAGGTGGCAAATGGTCAGGCCAAAATCACCGAGATCGATGGCCTGAATGGATAAAAGCACGTTCATCTCGGCCTGATGCAGGCTGTTGGCATATTTCCAACAGAGTTGCGGCGAGAGATAATTCTGGCTGTGCGCCATGTAGTGTTCCCAGCTCTGGTGCAGGTAGCGGTAAAGGGCGCGAGTCACTACGATCACCGGGTGGCGGTGCAAAGTGTAAGGTGCGTCGTGAGCGTCAAAAGGTGTCTCTCCTTCGCCCTCGTCCTCGGGTTCAGGTGCGCTGAATTCGTCTGTGAGCGAGATGTCTTCTGCGTCCCAGCCCATTTGAATCGCCACTTCATCGAGGTGATTCGGCTTGTCCTTGAGACTATTGTAGATCGAAAGGAACTTGGCGGTATCTCGGTCGGAACCTGTCAGATATTTTCGCCATTGGGATTCACCCCAAGTCGGTTCGCTGGGAGTGTCGTCCCAGTTGCCGTCGGAATGTTCAAAATTTGGATCGCTCATAGTTTTCGGATCAGATCCGATGGGGCTGAATCTGTGTTCTTCCTCTCAAAAATCAACTCCCTTTTCAGTTTGAGCTGATTTTGATTTGATTGAAGAGAGAACGCATACATACATTATCAAATATAAGGCATATCTCGTGCCATTTTCGCACTAACTCCCCAATTATTCCAGTAATGTCTCAAAGTGTTTTTCGTATGAACTGTTGGTTTGAAGGCCACGTCCAAGGCGTCGGCTTCCGCTACCAGACTATGAGTGTGGCGAAGGGCTTTGAAGTTTCTGGCACCGTGCAAAATCTGCCCGACGGTCGCGTGCTCCTCTGCGCCGAAGGCGAAGAGTCCGAGGTGCAGGCCTTCCAAGAGGCAGTCGCTGACGAACTGAAGAGCTACATTCGCAAATTTGATATCAAGACCGACAGCGGTTCGCGCACCTGCCAGAGTTTCCGTATTCTACAATAAATATGAGTCATCCAGCTATCAGTATTAAAGGTCTGACCAAGGATTTCTCCGTCGGCATGCGAGGCGTGAAGCTGCGCGCGGTGGACGATCTGAATCTAGAAGTCGGCGATAACGAAATTTTCGGTCTGCTTGGGCCGAACGGTTCTGGTAAGAGCACCACGATTAAGGTCATTCTCGGTCTGCTCGACGCCTCCGTGGGCGAGTGTAAAATCTACGGCAAGCCCAGTCATACGGTGGCGGCGCGTCATAGTGTAGGCTTTTTACCGGAAGCCCCATATTTTTACCGCTACCTCTCAGGTCGTGAGCTGGTGCGGTTCTATGCTCGAATTTGCGGAGTTTCGCGCGGTCAAATTAACGCGCAGGTCGACGAGGTGATTGAGCTTGTCGGTATGACGGAGGCGGCGCATCGCCGCGTCGGCACTTATTCGAAGGGTATGTTGCAGCGCATCGGACTCGCTCAGGCGCTGGTGCATGATCCGCAACTGGTGATTCTCGATGAGCCCACTGCGGGCGTCGATCCGCTCGGCTCGGCAGCAATTGCAGAAATTATTCGCGAGTTGAAGCGCCGTGGCAAAACCGTGCTGCTGTCCTCGCACTTACTCGCTCAAATCGAGGGCTTGTGTGACCGCGTCGCGATTTTGCACCGCGGCAAGCTGGTGCGCGAAGGCCGTGTGGATGATTTGGTGCAGGATAAGAATGCGGAGTCGCTCGTTGTTGAGGGGCTAAGCGCCGAGGGGCGTGCTGCGGTGGAGCAGGCAATTGCGGAACAAGGCGGGAAGCTTTGCCGGGTGGAAAAGCCGCGTTTGAGTTTGGATTCGCTCTTCTTACAGGAAGTGGAGCGTCGCGAGGCAGAGCGCAGCACAGGATCTAAGACAGAAGGAGGCGCACAATGAGCGGATTAATTGGTTCTATTTCTCGTATTCGGCTGATCGCCGGAAACACATTCTTGGAGGCGGTTCGGCAGAAGTTTTTCAACTCGTTGCTGCTGATTTCGGTGGCGCTGGTTGCGAGCTCGACCTTCTTTCAGCAGTTCGATTTCGGCACGGGTGAGCTCAAGTTTATCACGGACTTCGGCTTTGGGGCGCTATTTTTCTTTGGCTCGATTCTATCGATTGCGGCGACGACACAGCTGTTCTTTAGCGAGATCGAGAATCGCACTGCGCTGACGATGCTGGCGAAGCCGATCTATAAGTTGGAGTTCCTTGCCGGGAAATTTCTTGGTGCGCATTTGCTGATGTTGGTCTTTACCACAGTAATAATGCTCGTGCTTGCTGGGATTCTCTACTGGCGCGAGTCGGCCTTGATGTTGCGTCTCGGTGAGGAGTTTGCCGATGGGCGATTGATCCGCTATAGCGATTTGTTTATCTTCGGTCTGCTGCAGTGGATCAAGTTTGGCATCTTGAGTGCGATGGCGCTGTTTATTGCGAGTTTCTCAAATACCAATCTCTACACTGTGGTGGTGTCGTTCTTTATGCTGATCATTTGCCAGCTGCAATATATTGCCCGAGATGCGTATTCCAGTATGGAGCAGGGAATCGGTCAGTGGTTGGTGCGTGTGCTCGGTCTGGTCTTTCCGAACTTCCAATTGTTTAACGTCGGCGATCAGCTGGTGTTCAGTGGGAGTCGTCCGCTGCCGACTAGCGCGGTGCTGCAGATCGTGGGATATGGGCTGATCTATACCGTCGCCTTCATCCTGCTTGCCCAGGTGAATTTTAAAAAGCGGGAGATTTAGACAATGTCTGAGAGTCGTTGCCTAACTCATCCCTTTTTCTTGCGAGTGTGCAATGTGTGCCTCGTGCTGCTGGTATTGCTCGTGTTGGGCGTGGTAACACGTCCGATTGAAGCACCAGCATGGAACCTAGTGAAAGCCGGGCAGCCTGAGATGAATCTGGAAGCGATCGAAGGGTCGCTCGGGCAAGGATTAGTGGTCGGTGTGCTGGGTGGTTTTCGCGCGGTGATGGCGGATTTCTTGTGGATTCGCACCAATACGATTTGGGAGCGGCGTGATCGCGTGAAACTCGATGCGATGGTGCGGTTGGTCACCACTTTAGATCCACGGCCCGATTTTTTCTGGATCAATGGTGCGCGTATGATCGCGTATGATGTGCCCAACTGGCGGATTCGCGAAGAGGGGGGCTATACGGATGTGCCGGAAAGTCGTCAGCAAGAGTTAGACCTGGAACAAGCCGAGCAGGCTTTCGTGATGTTGAAGCGTGGGCTCGAATTTCACCCAGAATCGGCCAAACTGTATCTGGAGATCGCGCAGATTTATTTGAATCGTTTGGATGATATACCGAATGCTGCGAAGTGGTTTCTGCTCGCGTCGCAGCAGCCCTATGCGCCGTTTTTTGCTGCCCGTATTTATGGCGAACTCTTGCGCCGTCAGGGGCTAAATGCCGAGGCCTATAGCTTCCTTAAGCAGTTACATCGTGATTTACCCGACGATCCTTACGCGCAGAAACCTATCATTCTTGACCGTATTCGCGAGTTAGAGGGAGAGTTGGAAGTCCCAGTTTGGGAGCGTTTTCAGCCGCAGGCGTCTGATACAGTCGTGCCTGAAGCCAGCTTGCAGGACAAGGTGCGTGCCTTCGAGCAAGCGCATAGCCATGATCATGGGCATGCGCATTGATGAGCCTGTGTGGTATCTGGAGTCGGAGCCCTCCGGACCGGCTGAATCGACACCGATCCTCCAACGGTCGAGCACCTAAAGGAACTCGACTACGCGCGCATTGAGTTTATCGGTAGTTGCATTGAATCCGATAGTAGTAATACTAGATGACTCTAGTTGACTGCGTTAGTATTTAGTGCTATGACTGGTAGCTCACTTTAACAGAAGGAAATATTATGATGATAGCATTGATTATATTAGGAGTTTTAGCCGTATTTTGTATCGTTGTGGGGCTCTGGGTGATGGGCATCTACAATGGTCTGGTGACCTTGAGGAATCGCTTTAAAAATGCGTTCGCGCAGATCGATGTGCAGTTGAAGCGCCGCTACGATTTGATCCCAAATCTAGTTGAGACTGCGAAAGGCTATCTCTCACATGAACGCGAGACGCTCGAAGCAGTGATTGCGGCGCGTAATGGTGCGGCCTCTGCCGGGCAAGCGGCCGCTGCGGATCCGAGCGATCCGAATGCGATTAAGCAATTGATGGGTGCGGAGACCGCTTTGACCGGTGCGATGGGCAAGTTCTTCGCGCTATCGGAAGCGTATCCCGATCTGAAAGCCAATCAGAACATGATGCAATTGACCGAGGAGCTGACTTCGACTGAGAATAAAATTTCGTTTGCACGTCAGGCCTACAACGACTCGGTGATGACGTATAACACCAAGCGCGAAGTGTTCCCGGCGGTATTGTTTTCCGGTGCATTAGGCTTTCGTGAGGCGCAGTTGTTTGAAATTACCGAAGAGCGTGAGCGCGATGCGGTAAAGGTCAGCTTCTAGTCGATATCGTAATCCGACAAAATGGACTTTTTCGAAGCACAAGAGTTGGCTCGCAAACGCACACGCCTGATGGTGGTGCTGTTCGCTTTGGCTGTCCTTAGTATTGCTGGCGCGCTTTATGGCGTGGTGGTGTATGTCATGGAGTCGGGTCTGCTCGATTCCAAAGACGCCGTGCCGACGCCGATGGTGCTATGGCAGCCGGATTTGTTTTTCTATACGCTGGCGGGTGTTGTGGTGTTGGTGACATGTTGCTCGCTGTTTAAAGTGGCGCAGTTGCGTTCCGGTGGCGGCTATGTCGCTCGATCCATGGGCGGGCGCGAAGTCGAGCAAACCACGAAGGATGCCGATGAGCGCATGTTGATGAATATCGTCGAGGAAATGTCGATTGCATCGGGCGTGCCTATGCCAGAAGTCTATATCTTGCCCGAAGAAGGGATCAACGCCTTCGCGGCTGGTTTCAATCCAGCCGATGCGGTGGTCGCGGTCACGCATGGCTGTATTCGCACCTTGAATCGCGATGAGTTGCAAGGCGTCGTCGCGCACGAGTTTAGCCATATTCTGAATGGCGATATGCGTCTGAATATTCGCCTGATGGGTGTGTTGTTTGGGATTCTTGCGATTGCGGTCGTCGGGCAGTTGGCGTTTCGTAGCACTGCTGAGGCCAGCTTCTGGAGCGGTCGCCGCCGGAGTAAAGAGGGCGGTGGTGCGGTGCTCGTCATTATGGCGATCGGCCTCGCTGTCATGGCGATCGGTTATATCGGTGTGTTTTTCGGTCGTATGATTCAAAGTTCGATTTCGCGTCAGCGTGAGTTTCTGGCCGATGCGGCTGCCGTGCAATTTACGCGTAATCCCGATGGGATCGCTGGCGCATTGAAAAAGATCGGTGGCACTCCGCTGCATGGCGCCGTGAGCAATGCGCACTCGCAGGAAGCCGCGCACTTTTTCTTTGCGAGTGCGTTGAAGTCGAATCTGGGCGGTGCGTTTGCCACGCATCCACCGCTGGATCAGCGCATTGCCGCGATTGATCCGAACTGGGATGGCAAATTCGTCAGTGGCGCGCGCAAGTCAGCGCGTCGACAATCCGGCCAACAGCCTCCGAAGATCAATCGTGCCGCCGCCCAGTCACATGATTTTATCAATGCCATCGGACAGGTCAGTGCGGCGGCAATCCTCAGCGCACAAGAAATTCATGGGCAGATCGGCAACGATTTAGATCGCCTCCATCAGAGCAACGACTCCGCACGCGGCGTCTTGATCGGGCTGCAAATCTCAGCCAGTGACGCAGGGGATGATGCGGCTCAATTAAAAATGGTGAAGGGGCGCATTGATGGTGCGGTGTATCGTGAGCTTGAGGCATGGTTGCCACGTTTGCGCGCGCTTAATTTGAACCAGCGCTTTGCCTTGTTTGATGCTGCGTTGCCAATGGCAGCCGGGCGCGACCTCGATACATTTGCTCAGTTGAGTCAATTGATCTACGATCTTGCGCACAGTGATGGTGCGATTGAGTTGGAAGAATTCGCGCTTATGCGTGCGGTTGCTGGCTATTTAGAAGACCGCAGGAATCCTTCGCGTAAGGTGGCGCCGCTCTCGCCAGCGAAAATGGAAATGCCACTGTGCGTGATGCTTTCGGCGATCACTTACACCGCAGCGGTTGAACCTGCAGAGCGCGAAGCCGCGTTTAAGGCAGGTGCTCGTAAATGTAGTCGTTACTTACTTAAGGAGCCGCTCTTGTTGCCGGAAGAGGCGATTACCTTTGATGCCTTGGAAGCCGCGTTAGATCTTTTTGTGCAGCTGCCGTTGCCGCAAAAGAAAGTGATTTTTGAAGGTGCGCTGGCTGTCGTGCTCGCCGATGAAAAAGTTGCGCAAGAGGAACTTAGTTTGATTCGTGTGATTGCGACCAGTCTCAGTTTGCCGATGCCGCCATTGATTAGTGAAGAGGCCGCGTAGCTGGGCGAAATTTTATTTAGATATTCTTTGATATGAGTCCTGAAGCGATTCCTTTTATATTTATTTTCTTCATTATCATTGCGATCTTGTTTCGTCTCGCGGCGGGTTCGTTTGATGGAGACCGTGTTAAAGGGTATATTGAGAATACTCTTGGCGGCGAATTGATTGACCAAAGCTGGGCACCTTTTGGTCCTGGTTGGTATGGGGAGAAGGACTCGCGCATTTATGAGATCATCTACAAAGATCGCGCCGGGGCGACGCATCGGGCCAACGTAAAGACTTCGATGCTTAGCGGTGTGTATTTGACGAATGATACAATCATTGAGCAACCTGCGGTTGCGCAATCGACTGTGCGCCGATCATTGGATGAAGAAGCGGAGGCGCTCAAAGCGCGTCTGCGTGAGATCGAAGATCTGAAGGAACGAGGGTAGTTTCTCCGGCTATCGCGTTCATACTGCCTCGCGCAGCATTTTTTAAAAGCTGTCATCAGTAGGGGCTTTGCTTTGTCAGCGACCATGAGCTTGTCGTATTGGCGAAGACCGCGCACAGGCCACGAGCACACGAAGGTTCGGAACGCCTCAAGCACCACAGACCTAGCAAATTACTTGCGCGCCTGTTACTCTCTTAATCTTACTCTTTATCGTAATCTTAATCGAAGCGTAGTGATTGAAGACCTTACGAATGAGTCCAGAGGATTAAGATTATGAGTAAGATTACGATTATGACGTCGAATATCCTTATATCTCTATTTGTGAGACAGTCTCCAAGCAGCACCCCTGCAGAGTTTACGTAATTGAAACAGGACTGTCACCTGTTTGAGCTGGTTGTCATATATTCTTCGCAGTGTGAAAATTGCATTGGTGACAGAAACCTATCCGCCAGAAGTCAATGGTGTGGCGATGACGCTACATCGTTTAGTTGCTGGTATTTTGTCTGTGGGGCATACGATGCAGTTGGTGCGTCCGCAACAAGCTCCTCAGGTTGAACCGACTGACTTAGAGTGGCAACTGGAGGAGTTGCTCGTTAGTAGCGTGCCACTTCCAGGCTACGATGGCCTACGTATTGGTATGCCTGCCATGGGGCGCATGAAGCGTTTATGGAAGCGCTCGCGGCCAGATGTGGTGCACATTGCGACTGAAGGGCCACTCGGCGCTGCGGCACTTTGGGTGGCACGGCGCATGCGGATTCCAGTGGTTTCGAGCTTTCATACCAATTTTCATAGCTATGGGGCGCACTATGGAGTGGGTCTGCTACAAGGTGTGGGCTTCGCCTATCTGCGAGCCTTTCACAATTATACGGCAGCGACGTTTGCGCCGACGCGCGCCATTTGCGAGGAGCTCGCTGCGCAAGGCATTCGTCATACACGAGTGATGAGCCGTGGGGTGGATTGTGATTTGTATCAACCGAGTGCGCGTTGTGAGGCACTGCGCGCGAGTTGGCTGGGTAACATGACTGCTCCAGTGGTGCTCTATGTCGGACGCATTGCGCAGGAGAAAAATATGGCTCTAGCGATTCGTGGGTTTTACGAGATCCAGTGCAAGCAGCCTAATGCCTGTTTCGTGTTGGTGGGCGATGGGCCGATGCGTGCGGAGCTGGAAGCGGCGCATCCCGAATTTATTTTCACCGGATTTCAACGCGGAGCGGATCTAGCGAAGTGCTATGCCTCGGCGGATGTCTTTTTATTTCCGAGCGTGACCGAGACGTTCGGCAATGTGCTAACCGAAGCGATGGCGAGTGGCTTAGCCTGTGTCGCCTATGACTATGCCGCTGCGAGGGAATATGCAACAGACGGTGTCCACGCACTCTTGGCTGCTAAAGGGGATGAGGCTGGCTTTATTGCGGCCGCCGGGCGGTTGGTAAATGATGAACGATTGATTGAACAACTGGGCGCTGCCGCTCGGGAATTGGCACTGCAGCTAAGTTGGAGTTCCGTCGTTCGTGCTTACTTAGCCGATACCTCCGCGATTCTGCAGGAGGAGCACACCGCTGTGGATGCTCCCTTACACACTTTAGAAACGATATGAAAAAAATACACTACAAGACGATTATACTATCGGACGTTCACTTGGGAACGCCACATTGCCAGATTGATGAGGTAAATGATTTTTTGAAATACACACGTTGTGACCAGTTGATATTAAATGGCGATATCATTGATGGATGGCAGCTCCGGCGATCCGGGAAATGGAAAACCAGTGATAGTCGGTTTGTGCGATTAATTCTTAAGAAGATGGAGAAGCAAGATACAGAAGTAATTTACCTGAGAGGGAATCACGATGATGTGCTCAGGCGGTTTTTACCGTTAAATTTCAGTAAGCTTCGGTTTTGCGAAGACTATATCTTCGAGACGAACCAGAAGAAATATCTCGTGCTACATGGTGATGTCTTTGACCTTGTAACGACGCATATGAAATTTCTCTCACACATTGGTGATTTCGGTTACCAATGGCTATTGCGCTTTAATCGACTTTATAGCCGCTGGTGGCGTTGGAAGGGCAAGGGCGAGTTCTCTCTCAGTAAATATATTAAAGGGCGCGTTAAGTCGGCTGTGAGCTTTATCTCTAACTATGAAGAACAAGTGGCGAAGTTAGCGAAAGCACGTGGCTGTGATGGTGTGATGTGTGGTCATATTCACAGTGCAGATGATAAGATGATTGATGGTATTCACTATTTAAATTCAGGTGACTGGGTAGAGTCCAAAACTGCGATCGTGGAACACTTCGATGGGCAGATGGAATTAATCACTTACGATCAATTTCGTGCGCACCTGAATCACCAGGTCTTTGAAGGCGGCGATGACGATCTCAATGACGAGGATGAAGATGGCTTCGAAGTGGTCGAAGATGGTATCGATGTGCTCGAAGATGTGATGGCAGTCTAAGGTGGCTTTGTTATTGTTGTTTTGTGCCGTTAGTGGTTTCAACTTAACTGTCTAGCGCGACCAAATCTTGCCTCTGTTAGGTCCAGTCGCTTATCAAGGGCCGATCGTTCGAGTTGGCTCAATCATGAGCATTTTTCGTGTTAAAAGATACCCCCAAAAAAGGCGCAAAGGACGCAGAATATAAGTGAATATGCCCGAATCGCACGAACTTAAGGGGCTTTGAGATAGTCAAGGCTAACTGGGATCGGCTGCTTCAGCTGCCTACAGTGTGCATGTATACGTATACTCACGCGTATCATGATTTGTGAAAAGTGCATTCAAGCGACTTCTCTGCCTAAGGTAGGGGCTTTGCTTTGCGAAGACCGCGTAAAGGCCTTAAAGTCATGGAGTTTTACAACGTCTCCTGCCTTCGCGGTTCGCGCACGCACGACCCCTACGCATATTTCTGAACCATCAAGAACCACAATTCTTGATGCGCGGCAGTATATGTTCGTAGTTGCTTTTGCTCGGCGGTAGCTAAAGCAGCCGGTCCCAGTTTGCCAGTGGAGGGGCATTAAGTGCGTGCCATTCTGCAGACTCCGTGGTGTTTCAGTCTTTTGAGCCGTCGACCTTTTTTTCGACAATCGTGCGCAAGGTGCGGATGTCGTTTTCCATTCGCGAGAGCAGGTGTTTGAGGTCGGCGTCTGGCACATTGGGGTCGGGCAAATTACTGAGTTCCTGCATGGTGGATACGATGATGCCGATGAAGAGATTCAGAATCGTGAAGGTGGCGATCACAATAAAGGGCACGAAGAACATCCATGCGAACGGCTGCACTTCCATGATGGGACGCACAATGCCCATGGACCAGCTCTCCAGTGTCATGATCTGAAAGAGTGAGTATAAGCTGAGCCCAAGTGAACCAAACCAGACCGGGAAATCTTCACCGAACAGATGCGTGGCTAGCACACCTGCGGTGAAAAAGAAGATACACATGATCGCGATCACACCTGTGAGCCCTGGAATCGAATGCAGGAAGGCGGCCACCACTTTTCGCAGTGAGGGAATGGCAGTGAGTAAGCGTAAGACGCGAAAGACACGTAAGGTGCGCAGCACGGAGAGTGGGCCGCTGCCTGGGACGAGCGACACGGCGACAACAATGAAGTCGAACCAGTTCCAGGAGTTGCGCCAGAAGATGCCGCGATAGACGCAGAGTTTGATCAGTAACTCGACGACAAAGACCGCTAAGCAAATTTGATCCACCCAGTGTAGCAGTGCTCCGTGCTGTGCTTCAATGGATGGGAAGGTTTCCAGCCCGAGCACGGCGGCGTTGATGAGTATCACTGCAATGATGAAGCCTTGTATGCGCGAAGATTCCACCCAATGCGCTAGCTTTGAACGCCAATGGGGCAGGTTGTCTATACGTAGCAATCGAATCAGATCTAGGTCGCTCATGTGCGATATTAGCGCTTAGTGATTCATGAAATGCAACTCGTAAGATGGCTGTTTACGGCGCGAGAAAGTTGGACGGCAAAATCCATGATGGCATTCAACTGCGCCACGCTTTGGAGGCGCATCGCACCATCGGTGATGTTTTAGAGGTGTTGGTGGATCGGTAGTTTTATGTGGGCAAATAAGTGACACAGGCATTGCTACGCCATCTCCGGACTTCGGCGAGCTCAGTCGAGTCGCAGACCTACGTCCTGCCTGTTTTTTCCTTAGCGTTCGATATTCGATGCACTATCGCTAGGGGCGCGGACAGACAGGAATGTCTGTTTCACTTCTACACACTAGCGCGCAAAGCGCTTGTTCTGTCGCACACACTCAAACAGGACGATGGCTACGAATATTAGGATCATACCGACGAAGGCGACGCCTCTGGGTGCTGAGTTACTTAGAATCCAATAACCGATGAAGGGCGCCATGGTTCCACGGAAACCAGTCAGTGCCATGTGAATGCTCATGTAAGAAGAGACTTTTTCGTGAGGTGCGATCTTCGTAACCCACAGGCTCCAGATGATTTTGCCACCGCCTGTGGCGAGGCCGACTAAGGTCATCGCAAAGGTCAGCATGAAAATATTCTTGGTGAAAAAGAAGCAAGCGATGCCGAGCAGAAAGAAGAGGTTCAGCAAATTACGCGTAGTGATAAAGTGTAGCTTGTCGAACAGGCTGCCCCAGACCTTGGTGCTGAGGATGCGCCCCGCAGCGGGCACGACGACGAGGAGAAATGCGATCGTGGCATTGTCGGCGTTGATGCCAAACTCAGGATTCGCCAGATACTCGACGCGGATTGGAAATGTGATGAGGTTCCCTAGTCCGAGCAGCATCCAACTGCCGAGCAGGTAGCCGAATAGCTTATCCTTCCAGATCAGGCTGAAGTTTTGCCATGGATTGCCGACGTGCTCGATGGAGAGCGGTGTGCACGGTATACGATTTGTTGCCCAGCCACAGGCCGCGGCAGAGAGCACCATGATGACAAACAGGATGTGGTAGTAATTGATCGAGATGTCGAGCAACCAGCCGCCGAGTAGTGAGAACAGAATCATACTCGATGCGGTGAGTATGAAGGGCGTCGTCATACGTTTGCCACGTTCGCTGGCAGGATAGTTCTCCGAGTAGATTTGAATCATCAACGGGCCTTGCTGAACGGTGGCCATTTGGCTGGTGATGATGAATACGGTGAACACTGTTAGGCTCTGAACTACAGTGGCACCGACCATGAGCAGTGCCGCGAGCGAGAACATACTAGCAGATGCGAGGCTCGGACGAAATTGTCGCTTGGCGACGAAGTAAAGCGTGAGCGGTGTGAGCAAAAAACCAATTGGCCACGCTGCTGCGATAAACGCTTTATAGCTTTCCGGCGCATCGAAGTGGCGAATCGCAATCAGCAGAGCAAAGGTCGACCAGCCTGCCTCTAGAATGCCATAAAAAGGCGCGCGCAGGACGTCGTTACGATACGTCGCTTCCGCGCGGTCGTCGTCAGGGAGACTTGAGGACTGAGAGCTGAGACTTGAGATGGGAGGAGATTAGAGGTTTGAGAGCTGAGAGCTGAGACTTGAGATGGGAGAGCTGAGACTTGAGACCTGAGGGTTGAGGTGGGAGAACCGACGAAGCGTGCGTGATGGTCTGCTAGGACGGCTGAGTTTGCCCCGTCGGTCTGACGGCTTTGGGTGCCCGTTGGACAGCTGAAGGAACAGGATTGAAGTGTTTCAGTTCTGAGCCTCAGGTTTCAAGTCTCAGACCTCAGGTCTTAGTTTTCAGCCCTCAGCTCTCAAGTTTCAGGTCTCTTCTCCTCCTACTTGCTCCAATCAAGCATACGCTTGAGGGGCACGTAGGCTTGTTTGCGCACGTCTTCGTCCATCTCGATCTGTGGGCTCATGTCGCGGAGGCAGTTACGCAGCTTTTCGATGGTGTTCATCTTCATGAAGCGGCAATCGTTGCAGGCGCACGTATCCGTCGGGCCAGCGATGAACGTTTTGTCCGGGGCTTCACGTTGTAAGCGGTGGATCATCCCGGTTTCGGTGATGATGATAAATTGCTGAGCGTCGCTATTTTGGCAAAAGCCGATCATCTTCTCGGTGCTGCAAACCACGTCCGCATTGTCACGCACGGTTTCCACGCATTCTGGGTGAGCGACGACGAGTGCTTCTGGGAATTTGAGCTTAAGCGCTTCAATGGCTTGCTGAGTGAATAACACGTGCGCGTAGCATGAGCCCGGCCATAGTTGCATTTCGCGGCCAGTCTGCTTGGAGACCCATTGGCCGAGGTTCTGGTCTGGCACGAACAGGATGTCGCGATCGGCAGGCACATTCTCGATGATGGTCTTGGCGTTGCCGCTGGTGCAGATCACATCGCAGAGCGCTTTAACTGCAGCCGAGCAATTAATGTAAGCGACCACGTAAACATTTGGATTGGCGGCTTTGTAGGCAGCCAGTTTTTCCGCTGGGCAGGAGTCGGCGAGCGAGCAACCTGCTTCCATATCGGGCAGTAGCACTGCTTTGGCCGGATTGACGATCTTGGCAGTCTCAGCCATGAAGTGCACGCCGCAGAAGACGATTGCGTCGGCGTCGGCTTCGGCAGCCTGGTAGGCGAGTCCGAGGGAGTCGCCCACGTAGTCAGCTACGCGTTGTATCTCATCCACTTGGTAGTTGTGCGCCAAGATGACGGCGTTGCGTTCTTTTTTGAGCGCCAACACCTCAAGTTGCATTGCGGAAAGTGGCGCTTCTTCCCCGTTGCGTGGGTTGAAGACCATAGGTTCGTAGTTGAGAGTCGTAGTTGCCATGGGTGGAGTCTTAGGAAAAAGCCGACGAACATCTAGTGAAGTGGCACTTAAGTCAAGCTGGCAGCCGCTGTGTTCTTTGGGGGTGAATCGTGGGGAGGGACGGCCTCTGCGCCGTCAGCCGAGCCGCAGCACAGAACCAAAACACTGGCACACCGCAAGACGAGGCAGAGCTCGTCTCTCCCGGATGTGTTGTATTGATAAATCACAAAACATGATGCATCTCAGTATCAGATGCGGTAGACTACTTTTGAATATTAGAGATTTGACGGTCTTAGATCGTTTGCGCTACAACGCGTTACATATGGCAAAGCTTTTATTATTCTGCATGATATCCCTTTCATTATGCTTGGGTGCAATCGGTGGTGAAGTTGGATTCCCGTCGTCTGTGAAGCTAAAGGATGGGACTTCCTATGAGGGGGTGAAGCTAATGAGTCAGACGCCTGCTGAAGTCGTGTTGAGGCATTCGAATGGAGTGGCGAATATTAAGATTTCTGACCTCAGCGATGAGCTACAGGTGTTGCTCAATTACTCAGAGGAAGAGGCAAAGGCTCTTGAGGCGGCGCAAGCGGAGGCAACTGCCTTGCGGCTGAAGCAGGTGGAGCACGATAAGCAAGTGCGTGAAGCCGCTAAGATACTCGCCGAGAAGAAGATGAATATGTTTATGGTCCGTGGCTATGTGCACCGAGTGCTGGAGGAGGGGATCGTGGTTCAAGCAGGTGTGGCGACTAATTCGGTCTATAACCGGATTCGAGTTTCAGAAGAAGAGGTCTCGAAGCGACAATATAAAGCTTACCGAGTTCCTCGGCCAATACGTGAATTTGGGTTTGTCTATATCGAAGGGCACCCGCGCTTTGAGTCACTCACAGATCGGGATGTCATTGATGTGGACGTGTATCGCGATGGGATCTTTAGATCTGGCGGAGAGACGATGAAGCGGTTTGTCTATTTACAGGAATTCTAGTGCCTCAGCCTTCAAGTCTCAAACCTACCTCAGTCCAGCTGCGGTCAAAATTTCAAATGCCTTTTGGCTATGCTCCATCAGCTTGCCGAGGTTACGTAGTGTCAGGAGTTGAAAGGTCATTTCGCTCTCTGTCACATGAATATGCAGATCCAGCGGAATTAGGCGCAGCTCAAAGCTGCTGCCGTCGGGTTCGTAGGCCAAGCTATCCGCAATTTCGGGCATATCCTCGATCGCATCGATCTTGTCGTCGATATTGATCGATCCCGGGAATTCGACAACGAGCGTCTCGCAGTGGTGCGTGAAGCAGGCTACAAAGCGCTCGTCCGTTCCGATGTCGGGCGTGTGCAGTGCGACGATTTCGGTGGTTAGCACGTAGTTTTTCGGATCGTCTGGGCTTTGATCAATCCGCACCTGCAGATCGAAGTCAGGTGTCTTGATACAGCCAAATCCATCCTCGCAGGTGTATTGAAACTCGCGCCGCTTGTAGCCGAATAGGCTACGAATGTCGGCGTAGAACTGATCGATGATCTCTTTGACGTCTTCCTGGCCGATCTTACGAACAAATGCTTGAGCGGCGGGATGATGACCGTCCGGCAAATGATGATTCTTTGCGTAGCCTTTGAGTCGGCGCACGCGTCCCTCCACGGTGCCGAAGATGCGGCTTTGCGGGGCTGGAGCATTCAAATCTGAAGTTGTGGCTGTGATGGCTGAACGAATCGGACGGTGGGTCAATAAATGAGAGCCGAAGTTGTGCCACAGCCAGCGGAGTGGCGTCAATGTTTACAGGCGCTCCCTCATATCTTTTAGAGAGCTGCGCGTGTTGCTTGCGCACTCTCAATTGTAGCGGAAGCGGGAGCCGGTTTCGACCAACCGAGCAAGAGCCATTCAGCGGCGCACGGTTTCATTTTACCTTAAGTCGTCGCTTCCTGCGCATGAGGATGGGGATGAGGAATAGATAAATGCCAGTTAGCCACAGTAGTAGTAGAATTGCGGCTGCGGGTAGAAAGAGCCAGATGCTTGCCTTGGAGTGAAAGAAGGTGCCCTCGTGTAGGGATAAGATCCAGGCTGAGCGTTTGTAGGCGACTTGTAGGATCTCTGCGCTCTGGCCATCTATTTGAACTTCCCATTGATTCTTCGCTAGGACTTTAATGACCCCGTGGCTAGGGCGTATGTCGACTTTCTTGATGTCTGCCCAGTCGGCGATCTGTGCTTCAGGCACGCTCGCTGCGGTATCGATGACTTGCTGCAGGCTGATAGTTGGCGTGTTGCCTTGCCCCTGCATGGTTGCTGGCTGAACCCATGCGATGTCTTTGCGTAGTAATAAGAGAATGCCAGTGATGATGATAATCAGCACCGGAAGAGCGCAGAGTAGTGCACCCCAATAATGGACTTTTCTCCAGAGTAACTTCCAGTTGGTTTTCATTGCTGATATTTCGATTGAGCTATGGGAGTGTGTAAATGCTTAATTTTTTGTTTTAGAGGAGGGCTGGCCGCGTCGCATTTTTTGTGGGCCTCCTGAGCCGTGCTCCTCAGTGTAATGTTGGTCATACCAACCTGGTTTTTGCAGGTCTGCGTGCCTGAGGAAGTTGGCAATTTGTTTGAGGTCTTCGTCCGGTAAGGGCAGGGCGGGCATCAGGCCGAATTTTTCGTGTGCGCCAGGCATTAGCGAGCTCTCTTCGGTCGGGTGCTTTACGTAGTCGACTACGGCTTGGATCCATTCGTCATCGTCTTGATAGACGCGGTTATAGTGGTCGCGCAGTGCAAAGACTGGAGGTGCGAGCATGGGTTGCCCTCGTTGATATTTATGGCACGCCATGCAAATGGCTTCGAATTTCTGCTGCCCGACTGACACTGCCTCGATGGTAGCTGTTTCGGTCTGGTCGGTTTTGCTTTGTTGCTCTAGTTGGCTCACGCGTTGTTCCAGTTTTTGCACGGTTGCCTGTAGTTCGGCGATCGTCGCTTGCAAATCAGTGGCGGGGGGATCGGTGGCTGCCATGAGTGCTAGCGGAGCTAGTGCGTAGAGGGTGAACCATGTTCGTTTCATGTGGAGGATTGTATTTAGATACACCTCTTCTGCCAATCTGTATCAGGTAATGTCGGGGATCTGTAGCAGGACTTCTGAGTGCCATTAGTGTGGTGGACGCGCTAGGGCTGTGGGAGTTTTTGAAGCAATTTCATATTCTAGCTTGCTGTTGTGGGAATATTCCCATAACTATGTGGGTATGTCAGATAATTTAGATCGCTTTCAGTTGCTTGAGTCCGTGCAGGTGTCGCTATTGGTGGAGAATACCGCGCGTGGTGCGGGGATCCTAGGCGAGCATGGTTTGTGTTGGTGCTTACAGTCAGAGGGCAATCAAGTGTTGATGGACCTCGGTCAGGGCCAAGTGCTGGAGCGCAATGCGTCTCGTATGTCGGTGGATTTGACGGCAACGGATGCGGTGGTGTTTAGTCATGGGCATTATGACCATGTCGGGGGCTGGCAGGTGGCTGCCAGTGCATTGGCTCAGGCAAAGGTGTTTCTGCATCCGGATGCGTTGCAGGCAAAATTTCAAAAGCGCGCGGATGGGCGTATGGTGCGCGCAGGGATTACGTCGTTTGCCGCTGCGGTTCAGAATGAAGCGGTGAAGTTGGTGCGTTCGACGGAACCGTGTGAAGTCGCTCCTGGCATTTGGATGACTGGCGAGGTGCCGCGTTCGAATACGGTCGAGGATACGGGCGGAGATTTTTATTGTGGGCCTCAGGCGGAGCAGGTGGATCAAGTGCTCGATGATCAATCGCTGTTCTTTAAAACGACTCAAGGCATTGTAGTCGTGCTTGGCTGTGCGCATGCGGGGGTGGTGAATACTTTAAACTATGTCTCTGAACTGACTGGAGAACGCATTCACGCGGTGGTGGGTGGTATGCATCTATTACATGCGACTGCAACGCGGATGGCTTTCACAGTGGATGCTCTGCGTGAGATCGCGCCAGACTGGTTGGGGCCGAATCACTGCACGGGGGATGCCGCAGTGGCTCAGCTGTGGCAGGCTTTTCCCGGGCAGATGTTAGAGATGCATGCGGGGCAGTCATATGCGTTCCCGCTACCAAATAAGAATTCAATGAAAGGAACCCATGCCTAGACCCTGTAAATCTCGCACTTTAGAGGGAGTGCCGAATCCGGTGCTCTATATCCCATCTGGTTGGACGCGCGATCAAATCGATCCTGCGAGTTTGGCGATCGAAGATTTCGAAGTCTTACGCTTGGTGGATGGACATGTGCATACGATCGAAGAGGCCGCAGCGAAGGTGGGTGTTTCGCGGAGCACTGCGGGTCGCATGCTAGAGCGTGCGCGACGTGTGCTTGCGTTGGGACTGGAGCGACGTGCGCCGATTCATATTGATGCGTCTGATTCCAGTGTGATTGCACCACCTGTGAGTGATCCTGCTGTAGCTCCGATCGATTCGGGTGTGCTAGCAGTTGCTGTGAAGGATTCGAATCCGGATTGCGAGGTGGCGCGTGTCTTTGGGCGCGCGGCAGCGTTTGCTCTAGTGGCAGCGGATGGGCAAGTGAGTTTCGTGGTCAACCCAGGTGCGAATGTCAAACGAGGAGCCGCCACGCTGGCCGTCGATTTACTGCGTTCGAATGGAGTCGGGCGTGTCGTCGCTGGGCGCTTTGGAGCCGATGCCTTGGAGGATTTGGGCACTGCGGAAATTGAGCCCTGCCTGATGGTCGGCGTGAAGCTTCGGCAGGCAATTGAACTTTTAACCGTAAGAATATAATGAATACATTCATAAAAATAGACAGATCCCGCATCGCGATACCAGTCGTCGGGCATAACGGAATTGACTCACGCGTCTCGAAGCACTTTGGCAGCGCGCCGGGTTTTATTGTGACGGATGATACCGGTGGCGAATATGTCTATCTAGATACTGCGAAGGCGAAGCAGGGCAGCGAGTGCGCGCCTGTTCGCGCCTTAGCCAGTGCGGGGAGCAAAGTGGTCATCGCTTCTGGAATGGGGCGTGGCGCGATGCAGCGCTGCCATAATGCTGGGATGCGGATTTTGCATGCAGTCGGAGGTAACACAGTTGCAGAAGTGCTGGAGTCGTATCGTGCGCAGAGCTGTCCTGATTTTCCTGATTCGGCGCTTTGTGCGCACCACAAGCATGATCATGATCATTCGCATGATGACGGTGAGTGCTGTAGTCAAGGAGGAGACGAATGAAAGGCGCGAGTGTCATGAAGTTGAGCCGTTTGCGTCGGTCGGGACATCATCACTGCTTGGCGTGCACGCATCCGGATTTGAAGTTGAATTTTACCTTGGATGGGCCGCACCGTTTGCGCAGTTCTATCGACTTTACTAAGGAGATGACGAGCTTCAATGGTATGATTCATGGCGGGCTGATTGCCCTGCTGATCGACGAGGCGATGACCTGTGCCTTGATGGCCGAGGGGCATTACTGCGCGACGGGCGATCTTAAATTGCGCTACCATCAACCGACGCGACCGGAGCCCACGGCTTATATTACCGTCACGGTGGATTCCAAATTTGGTAAGCTATATCGATTGAGCGCCGAGCTAAAGCAGAAGGGTGTTCTGTGCGCCAGTGCGCAGGCGCGTTTCATGAAGCAGGCGATTGCTAGTTAGAGAAGGAACAGGGAGTAAAGAGGTGTTGGTTCGGTTTGTATTATGCTCATTCGCATCATGTATTGTGATTCTTGATGGTTTAGAAATCTTCGCAGGGGTCGTGCTCGCGCGAACCGCGAAGGCAGGAGGCGTTCGAAACTCCATTACCTTCTGGTCTTTGCGCGGTCTTCGCAAAGCAAAGCCCCTACCTTAGGCAGGGAAGTATAATGAAGGCACTTTTCGCAAATGATGATGCGCGCCAGTATACCATCGGAGCTTTTTTCTGTTCAAAATTTTTTTGCAAAAATCTGGACTTCACTAAGTCATTGATCGAAAAATTACAAATAGGGCGACCATCCGTGAGCGGGTTCCATGCTCCCGTTTTGGTCTGTGCTGAACAGCTGGCAGTTTTCCTCAGGCCTTGTGGTGAGCAGTTGATAGTGCTCCAGTTGTTGGCGCACTCGGCGTGCCACGGCTGCACCGGTGTCGATGAGCTGCATCTCTGGGCCGGCGACTTCACGGATGACAGGTGCCAAGAAGGGATAATGCGTGCAGCCGAGCACGAGTGTGTCGGCGCCTGCTTGCAACAGGGGCAGGATGGTTTCTTCCACCGCCGCTTGGACTTCTGGGCCAGTGAGCATACCCGCCTCGACCAACTCGACGAAACGCGGGCAGGGACGGGTGATGACTTTGATGTCGCCAGTGGCGTGGTGATTGAGGAGTCGGTGGAATTTCTCTCCAGCGAGCGAAGTCTCAGTCGCCAGCACGCCGACGACGCGGCTCTTGCTGAGTGCGCAGGCGGGCTTTAATCCGGGCTCCATGCCGACGATGGGGATGAGTAATTCGGCGCGCAGTGTCTCGACAGCGGCGATGGTGGCGGAATTGCAGGCGATAACGATGAGCTTGGCTCCACGCGCAATTAGCCAGTCGCTGAGATGGCGAACCCGCTCGATTATGACCTCTGTGGTCTTCCCGCCATAGGGGCAAAACGCGGAATCGCCGACGTAGAGCAGCGACTCATCAGGCAACTCGCGACGGATTTCCCGCAGCACGGAAAGGCCTCCCATGCCTGAATCTAAGATGCCAATTGGTGCGCTGCTACTCATGGTGGCAGAGCATTGCAGTGTCTACGGTCAGAGCAAGTCGATTGGTTTGGGAATTGTGCGGGCAGGTATGAGCCATTGAACGAGTGCTTGGGGGCGCTTGTGTTAAAACGTAGATGCACGCGGATGCCGCAGATTTGTAGAGATTCTGATTCACTGCGGTTCGTTGATCCTAAATTCGGCAGTAGGCTTAGGCTCTGTTTTAGAAACCACGAATGGACACGACGTAGGTCTGCCGTCGATGGCGTAGCAATGTCGGTGTCACGCGATGGCTTTGATGCATCAACGCTCATTTTTGGTTCACCTTCAGTTCATTGGTATCTAATAGAGTGTGTTTTATGAAACTACCCACGATGTTCGTATGCTCTCGCCTAGTGCTTTGCTTGGCTGCCTTTTTCTCTATGAGTGCCTTATCGGCTGCGCCTCTAGTCGTGGGAGAGCGCTTCCCTCAGTGGACGGAGATGAAGGATCAACATGGGGTCGTCTATGAGATTCCGAAAGAGACTAAATACATCGCGGTGGCCTACACAATGAGCGTCGGTAAGGCGGCGAATCGCTATTTGGCGGAGCAGGGGAAGGACTTCTTGCCGACAGCGCATGCGATTTTTGTGGCAAATATCTACGGCATGCCGGGCATCGGGCGTTTTTTCGCGATGCCGAAGATGAAGAAATACCCGCACCGTATGATGTTGGCCGATGCTGAGGGCTTGTTGGACGCTTTTCCGCAGGAAGACGATAAAGTGACCGTGTTTGAGCTTGGGGCTAAGGGGGAAATTAAAGCCATTACCTTCTGGGATCCGGAGTCGGATTCGAAACCATTTTGATTTTCTGGCTTTTACCCTTTACAAGCACCCGCAAAAGCTGTGTTTTCCCCATCTTTTCCAACTTTCTCATGCAGAAAACACGTAAATCCATCGCCAAACGCTTCAAGAAGACAGGCACCGGTAAACTCTTGCGTCGCACGCCAGGGCACCGTCACCTCCTTCGTAACAAGAGTGTCAAGCAACGTCGCCGTGCAGGTAGCAGCAAATTGGTCGCCCCCGGCCAACGCGCTAACCTCATTCGCGGATTGCCTTTCGCTTAAGCTGAAGAAGTCACGTTTGATCTTAAAACTCACGCTAGCAGGGTAACATGAAAATGGGCGACCCTGCAGCGACTAAATCGAGAGATATATAAAACATGCCTAGAGCAACCAATGGTCCGGCAACCTTAAAACGCCGTAAAAAAGTTCTGAAGAAAGCCCGTGGCTACTTCGGTAACAAATCCCGCCTCTTTCGCTATGCGAAGGATGCAGTCGATCGCGCTGAAGTTTACGCTTATCGCGACCGCCGCAAAAAGAAGTCCGAGTTCCGTCAACTCTGGATCGTTCGTATCAATGCTGCATGCCGTGCAAATGGTATCAACTACAGCCGTTTCATCCGTGGCCTCAAGGCTGCTGGTATCGAGATGGACCGTAAGCAGATGTCCGAACTTGCGATTCACGACGAGGCCGCTTTCAACGTTTTGATTGAAAAGGCAAAGGAAGCAAACGCAGCTGCGTAAGCTCCGGACTTACTATAAGTCTTTCTAAAAGGCCGATCCTATTAAGGGGTCGGCCTTTTTTCGTGGCCGAGGTCGGGGGCTGTGGTTCGGGACAGACAGGAATGTCTGTGTCACGGTTTGGTTCGGGGCAGGCAGGAGTGTCTGTATCACACTTCAGTGGGAATTTCGCGGTGTGTTGGGTTGCGTGTTTCAGGATCATGGCTTTCGTCTGAGTTGTGTTAGTTGATTCACTTTTACATTTAGTTCGGGCGAGCGTTGCTGCTGTAACGCTCTGCTGGCTTGCGGGTTGCGGGACGATACAGTCGATCCAGTTGCCAGACGAAAATGCCTATGCGCCAGCGGATAATGCGGTGTGGGCAGCTGTTGGCGAGGTGCGTGCGCATGATTGGGGTGTGGTTCTCAATGTCGGGGATGAGGCCTTGGAGTGGCGCTTGCGCTTGATTGATAGCGCGACGAAGTCGATCGATCTGCAGACTTTTCTTTGGTATGATGATCAGGTTGGCTTGTTGCTGTTGCGGCATTTGATGGATGCGGCGGATCGGGGCGTGCGTGTGCGCTTATTGCTCGACGATACCTATACTGCGACGCACGCGGAAGCGATTTGGGATATCGATCATCATCCGAATGTGGAATATCGGGTCTATAATCCGTATCGCCGCCGCATTCATAGTATGGTGCTGCGTCAGTTGATGAACCTTGGAGATTTCGGTCGTTTAGACCATCGTATGCACAACAAGATTATAATTGCTGACAATCGTGCTTCAATTCTTGGGGGCCGCAATTTGGCGGATGAATATTTTGGCTGGCACGAAGAGGCCAATTTTCGGGATTTAGAGTTGCTGACCGTCGGGCCGCGTGTGCAGGAGTTGAGCGATTTATTTGATGAGTATTGGAATAATGACTGGTCGTTCCCGGAGGCGATGGTGAATTATC
Organism: Lentimonas sp. CC4; assembly: GCF_902728235.1. NCBI lineage: Bacteria > Pseudomonadati > Verrucomicrobiota > Lentimonas > Lentimonas sp. CC4. The sequence continues at coordinate 2,147,485 of NZ_CACVBO010000001.1, forward strand.
GGTCGGGGGCACTGAGGACGCCGGAGGAATTTGAGCTGTGGTTACGTGAGACTGCACCTCGGCGGTTGGATGAGAGTGTGTCGCAGCAAGTTGCCGAGTGGCGTGATCTTGCGGCTGAGGGCTTGCAGTTTCCCTATCGGGTGATTGCGGATACGCCCGCACCCACGCGGCCTGAGCTGGCGGATGAATTCCCGAATCAGTTGGCGCAAGAATTGGTGGTGGCCTTCGACCAAGCGCAGCAGGATATGCTGATTGTGACTGCGTATTTGATTCCGACTCCCGAGCTCGAGGCGGCCCTCGAGCGTGCGACTGCGCGCGGCGTTCGTGTGACGATTCTGACGAATTCACTGCGTTCCAATAATCATCTTTCAGCGCATAGTGCCTATCGTAAGCATATTCGTCATTTGTTGGAAATCGGCGTGGATCTCTATGAGGTGCGCACGTGGGCAAAGGATCGTGGTCGTTATATGCAGGAGCCGGTTGATACCAAGCACCTTGGGCTGCATGCTAAATTCGCGTTGATCGATGATCGCATTTCGTTTGTCGGCAGTGCGAATCTCGATCCGCGCTCTTTGCGCTTGAATACTGAAATGAGCTTACTGGTCGACAGTCCTGAGCTCAACGCCGAGCTGCGTGACTTGCTGGGGGTGGACTTTTTGTTGCGCAATGCGTGGCATTTGCAATTGCAGCCGAATGGTTCGGTTCACTGGTTCGGTGATGACGGTATAGAGCTGAAGCATCAGCCTGCGGACTCGAATCTGCAGCGTCTTGAGGATTGGTTTTTTAGTGTCCTGCCGGAGGGGCAGTTGTAAGAGGGTTGAGAGGGGAGGCTTGAGAGCTGAGAGGGGAGACTTGAGGGCTGAGAGTGGGAGACTTGAGAGCTGAGAGTGGGAGGCTTGAGAGCTGTATTGGGGGAGGGCTGGCCTCCGCGCCGGCTGCCGAGCATAAGAGCGGTGCAACTGCACTTTTCGTCGGCACTTGCACACTGCAAGACGAGGCGGAGCTCGTCCCTCCAGCACGCAAAAAAGCCCGCGATGACTCGCGGGCTTTTCGTGTTTAAATAGTATGGATCCCTTAGATCTTGTCTACGATCTTATCGGCAAGGCCGTATTTGATGGCTTCTTTGGCGGTCATGTAGAAGTCACGGTCGGTGTCTTGCTGGATTTTTTCGAGTTTCTGTCCGGAGCTGTCTGCGAGGATCGCGTTGAGCTCGTCGCGCAGGCGCTCCATCTCTTGTGCTTGAATGTGGATATCAACCGCTACAGCGACCATTTGGCCGGAGATGAGTGGTTGGTGGATCAACACGCGAGAGTGCGGGTAGAGATAGCGCATGCCCTTTTCGGCGCCGCAGAGCAGAATCGAGCCCATGCTGGCTGCCATTCCGGTGACGACGACCTTGATCGGAGAGCTGATCAGTTTCATGGTGTCATACACGGCCATGCCAGCTGTAATAGAGCCGCCCGGTGTGTTGATGTAGAAGGTGATCTCTTTGCCCGGAGCATCTGCTTCGAGGTAGAGGAGCTTTTCGGTGATGTCGCGAGCCGACTTGTCGGAAACTTCGCCCCAGAGGAAGATTTTACGCTCCTTCAGGAATGTTTCCTGGATCTTTGGAGTGGAGTCTTTTTCAGCGTCTTTAGATTTTTTGTCTGCCATAGGAGAGTGGTGTGATTAGTTGAAGTGTAAAAATGAGGTGGAGAGCGAAGGGGGTTACCCTTCGATTTTTTCGACGCGTCGCTGGTGGCGACCGCCTTCGTATTCAGCGTCGAGCCAGATGCCGACGATTTTAAGTGCGAGTTCTTCGGAGACTGGACGAGCACCAATGGAGATGCAGTTGGCGTTGTTGTGCTCTTTAGTCATCTGCGCGGACCATTCGTCCCAGCAGAGGCCGCAGCGCACGCCTTTTACTTTATTGGCGACGATTGCTTCGCCGTTGCCACTGCCGCCGAGCACGATGCCGTAGTCGGCTTTGCCTTCGGCGACCGCTTCGGCTGCAGGGCGGATGAAGTCAGGGTAGTCGCAGGACTCGGTGGAGTCGCAGCCGCAGTCGATGACTTCGTGCCCGCGATCGCGGAGAAATTGAATGATCGGTGCCTTCAGGGGGAAGCCTGCGTGATCGGTGCCGATGGAAACTGTGAGGGTCGTTTTGCTCATGGAAGCGAAGAGTAAAAGCGTTCTGCGGTGAATAGGGCAATACGCAATCTACTGAAATACAGTGATGGCTATTTTCCTTTGAATAGGGCGGCATCTAGAATCGACCAGAGATGGATGATCCAGCCGAGTAGGATGACCCAGAGTGCGGCAGCTAGGACGAATTGGATGATGGCGATGAGTAGGCGGCCTTGCACGAGTTGGCCGAGGCCTGGGATGAAGAAGCTGCAAAGTGCGGCGATAACGTTACCTGTGGATCCTTGTTCTGGCATGTTTTTACGATATTGTTGGTGAGAATGACTGTCTCAGCTTGTGTTGTATGGCAGTGTCCTGTGATTTCAAGCTTAGGTCGGCATTAACAAATGAAATTCATTTGAAAAAAGGGTTGCGCTAGACCTCTAAGCACCTACTTTCCGCTGTTTTTCCAAATCCACCTTTAGAATTTTTTAGTTATGGCCAGAGAACACGTAATGATCGAATGCACTGAGGCACGCGCCGAAGGCAAACCAGTATCCCGCTATATGACTACTCGCGATAAAAAGCAGCAGCCAGACCGCGTCGAAAAGAAGAAATATAACAAGTTTCTTCGTCGCCACACATTGCACCGCGAAATCAAGAACTAATCTTGGTTGGCGACACTGCCACTTTACTAAAACCGCCTTACGAGGCGGTTTTTTTGTGTCTGGAGGTCGTGCTCAGGTTGTAGGGGCTTTACTTGTGAAGCCCGCGACTGGCGGGGCATGCATCTCAGTAAACGTAGGTCTCCGAATCTTCGCGGGTGCCGCAAGGAGACTGTCTCACAAATGCCACAGACCTAGTAAATTGCTTGAGTGGCTGTTACTCTCTAAATCTAAATCTTAATCTTAATTTTACTCTTTATCGTAATCTTAATCGAAGCGTTGTGATTGAAGACCTTACGAATCAGCTCAGAGGATTAAGAGTATGGGTAAGATTACGATTATGACGTCGAATATCCTTATATCTCTATTTGTGAGACAATCTCTAAGCAGCACCCCTACGTCAGGCAAAAAAAAACCTCAGCGCTTGGCTGAGGTTTCTGGAAAGTTATTTTTTGGTGATTGAACGATTACTACGCCAGTTTTCGCGGTGTTTGCGAATCCAGTCGAGTAAGGCGCGTTCGAAGCCGATGTCTTTGCCTTTCTTTTCCGATTCGATCCATTTGTGTCGCAAGATCTCTTCGCGCTCGGCGAGGAACTCTTGATACAGACTGGAACGCTCCGCGAAACCTTTGGAGGAATTAGCGGCTGGTTGTGCGGTAGGCATGTCTTTTTTTTCCTTATTCATTGCAGGCAATGTGCCATTTGGGTGAACAATATGATTCAAAACATAGTGACACGGGTTTCGGTGGCTAGTTCAAAAATAAGAACGAGGCAGTTTTAACAAAAAATCATGTGTTTAACTGATCGATGATCTGCTGTGCGACTTTGAAAAACTCCTTTGCGGCTGCAGATTCCGGATCGCTCACGACGATGGGGATGCCGTTGTCGCAACCGATGCGGATCGATGTGTCGATCGGGATCTCGCCCAGAAGTGGCGTTTCGAGCGCAGTTGCAGTGGCTGCGCCGCCGCCTTCGCCGAAGAGGTGTTGGCGTGTGCCGTCGGCGCCTTCGAGGTAGCTCATGTTCTCGACGACGCCGAGATACGGCACATTGACTCTTTCAAACATACGTGCGCCACGGCGTGCGACATTGGATGCGGCTGGCTGTGGCGTGGTTACGATGACTGCGCCATCGAGTGGAATCGTTTGCACGAGAGAGAGCTGTGCGTCGCCGGTGCCTGGTGGTAGATCCACGACGAGGATCTCTAATTCGCCCCATTCCACGTTTTGTGCGAACTGCTGAATGGTCTTCATGATCATCGGGCCACGCCAGACAACTGGTGTGTCTTCGTCGACGAGGAAGCCCATGGACATGGTGCTGACGCCGAAGTTTTGAAGTGGCACGATTAAATCGTTCTCAATCTCGGGGCGGCCTGCGGCGCCGAGCATGAGTGGAATGGAGGGGCCGTAAATATCGCAGTCCATGATGCCGACACCCGCCTTGCCGTCTGCTTCGAGCAGGCGTTGCAGTGCGCAAGCGAGGTTCACGGTGACGGTGGACTTGCCGACGCCGCCCTTGCCGCTGGCTACAGCGATAGCGAATTTGACCTTCTGCATCGCTGCGCTGTTGGTCGGAGTGCTGCCATTTGCGCCGTTGGGGCTTGGTTGATTCTTCGGCTGCGAAATTTCCATACGGACTTTGACGTCCTTGATGCCTTCGAGTGCGCCGACGGTGGACTTGATGTCAGCAGCGATTTGCTCGGGGATTTTCGCATCCCCGGTTGTGATTTCGACGCCGATGAGGACCTCGCCGTCTGTCAGTTCGACTTCTCTGACGAGGCCGAAGGAGATGATGTCGCGGCTAAATCCTGGGAATTTGACCGTTTTGAGAGCTGCTTTGATGCTTTCTGTATCCACTGTAAGTATTGGTTGAAGGAAGGAAGCAGATTGGAACTCTCTGGCGCTGACTCAACACGAATCGGACGATTTATTGCGAAAAACTGGAAAGTTATTCACTTCGTGGATTTGCGTTTGCGGTTTTCGCAAGGCTGGCACTATTTCTTTGCCATGCGCTTTTTACACTGCCTTTTACTTCTAGTTACTTCGTTTTCGTTGCTGCCGATCGTTTCGGCGCAGCAGCCTATGGATATTGGTGATGTAGTTTGGAAGCGAGAGGGGGTTAGGCCCATTGCGGTGGATAGCACAGATGCGTCGATTGCAAAGTTAGCGCGTCGTGCCTTTGGTTTGCATGGTGGTTGTGTGGTGACGACGCCTTCGAAGTCGGCCTATGTGTTTAACATCGAGCGTGCGAGTGGCTCGTCGGTCACGTTGTCGATTAGCTCCGGTGGTCAGGAGCAACTGCGCCGCACCGTGCTAGGGCGTGATCTGCAAAATGCGGTGTTGCGTGCCTGTGATATGGCGGTTGAGGCGACCTTGCATACGAAGGGCTTTTTTGCGGGTAAGTTGGCATTTGTTGGCAAGCAGCGCGGAGTGTCAGAGGTTTATACTGCGGATTTGTTGTTTAATCGCGTGCGCCCGTTGACGGCAGACCGCGCATTGGTGACGGGGCCGAGTTGGTCGCCAGACGGCACAAAGCTACTTTACACGACTTATTATAAGTCTGGTTTTCCTGATATTTACATGATCGACCTGAACAGTGGGCTTAAGAAACCTGTCGCAACCTATCAGGGCACAAATACCGGCGGGGCGTATAGCCCGAATGGCCGTAGTATTGCGATGTCGCTCTCTAGCTCCGGTAGCGCTGAGATTTTTATGGCTGAATCAGTCGGCAAGAAGCCGCGTCGTTTGACCACTAATAAGAGCCTCGAAACTTCGCCAACATGGTCGCCCGATGGTCGCCGCTTGGCCTTCACTTCGGATGCACGTGGTAAGCCGCAGATTTATGAAGTGCCAGTCAATGGTGGTCCGATGCGCCGTATTCCTACGAATGTAAGCAGCTATTGCTCAGAGCCTGCATGGAATCCAGTGAAAGAAAATTTGATCGCGTTCACCGCAGCAGTGAGTGGAGGCTTTCAGATTGCGGTCTATGATAGTGAGCAACAGAAGAGTGATATTGTAACGACTGTCACGGAATCGGCAGTTGAGCCGACTTGGTTGAATGACGGTCGCCACTTGGTATTTACGCAGCGTCAGAGTGGACGCACACGTTTGATGCTCTTGGATACTGAAACGAAGAAAATCAGCGCGCTGCATGTGCCAGACTTCGGCGATGCGTCGTCAGCGAGCTTCGTTTATTAATTGTAATTGTAGGGGCTTTACTTGTGAAGCCCGCGCAAAGGCCTTGAGGTGACGAATTTCTGCAACGTCTCCTGCCTTCGCGGTTCGCGCAAGCACGACTCCTACGTTCTCGAACAGTGGCGTTGCTTTTCGTATAAAAGGCGTCCTATCTTATCGCCATGAATTGGAAAAAAGCCCGCGAGTTTGAAGAGATTATTTACGAAAAGTGCGATGGCATTGCGAAAGTGACGATTAATCGTCCACATCGTCGTAACGCATTCACACCGGATACGGTATCCGAGATGATCGAGGCCTTCACGGATGCGCGTGAAGATACAACGATCGGGGTCGTTTTACTGACAGGCTTCAATCCGCAGACAGATGGTAAGTTTGCTTTCTGTGCCGGCGGCGATCAAAAGATCCGCGGTCATAAGAAGGGCGGCTATATCGGTAAAGACGGTGTGCCGCGCTTGAACGTGCTCGAATTGCAAAAGCTCATTCGCTCGATGCCGAAGGTGGTGATCGCGCTCGTCGCAGGCTACGCGATTGGTGGTGGTCATGTGCTGCATGTCGTCTGCGACCTGACGATTGCTGCGGACAACGCGGTGTTCGGTCAAACAGGTCCGAAGGTCGGTAGCTTTGATGGTGGTTTCGGCTCTAGTTATTTGGCACGTATTGTCGGGCAGAAGAAGGCGCGTGAGATTTGGTATCTGTGCCGTCAATACAACGCGCAGGAAGCGATGGATATGGGGCTCGTTAATAAGGTCGTGCCGTATGAGCAACTCGAAGCCGAAGGTATTGCATGGGCGAATGATGTGCTACAGCACAGTCCGTTGTCGATTCGTTGCTTGAAGTCTGCGTTCAATGCCGATGTCGATGGACAACAAGGCCTGCAGGAGCTCGCGGGCAATGCGACCTTACTTTACTACATGACCGAAGAAGGCGAAGAAGGCCGCAAGGCCTGGAACGAAAAGCGCGAGCCCGAGTTTAAGAAGTATCCGTGGCTGCCGTAGTGTTGGTGCAGTCTTAATCATACTCTTACTCCTAATCTTAATCCAAATCGAAAGAGATTAGGAGTATGAGGTGGAGCTTCACGATGCCATGGGCATGACTTCGCGCTCGATTTTTTTGCCGATGATTCGCTCAGCGGTGAGGAGGTCGTAGGCGGATTGTAAGTTCATCCAGAACTGAGCGTCGGTTCCGAAGAAACGTCCGAGGCGGAGGGCGTCGTCTGCGGTTAGGCGTCGTCGACCTTGTAGGAGTTCATTGACGCGTGGTTGAGTGAGACCCAGGGCTTTGGCGAGCGCAGTCTGAGTGATACCAGAATCTTCGAGGAATTCTTCTCGTAAAATGCGGCCTGGGGGAGCGATTTCGTAGAGCTTATTGGGTTTCATAGCAGAGTGTGTTTTAGTGGTAGTCAGTGATCTCGACGTCATGAACGTTACCGTTGTCCCATCGAAAGCAGATGCGCCACTGTTTGTTAATGCGGATGCTGTGTTGTTCTATGCGGTTTCCTTTTAGTGCTTCGAGGTGATTGCTTGGCGGGATACGGAGTGCATCGAGTGCAGTGCTGGCGTATAGAGTGATGAGTTTATTGTGGGCGCGGCGTTGGATGTCCGATGGTAGCTTTGCTGAATGCATCGCGCGAAAGACTTTTTCTGTTTCTTTATCGGCAAAGCTTAGAATCATTAAAATTGCAAATTATACGGTTTTTCGTATAAGTCAATCGGGATTCAATTTAGGCTAGATTGTTTGTTTTGTAGCGTAGGCTACTGCAGCAGATCTTCGACGAAGGCCTTAGCTTCGGTTAAACGCATGCCGTAACTTTTTCGAGTGAGTTTGATCGCGGCTAGCATATTACCGTGTTCGGCGAGCTGTAGGATCTGATCGTCTTGAGCAGTTTGCTCACTGGCCGTCTTGGTGAGATCGTGTGTCTCCTTTTGTAAGGGATCGATCCGGATGCCTTGGCGGCTGAATGCTTTGAGTGCCGTCTTGATGTTGGGCGTAATGCGGTCACTGGGCGAGCGCCATGCGATGCGAACCGTATGTTCGCCGACGATGGATACCGGGTAGTGCTGATATTTGCTGCTGCTTGTGACGAGTCGCCCTGTTTTGGGAGCTTTGCAGGTTCGCTCATATTTGAGCTGCGCTTTGAGTGGTTGGAGATCTGTGCTTGGGGTGTGCAGATCTAAAAAGGTGTGGAAAGACGTAGTCGTGGCGTTGTCAGCGCCGGGGGCTTTCAGTGTTTGCTTGGTGATGTTTGCGGATTCGATCTCTGTCAGTTTGAGTTCGGCGACTTGTGGATCCTCTTGTGGGAAGTTGCGTTGAGATACGAGCGGAACTTGATCTGCACCTGTTGGGGATCGACTGTAAGGATCCAGTTCGTTGCGCGGAGTGCATGTTTGACTGTGGAGAGCGCAAACAGGCTGATCAGCGCACAGCTTCCGGCTGAGAAGAGCATGATGATGCGCGGTAGATCGCCCATCACATGCCAGCATACGATCGCACCAGTGATGGTGAGTAGGATGAGCGCGAATAAAATGCTGCTGGTCGGCGAGTGCCGAAATCGACTCGCGGAGGGCGAGCGTGATGCGGCCTGCAGCGTGTGGAGTTGCATGGCTACAACTGCACGTCCACCGCACTCGACGCGCGGCAGGCTTTTTCACGTGCCGCTTCAATTGTTTCTGCGCGTGCTAGGGCGACCCCCATGCGGCGCTTGCCGTTCACTTCAGGTTTGCCAAAGAGGCGTAGCTGCGTGTCGGGCTCGCTGAGGGCTTGTCCCAAGTTGCCGAAGCTAACTTGTTTGGACGTGCCTTCGACTAAAATCACGGAAGAGGCGCTCGGGCCAAACTGACGGATCGTCGGGATCGGCAGGCCGAGGATGGCGCGGGCGTGCAGCGAGAATTGCGGAAGATCCTGTGAGATCATGGTGACCATGCCAGTGTCGTGTGGGCGTGGAGACACTTCGCTGAAGATTACGGTGTCGCCTTTGACGAAAAGCTCGACGCCGAACAGGCCGTAGCCCCCTAGGCTGGCGGTGACGGATTCGGCCATTTGCTGCGCACTCTTGAGTGCCGCATCGCTCATGGCTTGTGGCTGCCAAGACTCGCGGTAGTCGCCGTCGACTTGAATGTGCCCGATGGGGGCACAGAAACTGGTGCCACCAACATGGCGCACGGTGAGGAGAGTAATTTCGTAGTCGAATTCGACAAAGCCTTCGACGATGACTTTGCCCTTGCCGGCACGGCCACCTTCTTGCGCGTAGTCCCAAGAGGCTTGGATGTCGGCCTCGGTTTTAACGACGCTCTGTCCTTTACCCGAAGAACTCATGATCGGCTTGATCACGCAGGGCATACCGATCGAGTCGATTGCGGCGCGGAAGTCTTCGAAGGCGTCGGCAAACTGATAGGGAGAGGTGAGATGGCCGAGTTCTTCAGCTGCGAGGCGACGAATGCCTTCGCGGTTCATTGTCAACTGTGTGGCGCGTGCGGTCGGGATGACGGTGACGGCTCCTTCGCGCTCGAGTTCGGCCAGTGTGTCGGTGGCGATTGCCTCGACTTCCGGCACGACGAGGTCGGGCTTTTCGAGCTCAATCACGGCACGCAGCGCCGCACCGTCGAGCATCGAGACGATGTGGGAGCGGTCTGCGACTTGCATGGCTGGTGCGTCGGCATAGGCATCCACGGCGATCACTTCGACGCCGTAGCGCTGGAGTTCGATGGCGACTTCTTTGCCCAGTTCGCCTGAGCCACAGAGTAGCACTTTTTTTGCTGTCGATGTAAAAGGAGTCCCGAGAGTCGTCATTTGCCGAGTGAATGTGCCCGAGGCAGGAGACTCAATCACAAATCAAAGGTTCTGCGATCAACCCGCAAATTGCCAATAGAGGCTGTAGCCGTAGGCACCGACCATCACGACTGCGATGAGTTTGGGAAGGCGGCGAAAAATTACAATACAGGCGAGGTGTAGTAGTGCGGCGCCTGCGATCAAGAGCAGGCCGATATCAAACATGTCGGGTAGCGGCATCGGCTGGAAGATGGCATAGAGGCCAATGCAAAGCGGAATGCAGATATGTCCGTCACCGACTTGTGAGCTGTAAACGACATCGGCTTTACGTTTGTAGGCGTAGTAAAAAGCGAGCACGGCATTGGGCAGCACCATCAACCAGCCCGTTAGTAGGCCGAGTTGGTTCGCGCTGAAAAATCCGCTCTCGCTGTTCATGATCGCAGTGACGATACCGTCGACGGATACCAATGTGAGCACGCTGCCAATCAGGATTAGGACTAGGTCAATGATGATCGCAGGGTGCCATGAGCTGCCGCTGCGGGTGTTTTCTTTGAGCACTTCATAGACGTGGAAGCATTGCCAAAAGAGGAAGAGGCCGACGAGTGCGAAGCCGTCGAAGCGATCAATCGTGCCGTCTTGGCCGAGCACCCAAACCATGAGGCTGAAGAACAGCATCGCTACTAGGGTCAGTGCGAGCGACAGGCGGTGAAGCTTCGAATCGCGCTGAGCCTTTTTAGCTTTGGATTGGGAGCCGAGTTGCAGTCCCCAGATCAGTGCCGGCACAGCAAGTAGCAGGCACAGGTTGGTGATGTTATTCGTCCAACAGTTGATCGCAACTTCTTCTGCAGGGCCTTTGTTTTTCAGCACGACGGCGATGAACACCAAATTGCCTAGTCCTGAAAAGTAAGGCATGAAAAGCGTGCCCAGCACGGTGCCTTCAACGCCGCGATGCGTCATTTTTTCTAGACGCCAGATGATCAGCAATGAGCTGACGAGGAAAATGCCCACGAGCGCGAGGGGCGTCCATACGCCTGCGAAGTATTCAATCTGTGCCTGTATCAATTCCAAGCCGCCAAGTTGTGAGGCTGTTTTCGTGAGTGCAAATTATTATCACCGCTCTGCTTGAAAATGAATGGAACGCCTTATGAAGAGCTTGAATCAAGCGCGTAGCTGAATTTTTTCTTGCGCACTACTGTAGTTACAGTAGGCATATCTACTGTAAATACAGTAGTCCTTTAAATTAGCACGCGCGATGATCAAGAAAAAGCCTTCAGACTTCGAACTACACATACTCAGTATCCTTTGGGAGACGGCTCCGTTGACCGTGCGTGAAGTGCGCGAGCGTCTAACAGATGGTAAAGCGCGTGCCTATACGAGTGTGCTCTCTGTCATGCAGGTCATGGAAAAGAAGGGCTTTCTGCGGCGTGAGCGGCCTGCGACGGGTAGTGCGGATCATTGGTTGCCAGCGGTGGAGCGTGATGTGGTGGCGACGCCGTTGATGCAGCGCTTGATTAGTCAAGTATTCGGAGGAAAGCCGAGCGCGGTGATGCAGCAATTGCTACAGGCCGACTCTGTGGATGCGGGTGAACTGGCCGAGATTCGTAAATTGCTGGAAGCGCATGAGTCGAATCAGAACGACGAGGCGAATCAATAATGGATTGGTTTGCTGAGCTTTCTGTCGACGTGATTGTCGAGGCATTGTTGCACCATCTCTGGCAGGGGGCTGTCATTGCAGTGCTGCTTTTTGTTGTGCTACGATGTTTGCCTGGCAGGCGAACGGATGTGCGCTATGGCATTAGCTTGGTGGCTTTCGGGCTCGCCTGTGCTGCGGTTCCAATGAGTCTTTCGGTAGTGCAGCACCGGGCTGAGCAACAGTTAGATGGGTTGGTTGCTTCGGTTCAGGCTTTGGAGCCGATCGAAGTTTTGGACGCTTCTATGGCAGTCATACCAGAGTCGCGAGTGAGCCAGACTTTAGCGCCAGAGGCTGCTACGTCGGTTGGTGTTTCCTCTGAATGGGGCTGGCGGCAGATTTGTTTTTCGCTGTGGTTGATTGGATCGGTGATTGGGATTGTGCGGGTGATTGCTGCGGTGAGTGGAGCGCGGCGCTTGAAGCGGAGTGCGGAGCCGATTTCGACCGAGCCTTTCTTGCGGGTATTTAAGAAGGTCGGGATGCGGCGCTTGGTGCCGATTTTATCGAGTGCGCAGGTGCCGGTTGCGGCCGTGTGTGGATTGTTGAAGCCTGTGGTGTTACTGCCGCTGAGTCAGTTGACCGCGTTGAGCCCCGAGCAATTGGAAGCAATCATTGCGCACGAGTTAGCGCACATTCGACGCTACGATCACGTCGTCAATTTCTTTCAGTTGATTGCGGAGGCGCTGCTCTTTTTCAATCCATGTCTATGGTGGATCAGTGGGCAGGTGCGGGCGGAGCGTGAAGCATGTTGCGATGCCATTGCGGTGGAGGTGACTGGGCAAAAGCTGACTTATATACGCACCCTAGTCGATGCGGCCGAAGGGCATGTGCCGGTAGGGCTTGAGCTTGCACCTGCATTTGCAGGGGATGGTCGGTCGGCCTCGTTGCTGAGCCGAGTGAAGCGTTTACTGCAGCCGGCATCGACTCCGGATCTGCACCTGCGACTGCCTGTGGTAGCGGGGCTGATTACGCTGAGTCTTGTTGGCATTGGACTTTTTCAACTGACAGCGACCGTTGCGGTGCAGTTGATGACGCCCGAAGAGCGTATTGCGGAGATCGCTGAGCTGCAGGCTGTTTATCCGGACTATCGTTATCGTGCGAGCTCGGCCTCGGATCCGAAGTTTACGGTTCGTGGGCAATTTCTTCTGCCTGGCGGCGTGGTGCCTGATGAGCGGATTACCTTTTATAGGTATTCTCAAACGAGCAGTGGGCAGTCTCATATCTCTGGTCGAACTGATAGGTCTGGGCATTTTGATTTTACCGTAGGGAATGGGGAGTCACAGTTAATGGCAAAGGCTGACGGTGTGGCTCCCGTGTATCATGATTTTGGTTACATTGAGGAAGATGTTGACGGTGTGGTGCTTGAATTAAGTGAAGGTGATCGAGCTAAAGTGCGTTTTGTCGATGAGGAGGGTGAGGTGCTTGAAAGTGTGAAGGTCCAGGGGAGTTACGACTTAGGCCCAGGGCAAAATATTCGTTTTGATGGATTGTCAGGTGCAGACGGTATCGCGAACTTTGAGCATCTTGCGCACTATCCTGTGAACTTGAAAACCTCGTCGGCGGGGTATGAGCAAGGGGTTTTTAAAGGTGTGACGCTTGCTGAGGATGAAATGGTGGAGTTGCGTTTGTCACGCACTGAGCCGACAGAGATCCGAGTTGTTGATCAAGTGACAGGCGAGCCAATTGCGGGCGCTGAAATCGGTTTGAAAGGCAGGAGGAGCTCTGAGGGCGTTCATACATATGGTTCACCACCGTCAGTTGCACCGAGTAACAGTCAGGGAGTCGTCGTGTTGGATGGTTTGCGTAGTGATACTCACTATTATTATGTGGCAGAGATCTACGGTTATGCAGGTGCCGTGCTTGGGCCAGTGACTGCTGGGCAATCGTATGACTTGCCTATGTTGTCAGTGAAGCCCTTTAGTTTTGAATTAAGGGGCGTGCCTGCAGAATGGCTAGGTGAGGGGGAGACGATCAAAGTGAATATCGCTCCAACTTTGAAGATTGATGACGATGGTGGGTATACTCCGTTCGGTGAGGTGCAACAAGTTACAGTCGTCGATGGTATTGCTCGATTTTCATATTTGCCACGCTATCAGTCCGAGATCCGAGTGCGGGTCAATGATGCTGATTTTGAGTATACATGGGCGGATTTACAGGATGAGGACGATGTCGTTCTGATCGATTTGACGCCATTGAGTGCTAGAAGTAAATCGGGGCTTCAGCAGGTCCGTGTTCGATTCAATGTGCCGGATGGGCAGCCTCCTGTGAATGGTTCAATGATTGCGCAGCATCTGAAGTATGCTGAGGGCTCGGCCGCAGTGAGACAATTAGTGCGCAAGCGAGTCGATGTGCTGGATGGAGTCTCAACGTTTTCGGTGCCTGCTCCGAATCGCGTGGAGCTATTACCAGAAGGGTTGACGGGATATTGGATTCAGCGTCCCACTGGCAGTCTTCGTGATGAGGTTCTTTTCAATGAGGATGGTTCAGTCTTTGAAATTGAAGTCGATGCAGAGCCTGCGGGTGCGATCATGGGAAATGTGCATGAAGTCGATGGTAGCCCTGCGCGGGGTGCTCACATCTCTGTGTTTGTGGCTGATGTCGAAGGAAACACCATGAGGGATCGTTCGCTACGTGTGGAAGTGAAAAACTCTAGCTTGAGCCATGATCTAAGTGATCGCTATTTGGCGACGCCGTTGCCAGTTGGTGGAGTGTATGTTATTTGTGTGAATCGTAATTATACACATGTATTGTCGGAACTTATTGAGGTTACCGAAGAACAGCCGCTGCATCAGTTCGATTGTGTGCTGCCTGTCGGTGAGACGATTGCTGGGCGTATCCTAGATTCAGAGGGTCGTCCTGTGGCATATCAGAAAACTCGATTTTCGTTTCAACCTGATGCAGGACATGGGTTTTCTAGAGATGGGCCGATGACTGATGCTGAGGGACGTTTTCAGATCGAGGGGCTCAACTTTGATGTAGATGGCTCCTACTATTTGATGGTGGATTCGGTTCTGGGGCATCAGCCTAGCCGACTTAAAATTAAGTCTAGAAAGCGTGAGCAAGTGTTTCCGTTGAAACAAGGCTATCGGATCGTCGGAGTGGTGCGCGAAGCGTCGACTGGCCGAGTCATTCCGGGAGCTGAAGTGTATGCAACACGTGCAGAATATGTCGAAGGTGCCTATCCCACATGGTTTGATTGCGAGAACACGGATGCGCAGGGGCGGTTCGAGTTTGATAATTTACCGGAGGGAACGTTTGAGATCGGTTCGCGTTCTGGTAAATTTGTGAGTGGGTATGCGCCTTCAGCTAAGGCGGGGGGAGGCTCCGAAGTAGAGCTTCAAATCGAACTCTATAAATGGTCGGGGCTCGTTCCGGTGGATGCGAAGTAGGGATTCGGGAATTCGCTCAAAGGCTGGTGTTGGGAGACTCTATCCCGCACATCTAGGAGTTGTCCTCAGGCACTTGTTGCCAAGCCAGAGGTTGTAGATTCCTTGGTTAGATGGGTGAGTGTCGCAATTGTCGACGCGGGTAATTGCTATAAAAATATGGAAAATTGGACAGCCGCCAATGGCGGCCTTCAGCCCTTAAGCTCCTGCCACTTGACCCAAACTGCATGCGATCGGCTTGCTTAGTCCTGCGTTTCGATCTCCACTAAATGAGAATAAATCCTTATCTCATAGTTACTAGTGTCGGCGAAGGCGATGTATGGCGTGCCCTCCTTGTTGTCCTTTCTTTGAAGATGAAATGTAATGCTTGAGCCTTTCTCTGCATCCGCAGAGAGATTGGGGATGAGTTCTCTGATTTCGTATAGACCGCTCCTTGGCACGCCGGATTCTATATATAGTTTCCAACGTGGTGAGTCAAAGAGGGCATTCTTACCGAACTCTTCAGGGGCGATCGCGATATAAAGATAGATCCCGTCCTCAGCGTTACGAGTGTTCTGATGAGATAGGCTACAGACTTGCATCTCTTTCTCCTGCTCCTTGTCATAGATCATCACTTGAACGGTGAGGAAGTGAGTGGATGAGTCATATGGCTCAAAATTAACCTTTATATCAGATATATCTAGAAATCGTTTGAAACTGTCTTTGGTCCATGTGCTTTCAGTTTTATATTTTGGGTAGGGGGCATATTTCGCTGGCCAAGTGTCGTGAGCTGGAGCAGGGGCCCAGAACCAGTATGAGGGCCATTCTGCTTGAGTGACTTCCTCACTTTCATTGCAGCCTGAGAGTAGTGCCGCAGCTGCGATGAGAATGAATGCTATAGGATGTTTCATATGCTGGAAGGTGGGATGTAAGCTCGCGTTGAAAGAGTGACGTAGGTTAATTATGGTAAGTCAATGAACTGCCTGCATCTGTGATGTGCAATGCTATTTAATGGGTTTGGGAGACTGAAAAGGGAATGTTTTGCGACTCTTAAAGTCGCTTATTCTTTATCGTTTGTTGCCCGCTTAATGTGCGCTTAACCACGATGGCGGATCCAAACGATAGATCGCATTTTTTAAACCGCAGAGTTCACTGAGGGCGTAGTCGAGTTCCTTTAGGTGCTCGACCGACATGGCGATGGGGTGTCTCCTTACCAAGGCGGTGACCACCTGAAGGATGCCACCTACGATTGAATGCCTGCTCTGGGCATCAATACATTGTTCACTGGCTCTGTTTGTTTTTACTATGCCGTATGTGATTTACGTTTATGAACGTCCATTAACGGTTGAAAACATGCGTTGGACTGGTGCTGCAGGTCGTAGTTCCCCTCTCAGTGTGCGTGGCATCGGTAGTTGGTCAGTCTATCGCGGTATTCTCTAATTCGCGCAGCAGCAGGATTTCGTGGCCTGCTTCGGTTGGCGCATGGTGTAGAGTGAGACGAATAAAATCACAATCAAGGCAACGCCGCTGGC
This sequence comes from Lentimonas sp. CC4, assembly GCF_902728235.1. Taxonomy (NCBI): domain Bacteria; kingdom Pseudomonadati; phylum Verrucomicrobiota; genus Lentimonas; species Lentimonas sp. CC4. The sequence continues at coordinate 2,163,799 of NZ_CACVBO010000001.1, forward strand.
GTGTTGCCAGAGTGCGGGTTGCATGTCTGCGTGGTCGTGTGCGGCGTGCTCCATTGCACTTGAAGTGAGACTGCTATTGAGCAGCCAGCCTGCGAGCCATGCAATCACTGTGAGGCAGCCTAGGTAGATGAGTGTGGCTTTGCGCCCAATAAGTTTCCAGATGGTGACAACCGTCGTGGTGTTGGTCGCGGGACCGGTGATTAGAAAGATGAGGGCAGCGCCGGGTGAGAGCCCCGCGGCCATCAGGGCATAGGCCATCGGGATGGAAGCGGTGGCGCAGATGTAGAGTGGCAGGCTGATCACAGTGGCGAGCAAGAAGGCGAGTGGGCCAGTGCTAAAGGAGCCGCTGATGAGGTCGGCTGGGAGGAGTGTGGTGATGAGTCCTGCGAGTCCGAGGCCGACGAGTAGGGCGACGGCCAGGTCGGCTGGGAGGTTGATGAAGCCGTAGCGGAGAGCGGCGCTTAGGCTCCGCTTGGGGAGACCTGAGGGGGGAGACTTGAGGGGGGAGACCTGAGGTTGGAGGCCTGAGACTTGAGGCTTTTCTGTCTTAATCATGCTCATACTCGTAATCTTACTCGGTGTGGGGGCTGCGGACGGAGGAGTCAGGGACTGATTAGGGTTAAGAGTAAGATTAGGATTAAGGCTGAGGTTCGGACTGAGATTGATTGTGGATGGAGAAAGGTTTGGGCTTGGAGTGGTGTCTTCCACTTTCTCTTTGCAGAAGAGCTCGATTAGAAAGCCAGTGACGATGCCGCTGACAAAGGCCACTGCGACGCGCACTGCGGTGAAGAGGCCGCCCATGAGGGCATAGGTGGCTAGGATGCTATCGACTCCGGTTTGTGGGGTGGAGCTGAGGAAGGCGGCGGTGGCGCCGCGGCTAGCGCCACTCTTTCGTAGGGAGGCGGCGACGGGAATGACGGAGCAGGAACACAGCGGCATCGGCACGCCGATCGCGCAGGACTTGAGGACGGAGCTGAGTCCGGGCTTGCCGAGGAGGCGTTGCACTTGCTCCTTGCGAATTAAAATGTGCAGGAGCCCCGCGATGGCGAAGCCGAAGATCAGGTAGGGCGCCATTTCGGCGACCATCTCCCATGTGTTGAGAGCAAATGCTTTGAGGAATGCGGACATTTTACGAAGTGGAGAGTGAGGAGTGGAAAGTGGGGAGGGGGAGAGCCTTAATCGTAATCTTACTCATACTCTTAATCTTCTTTGGGTCGAGTCTTGGATTAGGATTCAGAGTCGTGTGTGGGTGACTGAACGCCAATGCCATCGCATATTAGCAAAAGTTGAATCGGATGAGGTTCTATCCATGAGTATTTTATGGCCACAAAGAGGCGCAAAAATACACAAAAATTTCTGCTGTTTAGTTTTTCGTGCTTCTTTGTGCCTTTTTGTGGCTGAAACTCAAGTGGCCTGGAGTTCTTTAAAAAATGATCTTGGGTTGTGGGCACTTCCAATGCCATCGCATATTAGCAAAAGTTGAATCGGATGAGGTTCTATCCATGAGTATTTTATGGCCACAAAGAGGCGCAAAAATACACAAAAATTTCTGCTGTTTAGTTTTTCGTGCTTCTTTGTGCTTTTTTGTGGCTGAAACTCAAGTGGCCTGGAGTTCTTTAAAAAATGATCTTGGCGTTGTGGGCACTTGAAGTGATCGTGTGCGCGTCATGGCTAGTTCTACGGTAGAAGATTATATAAAGCACATTTACTTGGTTTCTGAGAAATCGGGGAAGGATCAGGTATCGATGGGCCATGTGGCTGAAGCGCTCGGTGTGGTAGCTGGCACGGCGACGACGATGGTGAAGGCCTTGGCGGATGCTGGCCTCGTTGATTATGAGCCGCGGGTGGGGGTGCATTTAACGGAGCATGGCCGTAGGTTGGCGCTGCATGTATTGCGCCGACATCGCTTGATTGAGCAATTTTTAGTTGAAGTGCTAGGCTTCGACTGGTCTGAAGTGCATGAAGAGGCGGAGTGCTTGGAGCACGTGGTCTCGGATCTGTTACTTGAGCGAATTGATAAAAAATTAGGCCACCCCACCGAAGATCCGCATGGTGATCCGATCCCATCGGCAGAAGGTGAGCTATTGCACGGGAGTTCGGAGAGCTTGGTGGCTTGTCCGTTGGATATGCCACTTTCAGTGGCGCGTATCACTGATCAAGACCCTGACTTTTTACAATACATTGCGCGTGCGGGCTTAAATCTCGGCATCGAGTTGCAAGTCGTCGAGCGCAGCATGAGTGCGGAATCGGTGCGTTTGACTGTGACTGAAACAGGCGAAGGCCTGACGCTGGGGTTAGGCGCCGCGGCAAAGGTGCTGGTGCGCGAAGCGTAGCGCTTTTGTTGCAGAACGGTGGGCAAACGAAAGAGCCCCATGTTGTATCAACATGAGGCTCTGATTGCGAAAGGTTTGTGTTTACGTAGCTAGTGTCGATGCACTGGGTAGTAAGCGGTCAGTGCTTCGATGCTTTCTGCAAGTGCGGTGGCATATTTGCTGTCCGCATTCTGCTTGGCCTTCATCGCGTTGACGATGACGGTGTGGTGCTTGACGAGGCGCTCTTTGTAATCCTCTTGGTCCGCTTTGACGCGTTGTGTGAGGAAGTAGTTGCTGATGGTGTCGATGATCTTTTGAGCGTGTTCCTCTTTATTGGCAACCCAGCGTGTCATTTGATTAATGGATTGTGCGTCTGTTTTGCCTTCTAGTTCGGCCATCATCTTGGTGGCTTTGGCGATGGTGGCTGCGTCTTCGAGCATGCTTTCGACGCGTGCGCCGTCGTTGTAGATGCCGCAGGGCACCTCGCAGTGAGCTTCTGCTGTCTGCGTGGCGATGAATGGTGTGGTGACGAGCGAGAGCGCAAATGCGAGTTGGGCAAGTTTGGAGGTTTTCATGGTTTTGTATGAGTTATGGGTGAATTACTCTGCGTTGTCGGTCGGAATCTTATTCTCGACTGGTAGCACGAGGAGTGGGGTCTTGGATTTGACCCAGATATTCTGCTCTTTAAAGAATTTTGCAGGGATGACTTCGCAGGCTTCGCCGACGGTTTCGACAGGCATGCGGATACCTTTGGGCGTGGTGTTAAATTCGTGTGCCGCGCTGTGGATGCGCCCTGGTGAGGTGGCGAGGTCGTCATCTTCAGGGATTTGAGCGATCCAGCCGACGATGTCTTTTTCCTTATAGATGCCATCGGGATCGGAGATCATGATGACGTTTTGCTTCTTCACTGGTGGTGGGCGAAGTGCCTTTTCTTCTTCTTCAGCTTTGAGTTCGAGCTCAATTTCTTGCATGATGCCGGCGATCTTGCGGATGTCGGGCTCATTACGTTGAAGGATGAATTTGAGGGTTTCGATATCGATCTTAGGCATGGTAAGGAAGTGAGACTTGAGATTTGAAAGCTGAGACTTGAGAGAAGTTAAGAGCGTGCTATCAGGCGGAGAATTTTGGTGTCGGGCAATCGAAAAGTGCGTGAACTTACTTTTCGTAGATCAGTTCGGCTTCATCGAGGGATCTGCCAAAGGCGTCCATCGATTCGATGAAGGTGTAATTGGGTGTCGCTCCCCAGTCCCACGTCTTGCCTAGGATATAGTGGCGCACTGTCAGCGTATCATCATCGCTTACGGGAATACTGACGGCATCGGATACGGTGCTGATGACGGCTGCGGCCATATCGCCATTGTGTTGCAGTTGGCTGATAACGATGAGGCTTTCGTTGGTGCGATAGACTTTCTCGATTTCGATGCCCCACCCTGCGTCGGGTGCGTCGAGTCGCACGGAGAGTGATTGTTGCTCTAGTATGGTGGTGGGTTCTTCGGTTCGCGGCTCTTCGAGTGAGCCTGCGATCACGAGTTTGTTGAGCTCGGGATTTAGGTGTTTGCGAATCGTGGAGTTCACCTGCTTCGCGGTGACGGATTGTAGGCGCTTTGGGTATTCGTCGATGTATTCTGCAGGGAGTCCGCGTTGCATGAAGCTGAGCACTTGGCCTGCGACTCTACCAGTGGTAGAGAGGCCTACGAGGTAGGAGCCAGAGAGCGTTTCGATGGCTCTGTGCGCTTCATCTTCGTTGATACCTTGCTCATACCAGTCGGTGAGGACGGATTCGGTGGCTTCGAGGCCTTGATCAAGGAGCGCTGGCGAGAAGCTTGCGCTTAGGCCCCAGTTGCCGGGAGTCAGAATGTCGCCCGAGTGGGTGGAGTGGATGCTGTAGGTGAGGCCTTGCTTCTTGCGCACTTCTTGCATGAGGCGGGAATTGAAGCTGCCGCCGAGGATGTAGTTGCCGAGCATGAACGGGATATAATCGTCATCGGTGCGCTGCAGGCCGGTGTTTTGTGCATAACGCACTGCGACACTCGTCTTATCTGTGATGTAGATATGTTCAGATTGTTGGCTGTTTTCGAGTTGGTCGGGCTGCTTGGTAGGGTAGTCTACGCCGCCGGTCCAGCCGTCGAAGGCAAATTCGACTGCAGCTGTGAGTTGCTCGAAGTCAATGTCGCCAGCGAAGACGAGGCGCATGGATTGTGGGCCGTAGTGATCGGCGTGGAATTGTGCGATGTCTTCGATCGTCGTGCTTTTTAGGTCTTCGAGGAGCACTTCGATCTCATCTGTGTAGTTCGGGTGGCCTTTCGGGTAAAGGAGGCGGGCGATTTGAGCGTCGGCTCTGTAATCGGGGTTGTCGATGGCTTGGAGGTAGCCTGCGGTTTGGCGACTTTTCAAGGTTTCGAGGACTTCGGCATCGAATGCTGGTTCGCGAAGTTGCTCGGCGAGTAGCCCCATGATTGCACCGGCGTCTGCACGTAGAAATTTACCAGAGAATTCGAGGCTGTGTGCGCTGGCGTTGAAGCTGATGTTTGCTCCTAGGTTATCGAGGCGTTCGGCGATGGCGAAGCGATCGTTGCGCTTGGTGCCTTTGTCGAGCATGGCAGCCGTGAGGCCTGCGAGTGCGGGCGCATCGGTAGGACTGAGTGTTTCGCCTGCGGCAAAGCTGCCCACGAAAGAGACGACGTCTTTGATCGGCATATCGATTGCAATCAGTTCGATGCCGCCGACGGTGGCGCGTTGCATATGGCTAGAGAAATCGACGAGTGGAGCAGTTGTAGTGACTCCGGCAGCTGTTGCCACCGCTTCTGCTGAGTTGTGTAGTGGGCCGTAAATGGCGGGATCGCGGAAGTAGCGCGGGCCGTGGTGAGCGTGGTTTGTGAGTTGTGCGACGGTGCTTGAATTTTGCGGAACGAACCAGCCAGTTGTGCTGTTGTTGCGGATGAAGTATTTTGCGGCGACGCGTTGAATGTCAGCGGTGGTAACTTTCTGTATCGCTTTGGGCAGGTTGACGTAAGTCGTCCAGTCGCCCATGGCGATGGCTTCATTGATCTGGTCGGCGATAGCGTAGGGGCCGTCGCGTCCATAAACCGTGTTGGCTTGGATGACGGCCTTGGCACGTGCGAGCTCGTCTTCTGTCACGCCGCCGCTGATGAGTTTTTTAATTTCGTCGAGTATGATGGATTCGGTTTCTTCGTGAGTCGCCTCGGGGGTGAGGAAGGCTGCGAGTATGAAGAGGCCGGGGTCGCGAAGTTGTGGCGCGTAGGTGAACGTCGCGCTGGCTTTGCCCTGGTCTTCGAGTGCGCGGTAGAGGCGCCCAGTCTTATCAGCACCGAGTATTTGCTCGATCAGCGTGAGTGCTGCCCAGTCAGTGTTGGCACCTTCGGGGGCTTTAAAGCCAGTCATGACGACGCCGACCTGACCTGTGCGTTCGATTATTAAACGGCGCGGGCCGAGTTGCTTGGGTTCGGTGGTTTCAACGGTGGGTATTGGGTTGGGCGCTGTCGGCACGGCGCCGTAGAATTCTTTGACGGATTCGAGAGTGGCATCCATGTCGAAGCCGCCGATCACGGTGAGCACCGCGTTTTCCGGCCAGTAGAAGTCGTTATAAAACGCGCGCAGCTTCTCTGGGGAAGTGTTCTCGATGTCTGAGCGCCAGCCGATTGTCGGGTGCGAATAGGGATGGGCGACGAATGCTGCAGCATAGACCTCTTTGATTAAGGTGCTGACTGGATTGTTTTCGCCGCGTTCATACTCGTTGCGCACGACGGTCATTTCCGACGCGAGATCCTCTTCGCGGATGCGAAGGTTACGCATACGGTCGGCCTCTAGCTCGATGGCGCGTGAGACATACTCGCTTGGTAGCGTGGCGTAGTAGTTGGTGCGGTCGAAGTAAGTAGTGGCGTTTGAGCGTGCGCCGATACGCTCCATGACGCTGGAGTAGTCGGAGCCATTCTCGCTATTAAAGCGATCCGTGCCTTTAAACATCATATGCTCTAAAATGTGAGTGGCTCCCGTCGTTCCTGTCACTTCGTTGCGAGCGCCGACGTTGTAGGTCACCATAACCGTAGCGACTGGCAGACCTTCGTTGGGCATGAGGAGCACGCGCAGTCCGTTCTCGCTGAGTTTGTATTCCTGTATCTCGTCCAGGGTTTGAACGTGTTCAATTCCTTCGGGGAGCGCCGACAGGGAGGAGCAAAGGGCAAATGTGCAAGTCGTAGTTAAGGCAGTAAAGAGCTTCATAGTTTGAATTGAATGGAGTCAATCAGTGGGCAGTAAAAGTTCCGATCGAATTACTGCAAGCACCGCGCGAATTCTTCGGCACTTTATTCGCGTAGAAGATTGGGCACAAAAAAACGAATGCCTGTGAGGGCATTCGTTTTGTATAAACCTTAAAAGAGTCGTTAGGAGCTGTATGTCAGTGTTTTATGAAGAATCTTCGATTCGCCAAATGGCTTCGCCCTTCGGTTGCACCTAAGGGCATAATGAAGTGTCGCTGCGCTCGGTAGGCGACCGGGAATGCTCTCGCAAGCGCTTCATTACCAAGGGCTAACTCCTAACTCCTGAATCTAGGATAAAGAACTGAAGCGTTCGCTATTTCGCGTCGTCGCCTAGGTCGGCGATCTCTGCTTCGACTTGTTCGAGGCGGTTGAGGTCTTTCGAGGTTAAGAGATCGATCAGTTTTTTGATCGCTGGTGTGAGCACGCGGCCCTTGCGATGAATGAGTGCAAGCGGACGTTTGTAAGTCTTGTTCTTGAACTTGAGGACTTTGAGCAAGCCTTGGGCTTCTTCGCGCACCACAGTGGTCTGGGGAAGGATCGCGATACCAGCGTTGATCTCGACGGCGCGTTTGACGGTTTCGACGTTATCAAACTCCATGACTGGCTCATTCTCGATCTCAGCTTCCTTAAAAATGATATCGGTTGCTTTACGAGTCGGGATGTCTGGCTCGAATCCAATGAATTTCTGACCAGCGACTTCTTGAATATCGACACTCTTGAGCTTCGCGAACGGGTGTTCTGGGCTCACGACGAGCACGAGCACGTCGTCGTGGAACGGAAGGACTTCCAGTTGTTTGTGCTTTTGTGGGTATGCAATGAGGCCGAGGTCGATCGAATTGGTAAGGATATCTTCATAGACCATGTTGGCTCGGCGATACTCCACGCGTATGTTCACCTCAGGGAACTTCGCTAGGAAGACTTTCACGTATGGCGGCAATTCGTGCAGCCCGATACTATAGACGGTGGAAATGTGGATCGTGCCGCTGATGACCTTCTTCATCTCCTGCAACTCGCTGTTTAGCTTGTCGTAGAGGTAGAGGATCTCTTTGGCTGATTCGAAGAGCTTTTTACCTTCGCGTGTGAGGCGGAATTGCTTCTGGCTACGATCAACAATGAGAATATTGAAATGCTTCTCCATTGCTCGTAGTTGTTGGCTTACGGCAGATTGTGTGATTCCGTTTAACTTTGCGGCTCGCGAGAAGCTTTCGCTCTCTACAAGGTCGGAAAAAATCTTAAAGTTTTCAATGTGCATATTTAATGGTATAACAGTATCTAATGGAAAAGCAATATCATAAAAAGCATTTCTTATTTTAAATTCTACGAGTAACACATTTGCTAATAGGCTATGATTTCATTTGAAAGTTTTGAGGGTAATTTGAGGGATGTGAACTCCCGTATTGAGACTGCGTGTCTGGATGCGGGGCGTGATGTTGGCAGTGTTCAGTTGTTGCCTGTTACGAAGAACCATCCGGTGGATGCCGTGCTGTATGCCGCGCGTGCTGGGCTGACAGCGGTGGGAGAGAACCGCGTGCAGGAGGCTAGTGAGAAATATGCGATGCATCTTGCCGACGTGCGTTGGGAGTTGATTGGGCATTTGCAGACGAATAAGGCGAAGGATGCGGTGGCGATCTTTGATCGGGTGCAATCTGTGGATTCGCTCAAGCTGCTGAATCGTTTAAATCGTTGTGCGGAGCAGTTGGGGAAAACGCTATCAGTTTTACTACAATGCAATACGGGAGAGGATCCGAATAAGCACGGCTTCTGTGTTGGCGAGATGGAGGGTGCATTAGAAGCCGCACTGGCGGCAGCGAATTTACAGGTCGATGGGTTGATGACGATTGCGCCGCTAGATGATAATCCAGATGTGGCAAAGGCAGCTTTCGAGGGCTTGCGTGACCTGCGAGATCGGTTATCAGCGCAGTATGGATTACCTTTGGCTGAATTGTCTATGGGGATGACGGGAGATCTTGAAAGTGCGATTGCGGCCGGTTCTACGCAAATTCGTGTCGGCACGGCGCTATATGGAGCTCGGGTGTATTAGTGATTGTGAAGTGAGTGGCGGCGATTAGTGAAAGTGATAGGGCGCGGCAACGGGGCAGTCTGTGGTCCGGGGGTGTTGTAATTATTTCTTTCGGATTGGATGGAATCGTCTCGTCTCCATGTGAATTACAGAATTAGTTCGTAGACAGTTATCTTTATATTTACGCAGTGGACACCGAAAAAACTTATACCCTCAGGGATCTAGAAGCGACCGAATTTAGCGGCACTCCGTTGGCCGTCATTGGGCATCCGATTAAGCACTCCGTTAGCCCAGCGATGCACAATGCTGCATTGGCTAAATTGAGAGAGGCGGATTCTCGCTTTGTTGATTGGGCCTATTACCGTTTTGATATTGCTCCGGAGGATTTTGCTCAGGCCTTGCCGCTGTTTCATCAGCGCAACTTTTTGGGGTTGAACCTTACGATTCCGCATAAGGTGCAGGCGATGGACTTGATTAAAGGCGTCTCGCCAGATGCTGAGGTGGCGGGAGCAGTCAATACTTTGGTCTGGGGCGAGTTGGGCTATGATGGCTTTAATACCGATGGTTACGGACTCTCGAAGGCGTTGGAGTTGGATCTCGGAGTGAGTCTGAAGGGGGCGAATGTGATGCTACTCGGCTCGGGCGGAGCGGCGCGTGGTGCTGCGGTGCAGTGTGTGCTCGAAGAGTGCGCACAATTATATGTGGGCAATCGCACACCCTCGCGCTTGCAAGAGTTGATGGATGTGATTGGTGGTATGTCCGGCGGAGAACGTGCGCAAACTTTTGCGTTTAGTCAGCTTCCAGAAGACCTGCCAGAACAGGGTGTGGTGGTGAATGCGACTTCGCTTGGCCTAAAGGAGGGAGACCCTGCGCCCATCGACGTGAGCCGACTTCCCTCCGGGTGGAAGGTCTATGATATGATCTATAATCCATTGACCGCTCTACTGGTGCAGGCGCATGCAGAGAATCTTCCAATCGCCAATGGGCTTTCGATGCTGGTGCATCAAGGTGCCCGCTCTTTAGAAATTTGGTCGCACAGTGTGGTCGATGCGCATGCGATGATGACTGCCGCCTGTCACGCTTTGAACCTACCTCCACGTAATGATTGAGACTTTTTCATATATCAACGCCGACTTCCCTTGGTTTTTCGCGACCATCAGCTTTATTTTTGGAGCGATTACAGGCAGCTTTTTAAACGTCTGCATTTATCGTATCCCTGCGGAGCGCTCGGTGGTGTTTCCTGGGTCGACTTGTGCATGCGGGCAGGCAATCGCATGGTATAACAATATTCCGATCCTGAGTTGGTTTATTCTACGCGGGCGAGCTCCTTGCTGTGGTGAGCGATTCAGTGTGCGTTATCCCGCGATCGAGATGCTTACAGGGGTTTTATTTTATGTATGCTGGCTGATGCACCCTCCCGTTGTGGCGATCATTGGCTTTGTTTTTATTTCATTTTTGATCTGCTCCACGTTTATCGATTTCGATCATATGATTATCCCTGATCGGTTCTCGATCGGTGGCATGGTGCTCGGTGTGGTGCTTTCTTTTTGTTTCCCCGCGCTGCATGGTGTGGAAGGTCAGCCGATTATGGAGAATGTTGAATCAGGCGTGCGTTCGATTGTCGGTGCCTTGGTCGGTGCAGGCTTGGTGTATTGGATCGCGGTGCTCGGTGAGATCGTGTTTCGAAAGCCAGCAATGGGGGAGGGGGATGTGAAGTTTGTTGGTTTTATCGGTGCGTTTTGCGGATGGCAGGGGGCGGTGTTTTCTATGTTTGGCGGCGCATTTATCGGCTCTATCGTGCTGTTGCCGCTGCTGTTGATTGGCCGTATTTTTGGTTGGAAACAGACGATTGGTAGTGATGAGGGTGAGGATGAAGAGGGCGAAGAGACGGTTGCATTCGGCTCACAGGTGCCTTTTGGACCGATGCTCGCGCTGGGTGGATTGGTTTATTTTCTAGGATTTGACTACTACGTGGATTGGTATTTTGCGGATTTTGTAGCCAACTTCTTTGGGCAGTAGGTTCGTGCTATGGCCGATTAATTATTGTGAGTGGTGTGCAATCAACCGGTTCAGGAGAGTTCCTCATCGTGAGCATGGCGTATTGCATGACTTGGGAGCTGACTGGCACGCGGGCAAAATACCATTGGTCGAAGATTCACGCATTGCTTGCTGGTGAGAATGGCCTGAGTGAAAGGCAACGTTGGGCGATTGAATTGTATGAGGAGGGGGCGCCGACAGCACAAGAAGAGCGCTCGATTCGTTCCCGCATTGATGCGTATTTGTTGCAGCCTCGGGATGTTGCCTATTTCCGGTGCGGTATTCTTAATTTATTACCTGATCAATTGCGCCGAGGCGCCGAGGCGCATAGTTTGATGCGTGGTCTGGTGTTGCCGTCGACCGAGTTTGGCTTGTTGAAGTCATGGGTGATGAGCTGGAAGAGCTCACGTGTTCAAGCGGCGCAGGCGCGTGTGTTGCCGCTGGCTGAACGCGAAGCAGATTTCGGTCACTTTTTAGAGCAGCCGCATTTTGTGGCGAGCTTCCGTAAGTTTTGGAGGGTTGCACCGAAATGTCGAAGTAATCGGCGCACACGTGTTTTAGTTTGTATTGGTGCAGCGCTGAGTCAGATGGTGCGCGTGGATGAGACAGTGGACTTTGATTTGTGGACGGATCGGTTGGCGGTCACGTGTCACTTTACCGAGCAAACCCGAGTGGATCTGCGCTTGTTGATCGATGAAATGTCGAACGTCTCTTATGATTTGCAGGAATTAGCCTATCGCTTGTTTGTAGATGCGCGCGAAATCGACCAGCGGAATTTGCAGAGCTTTATGAATCATTACGGCGATGAGTTGTCTGCCTTGGCTCCAGAACTCGCGCGGAGTATGCAGTTTAATTCCAATGTCATGACATATTGAAACATTTCGAATGGATCATTCGAGCTCCGCAAGGGGAACGGTCTGCCTGATCTAGGGGTCTAAGGTATCTTCAATCGCGTTTTGCTGGCGGGCGATGTCGTGCAGGGTGACGATCCCTAGTAGCTTCGTTGGGTCCTTGCGGCTGACGATCGGTGCCTGTAGCACATCCTTAATGACTAATGTATTGGCTGCATCGCGGATGGAGTTGTCTGGATAGATTTCGATGATCTTGTGTCCCTCAATCCATTCACTTATTAGCTGATCGTTGCCTTCGGCGACAATCTCTTCGAGTTCGTGGTGAGTGATCACTCCGAGTAGTGCTTGCGAGTTTAGATCCGTGACAACCGGATAGCCGTGGTGTTTGTGTCCATATTCTGCGATGCGCTCTAAGTTTTGCTGTGCGTTTAAACTGCCGATCACTGTGCGCGAATCGTGCGTCATGATCGTGCTGACGGGTAAATTGCGCCAGTCCTGTTCACCACGGTAGGCTGGCAGCTTCTTCAGGCTAATGCCGTCTTGTAGTAGTAGGGCATCGTAGATGGGTATCGGGCTGAGCTTCGATGAAATTAAATGTGCGAGGAAATTGCCAATCATCAGCGGCAAAATCAACGAGTAGTTGGCCGTCATTTCAAAAATGATGATGACAGAGGTCATTGGGCATCGAATCACCGCGGCGAAGAACGCGCCCGTGCCCAACAGTGCAGCACCCGCTGCCACGGTGGAATCGTAGCCAAAGTTCATGAGCAGCACTCCAAAGAGCCCACCTAGCATACTGCCGATAAAGATGACCGGAGCAAAAATACCACCACTACTGCCAGATGCGTAGCAGACTGTCGTGGCGACCAGCTTTCCAACGAGCAGTAGTAGGATGACGGTCCAAGCCAGCTCGCCATTGAGTGCTGAGTTTAGATCTGTGTAGCCTATGCTGAACACGCCCAGATGCCCGCCGCTGAAGTGATAGACGGTGACACCCATCATGCCGACACTGAGCCCGCCGATGGCAGGTTTGAGCCAGTTGGGGATGGATTGCCATTGCTTGAAGTGGCCGCGCAATTTGAGGAGTGACTGTGTAAATAGGTGTCCAAGGAGTCCTGCTGTCGGTCCCATTACTAAGCAAACGAGCATCCACCAGGACGTGTGGAAGAAGGTGGTGTCAGCTTGAAGGGCTGCGTGCTCGCCGAGTAATGTGCGCTCTACCACGGCCGCGACGACGACTGCGATCAAAATACCGCCGAGCGCCTTACTGCTGAAATTATCGAGAAGCTCTTCAAATACAAAAGTAATGGCCGCGATTGGCGCATTGAACGCCGCCGAGATCCCTGCGCCCATGCCCACTGGGATCATTGCTTGCACGCGTAATTTGCCCAACCCGAACAGGCGCCCCAGCTTCGAGGACACCGCGCTGCAAATATGCACTGTCGGGCCTTCGCGGCCGAGGCTATTACCGAATGCCACCGAAATTGTGCCGATAATGAAGCGCCAAAATGCTTCCGAAGTCTTGATGACGCCGAAATTTTGATAATAGGCCGCTTTGGTTTGTGGGATACCCGAGCCGCTGGCGGTCGGGGAAACGTAGCGGATCATTAGGCCGACAATTAACCCCGCAAACGCAGGAGAGAGGATCATGGCAGGAATTGCCCATACGCCTAAACTCTCAAAGAATCCGAATAATGCCTCGAAAATACCAGTGATTGCTAAGTGGAAACTGACGCCTACTAACCCGCAAAGCACTCCAGCGCACATGCATAGCATTAGGAAGCGCTGGGAGTCGTTGAAGCGACCTCGCATCCAATTTGGCAGATTATTAAGGCTGAAGCGTTCCTTTGGCATGTCTGGATCCGTGAGAAAAAGAAAAGCTGTCGAGGCGTTTCCCGACAGCGCTATCTTGTATTACAAAACTCTATTATGAATGCACGGAATAAATTTTTTTAAAAAATGCTTGGCAAAGTAAAAGTTATACCTAGCTTCCCGATCTTCCCTTGGTGAGATATGCAAGTGGCTAAAGCACGCAGACTGTAAATCTGTTCTCTTTGAGTTCGCTGGTTCGAATCCGGCTCTCACCACCACTTTTTAAAACCCGCTCGAAAGAGCGGGTTTTTTTGTGCCTGATCCTGAGGTTCGGCCGTCTGCTGAACATTTATTGTGTCTAGTGGTTCGTGTGAGCCTTGAAGGTGCTTGTTTTGTCCAATTGTTGGGGTGTAACCTTTATTTTATTAGGGTAGTTGAAATTTTGTCCAGACCTGCTTGAGGGTTCGTAAGTTGCTCTATGCTAGTTCTTTGGTGTTGTAGTGGAGCGGGTCCTGGTGCGGATTACTTGTTATTTAATTTGTTTATGCGAAATTGGCACGCTCTATGCTGAATGTAGGCAAGATCGCATTTCTGCGTTCTGAGTCAGCTCCAATTTTTCGGGTAAGGGCTCATTTAATTCCTACAATACAAAAAAACAACAACCAGACTAAATATAATCATGAAGATTAAGAAAAACCTTCTCGCTTTGCTACTCGGTAGCTCGGCGTTTTTGCTAGCCGGGACACTCGGTGCGCAGGAACTCCCTGTTAATGAGGCAGCTGAAGTTGTTGAAGCAGTTGCTGATGCAATTCCATTTGAAGACGGTTATGCCGCATTTATGGAATCGCCCGGAGCTGCATTCTTTACAATCAGTAACTTGTGGCTCCTGATCTCGGCAGCCTTGGTGTTTATCATGCACCTCGGATTCGCTTCGGTTGAGTCTGGCCTGGGGCAATCCAAGAACACAGTGAACATTCTCTTTAAGAATGTTTTCATCATTTCTATGGGTTTGATCACATATGCGCTTTGGGGCTTCAATGCGATGTATCCTGGTGATGCATGGACAATTGGAGGATTCTTTGCAATGGGTTCTTGGTTCGATGTGGATCCTTCTGTTGCGCTGATGACTGCTGAGTATGCAGATTACACATGGTATACTGACTTTATCTTCCAGGGCATGTTTGCTGCGACTGCTGCAACCATCGTATCTGGTGCAGTTGCTGAGCGCGTGAAGCTTTCTTCGTTCATGGTTTTCGCAACATTGCTTGTGACATTTGCTTACCCTGTTACTGGTTCGTGGCAGTGGGGTGGCGGCTGGCTTGCAGAGCGTGGTTTCTACGACTTCGCTGGTTCTTCGCTCGTTCACGCTTTCGGTGGCTTTGCTGCTCTCGCCTGTGTGCTTGTTCTCGGCCCTCGTGCTGGTAAGTATGTGAACGGTCAAATCCGTCCGATCCTTGGTCACAGCATGCCGCTTGCGACGATCGGTGTTTTCCTTCTGTTCCTCGGTTGGTTCGGTTTCAACGGTGGTTCTGTTCTCAATGCCGATCCATACTTGGTATCTCTTGTATTCGTAACAACTGCTCTAGCTGCGGCTGCGGGTGGTCTCGGTGCAATCTTCACTTCTTGGATCTTCTTGAAGAAGCCTGACCTTTCGATGGCACTCAATGGTATCCTTGCTGGCCTCGTTGGCATCACTGCCGGTGCTGACTCTATCATGCCATTCTGGGCAATCGTTACTGGCTTGATTGCTGGTATCCTAGTGGTCTTCTCCATCATCTTCTTCGATAAGATCAAGATCGACGATCCTGTCGGTGCGATCTCCGTTCACGGTGTGTGCGGTATCTTCGGCACATTGGCAGTGGCGCTCTTTAGCGACGCGGCTGGCTTCGGTATCCAGTTGATCGGCACTCTGTCGGTCGGTGCTTTTGCCTTCATCTTCTCGTTCGCAGTCTTTGGTCTGCTCAAGGTTGTCATGGGTGTCCGCGTATCTCCTGAAGAAGAGTCCGAAGGTCTCGACATCGGTGAGCACGGTCAAGAAGCCTATCCTGACTTTAGTGGTGCACGGTCTCACTAATTAAGCCTAGCCAATTAACAAAAACATCACATAAATTAAATTACTATGAAATTGGTCAAAGCAATCATCAAGCCCTTCAAGCTAGAAGAGGTCAAAGAAGCACTCGCAGATATCGGCATCGAAGGTATGACCGTAACTGAGGTAAAAGGATTCGGTCGCCAGAAAGGTCACACTGAAATCTACCGCGGTAGTGAATATACAGTCGACTTCCTTCCGAAGGTTATGGTCGAGATCGTCGTCGACGATGCAGACACTGATAAGTCAGTGGAAGCTATCGTGGCAGCTGCTAAAACTGGCAAGATCGGAGACGGTAAAGTCTTCGTGATCCCAGTCGAAAGCGCGATCCGTATCCGCACCGACGAGTCGGGCCCTGAGGCTCTCTAGTCTTAGTTAGGCGATTCTTACATTTCACCGGCCATCCCTTTTGGGGTGGCCGGTTTTTTGTCTTATTATCATTCACAAAGGAAGGGGCAGGAAGGCACGATGTTGTTGCCCCTGTCAGAATGGCGTCTCGAGCGCCCCTTCGTATTACAAAAATTACTCTTATTCCTAAATGAAAAATATCACTCGTTTTATTGTTTTGTTAGCGTTCATGTTCGCGCCAAGCTTTCTAATGGCAGAAGCAGCTGAGTCAGTGGAGGTTGAGCTTGTCGTTATGGCTGAACCGCTAATCGAGGCTGCAGCTTCAATCGACAGCGGCGACACGGCATGGATGATTGTCGCGACTGCACTCGTGTTGTTTATGACTTTGCCGGGCTTGGCGTTGTTCTACGGCGGCCTTGTTCGTTCGAAGAATGTGCTATCGATCTTAGTGCAGTGCTTTGCGATGGCTGGCGTGATGACGTTACTGTGGATTATCTATGGTTACAGTCTCGCATTCAGTGATGGCGGTGCATGGCAGACTTACCTTGGTGGTTTTGATTATTTGTTCCTGAAGCACATGACGGTGGACTCTGTCAGTGGCACGATTCCGGAGTCGGTCTTTGTCACTTTCCAGATGACCTTTGCGATCATTACACCTGCGTTGATCGTAGGTGCGTTTGCAGAGCGTATTAAATTCAGTGCTGTGTTACTCTTTAGTATTCTTTGGTTTACGTTTTCTTACCTGCCGATCTGTCACATGGCATGGGGCGGGGAAGGTGCACTATTTCACCATTGGGGTGTAATGGATTTTGCGGGTGGCACGGTGGTGCATATTAATGCCGGTGTCGCTGGTTTGGTGACTTGTATTATGCTGGGCAAGCGCCGTGGATATCCTGGGCCGCAAATGCGTCCGCATAACTTACCTTTTACCGTGATGGGAGCTGGCATGCTATGGGTCGGCTGGTTTGGTTTCAATGCTGGTAGTGAGTTGGCTGCCGATGGCACTGCCGGTATGGCAATGTTGGTGACTCAAGTTTCAACTGCTGCGGGTGCGACAGTTTGGATGCTGATTGAAATGGTAAAGCATGGTAAGGCCTCGGCGCTCGGTGTTGCCACTGGCGCGGTTGCTGGTTTGGTTGCGATCACGCCAGCTTGTGGTGTTACCGGACCACTCGGTGCGATCTTGCTAGGTGCGGTTTCGGCAGTGACCTGCTTTATTATGGCGACTAAGCTGAAGCAGAAGTTCGGCTTTGATGATAGTCTTGATGTCTTCTGTGTGCACGGTGTCGGTGGTATCGTTGGTGCGGTGTTGACTGGTCTAACAGCTGCTGAGTTCATGGGCGGTGTCGGACTCGACGGTGTCTCTGTTGGTTCGCAGATGTGGGCGCAGACTTTGAGTGTCTTTGTGACTCTGGCCTGGAGCGGTGTGGTCTCTGTGGTTGCTTTCTTTGTTGTCGACAAGCTAGTCGGCGGTGCGCGTGTGTCTGATGAGTCTGAGACGACTGGTTTGGACCTCTCTGAACATGACGAGCAAGCCTACGAAATACTCTAATACGGCGCGCTCGTTTTAAAATTGAGCGACCTAAAAGCCGACTTCCCGTGAGGGGAGTCGGCTTTTTTATTAGTTATAGTGCAGATTAGATCTTTAATTTTAAGATTAGATCTAGTAATGCTACGCTTTTGTAGGATAAGGCCCCAATTTCGTGTGACGTCATGTCACAGTTCCATTTTTTACCCAAACCATACATATATGAAAAAAATACTATATTTGATTACGGCCCTGATGCTCGTTGGCATTTCGGGCATGCTCAATGCGCAGGAGCCCACGATCGCACTTGAAGAAGTGGCGGTTGAGTCCATCGAAGTTGCGAGTCTTGCGAGTGCAAGTGCTGGAAATACGGCGTGGATGCTGACTGCGACAGTGCTGGTTTTGTTTATGACACTACCGGGCCTGGCGCTGTTCTACGGCGGACTCGTGCGTGCGCAAAACGTCTTGTCAGTGTTGATGCATTGCTTCGCGATCGCGTGTTTGGCGTCAGTGTTATGGGTGTTAGTGCTCTATAGTATCGCATTCTCGGATGGTTGCGGCTGGGCTGGTGGCCTTTCTAAGCTGGGTCTTCAGGGCATCGGCCTAGATAGCCTCACTGGGGATATTCCTGAGACAGTCTTTGTTATGTTTCAGATGACGTTTGCGATCATTACTCCTGGTTTGATCGTAGGTGCATTTGTAGAGCGTATGAAGTTTAGCGCTATTTTACTATTTACTGGTCTTTGGCTGGTGTTGGTCTACGCGCCGGTGACACACTGGGTGTGGGCTGAAGGCGGTTGGCTCTTCGAGCGCAATACGATCGACCTCGCGGGAGGGATCGTGGTGCACGCGACTGCAGGTATTTCTGCATTGCTGTTGGCTTACTTTGTTGGGCCTCGCGATGGCTTTCCGAAGAGGTTACATGTGCCGCATAGCCCTGGCATGGTGATGATCGGTGCGTCGATGCTATGGGTTGGTTGGTTTGGCTTCAATGCCGGTAGTCAACTCGCAGCGAATGAGTCTGCTGGTATGACAATGCTGGTGACGCATATCTCAGCGGCTGTCGCGAGTTTGACATGGATGACGATCGAATGGAAAAAGACGGGTAAGCCTGGTCTGGTCGGTATTGTGACTGGTATGGTCGCAGGTCTTGCCACGATTACACCTGCGTCTGGTCAAGTCGGTCCGCTCGGTGCGATCATACTCGGTTTTCTTGCTGGGGTGGTTTGTTACTTCATGTGTGGTATCGTTAAAGAGAAGCTTAAGATTGACGACACGCTTGACGTGTTTGCGGTGCACGGCGTCGGAGGCATCATGGGCACAGTGCTCGTTGCCATTTTTGGAACTGCGACCTTTGGAGGGTTCGGCACGTTTAATATGGGCGAGCAATTAATGACACAACTGATTGCACTTGCTGTAGTGATTGGCTGGTCAGCCATCGCGACCGTCATTATCGTATTTGTTTGTAAAAAGACTACGGGGCTACGTGTGGATGAAGAAGTTGAGTTCACTGGCCTCGACCAAGCAGAGCATGGCGAGACTGCGTATCACTTCGAATAGTCAATCAGTTGACACCCATTACTTTTTAACCAATATCCATAAATTAATATGAAACTCATCAAAGCAATTATCAAACCCTTCAAGCTTGAAGACGTGAAGGAAGCTCTCTCTGAAGTCGGTATCGATGGTATGACAGTTTCCGAAGTTAAAGGTTTCGGCCGTCAAAAAGGCCATACCGAGATTTACCGTGGCAGTGAATACACGGTTGATTTCTTGCCGAAGACGATGATCGAAGCCGTGGTCGGCGACGATATCGCAGACAAGGCTGTGCAAGCGATCGTGGATTCTGCCAAGACTGGCAAGATTGGCGATGGTAAGGTTTTCGTCATCCCAGTGGAAAGCGCTGTGCGCATTCGCACGGATGAAGAGGGAGCAGAAGCGCTGTAGGCGATTCTACCAATTCAACTTTAAAACGGTCACCCTTTCAAGGGTGGCCGTTTTTTTGTTGCTTAGATTGTGGACGAAGCGCGTTCCTTATCTTAATCCTTAAAAGAGTCGTTAGGAGCTGAATGTCAGTGTTTTATGAAGAATCTTCGATTCGCCAAATGGCTTCGCCCTTCGGTTGCACCCAAGGGCATAATAAAGTGTCGCTGCGCTCGGTAGGCGGCAGCTAAAACGTTCGTAAGGGTTTCATCACCAAGGACTAACTGGCTGCGCCATCTGCGGCAGGCCTCCGTCTGACTCCTGACTTCTAACTCCTGAATCTAGGTTAAACGCTGATCGATTCGAAACGGCTGTGGTGCGCTGATGGTGTAGTTCTTAAATTCCGGATGGTGCGGATTGATTAAGAAATTATTTTCGATCGGCACGATGCTGCTCGGGACTTGTAGCACGGGAGAGTCAGCGGTTTTGAGCCAGTGATCGCCGAACTCACGCGTTTGACGTAATCCCAAAGCGAAGTGCATCGCATCTGTTGAATGGGGCGGGCGCGCCAGATAGAAACGGCTTCGCCGATCCTCTACACTAAGAGGAGCCGGGCTTGTTTATGTTGCAGTCATAGGAGTGTGGGCGGCCCGCCCACGTTGAGCTGATGTTGATCCAAACGAGGGCGCGTCGCCCTCGCTCCTTCGTTTTGTTGCCCGCCTTAAAGGATGCCTTTTTGCTGCATCTTTCGCAGCTGGTTGGCGTCGACGACGTCAGGGGCGCGTTTGTCTTTACCGGCGGTCTTGTTGTAGCGGCCAGTGACTTTGTCTTTCTCGTAGCGAGTGAAGCCGTGCTTTTCGACGTTCTCGTCGCTTAATTTCTTCTTGGTGCTTCCTTCGGTGTATTTACTTGAAACATTCGGGGCGTGAAAGACCTTACGCACCGGGTTACCTGTTTTGGGGTGTGTTTTGAGCGCGTCTTCGGACATACTTTGAATGTATTCAAAGGCTTCGCCGTCGCTGCCGTCGGGAAGGATTTCTTGATAAACGTAAGTGGGCATTGAGGAGTGAAAGTGAGAAGTGAAAGTGAGAAGTGAAAGTGATTTGAGTGCGCCTCGCAATACTGCTCTTTGTTGATTCGGGCTAGTCAGTTTGGCGGGGGCATGTCTTTGGCGCTAGTCCGCGTGGTCAGGTCTGGCACATCATGGATACTAGTAGTTTCGCGAGTTAGGGTGGAGAGGAGTTGCCGCCGTCGGTGTCAGAGTCGATGGCGTGTAGTTTGCTCTGCTCGGCTAGCATTGCCTTTAGTTGGGCTTTTTTATCTTCGTCCAATTTCGGACGGGAAGGCTCCAGCGTATGCTCACGATCTTTATAACAGCGGCACATTTCGTGAGATTCCATGACTTGGCGATTGAACTTTCCGCAGAAGAGGCAGCATTTGACGTGAAACTTGACCCACAATTTCCTGAGAGGAGAAAGTTTATCGTAATCTTCTTTCGATAATATTTTGGAGATTTGTTTGCAGGTTAACATTTGAACGGTGCGCTTTATTTTACGTCTTTGCCTGTCCACTTAGCTTCGAGGGCTACTTTAAGTTGTAAGCGCGCTCGGTGCAACAGCACCCACAAATAATTCGGTGAAATATTCATCACTCGGCAGACCTTATCTGTGGTTTGGTCTTCTAATATACGGAGAATAAATGCGTCGCGCTCGGGGTTCTTCACTTCACGAATGCATGTATCAAATACTTCCCAGAACTCGGTGTTGTCGTAGTGTTTGCGAGGACTGAATTGCCATGGGGCAGGGTTGGCGGTGGCGGTGCCGCTATATTTAAACCAGAAGCTTTCGAGTAGCGCCTCGTCTTCAGTGTCGATGTTGACCCGCTTTTCTTTTACGGACTTTCGAATTTCATCGACGATTTTATGGCTCATGATCCCGCGTAACCAGAACTTGATATCTCGACTGCCATCAAATTGATCCAGGGCTTTGATGCCTGCCATAAAGGTGTCTTGCACGCAGTCCGCCGCGATTTCGGGATCATGTAGCCGAGACATCGCGTAGCCATATAAATAATCTCCATAGCGATCCACCCACGTTTCTGGCGGCGCAATTTTGACTTTCGGGGGGGCAGATCCGGGGGGCATCAAAGAGAGACCATGCAATAATAAAATATCGGAGTCAACCTTAGTTAATTTGGTGGGTAATGTCGCGTGATTCTGCTCATTTCAACAGAATTGCAGTCAAAGCTTGCCATGCGGCTCAGATCAATTTTTCTTCCACCTCTTTGGTAAGGAGAAGTGGCAGAGTGGCCGAATGTGACTGACTCGAAATCAGTTGTCGTGGAAACGCGACCGGGGGTTCGAATCCCTCCTTCTCCGCCATTTAAGGCGCAGCCGCAAAAGGGCGGTTAGAAGGATGAGATGCGAACCATAGGGTTCGACGGAGCGCAGCGGAGATGGGGCACCAAAGGTGATCTCGTAGAGATTTTGCGCAGCAAAACCAATCCCTCCTTCTCCGCTCCCACAAAAAAAGACCGCTAACCCACGATTCATCGGGCTGAGCGGTCTTTGTGTTGAATCAGAGGCGTTCAGTCTACAACGCGGGGTCGATCTCGACGAGCAATTGCTTGTTTTTAACCAACTTACCTTCTTCGGCCTGGATAGAAATGATGGTGCCATCAAATGGCATCAGGATGCAATTCTCCATCTTCATCGCCTCGAGCGTGAGCAGTGGGTCGCCTTTCTTGAGTTTTTGGCCTTCTTTGGCAATAATCTGAAGCACTGTGCCTGGGATGGCCGCGAGTAGGTGATTGGGATTGGGTGGACGCCATGCGCGGCTCGCTTTCCACTTTTCAGTGATAATCGTGTCGTAAACACCTTCGATGGTGCGCAGTTTGCCGTATTCGTCAGGTTTATCGATCATATGAACGGGAGAGAAATGGATTACTGTTTAATTGCGGATTGAAGTCTGGTGTGACGTTTAAAACGGTGGCACGCCGTGCTTCTTCTCTGGCCAATACACCTGCTTGTCGCGTGAGACCTCAAGTGCATGGATCAAGCGGTCGCGCGTTTCCGTGGGTTCAATGACTTCATCGACATAGCCCTTAGAAGCCGCGACATAGGGATTCGCAAATTTTTCGCGATATTCAGCGATTTTTTCCGCACGCATCGCTTCTGGGTCGGCTGCTTCTTCAATTTCGCGACGGAACACAATGTTAGCGGCGCCTTCTGGCCCCATGACTGCGATTTCTGCCGTTGGCCATGCGAAGACGAAGTCGGCACGCATGTGGCGTGAATTCATCGCGATGTAACCACCACCATACGCCTTGCGGATGATGACGGTAATCTTTGGCACAGAGGCTTCGGAGAATGCGTAAAGCACCTTGGCCCCATGGCGAATGACGCCCATATGCTCTTGGTCAATGCCGGGTAAGTAGCCTGGCATATCTTCGAACACAAGGAGTGGAATGCCGAAGCTATCACAGTAGCGAATGAAACGGGCTGCTTTGTCGGAGCTGTCACAATCGAGCACCCCTGCGAGCACTTTGGGTTGATTCGCTACGATTCCTACGGTTTCACCTTTCATGCGACCAAAGCCGATTACGATGTTAGGTGCAAAGTGTTCCATGACTTCGAAGAAATCGGAGCTGTCGACGACCGCACTGATGACATCGCGGATGTCATAAGGCAGCTTCGGGTTGCTGGGCACGATCTCTTCAATGTCCTTCGAGCGCTTGGGCTCGTGCGGTGCGATATTGGGCGATCCCTTCTGGTTGTTACGAGGAAGCAGAGAGACTAGTTTCTTTATCTGTTCAAAGCATTCTAGCTCGTTATTCGCATAGAAGTGGGCATTCCCTGTGGTTTGTGCGTGCACTTTTGCTCCGCCAATCTCTTCCATCGTGTAATCTTCGCCCAACACGGTTTTGATCACGCTTGGCCCAGTGATGAACATCTTGGAGATGTTTTCGACCACGAATACGAAATCAGTAAGCGCTGGCGAATACACCGCACCGCCGGCGCAAGGCCCGAGGATCACGGATATTTGCGGGATGACGCCGGATGCCATGGTATTGCGGTAGAAGATCTCTCCATAACCAGCTAGAGAGTTTACGCCTTCTTGGATACGTGCACCGCCAGAGTCATTGATCCCAATGATCGGCACGCGGATCTTAAGCGCGTGATCCATGATTTTACAAATCTTACGCGAGTGCATCAAGCCGAGCGATCCCCCAGCAACAGTAAAGTCTTGTGCGTAGATACAAACGGGCGCTCCGTCGATCGTTCCAGTTCCAATAATCACGCCGTCCCCTTGGAGCTTCTTCTTCTCCATGTCGAAATCGCGTGCCACGTGCTCCACAAACATGTCGTATTCACGAAAGGAATCGTCGTCGAGAATCGCAACAATACGCTCCCGAGCGGAGAGTTTACCCATGGCCTTCTGTTTTGCTTGGGCTTTGGTGCCACCTCCTTTTTCGGCGGCCTTCTTACGATTGCGCAGATCTAGTATAAATTTCTTGAATGACATAACCTTTTAATAGCAGCGTTGCTAATGTCTTCAACTGTTAAATTGTATGTTAAGCAATAAAACTACCTAAAGGTCGATAAAGTGGAGCGTCACCTCCGATTTTATCGATTTGGGGTCTAGTCGAAGGTTCGAATCACGAATTCTTCGGGGGGATGTGTAATTCATCGTGAAATGTGACCCGTGGTGGTTGACCTTCGGTCGGAAATAGTGCGGATTTTTCGCATGGAACCGAATTATTCAAAATTGGCTAAAGTGTTGACCGGATTCTCGACGAATTTGCAAAAAGGCGAGCGCGTCTTGATCGATGCATTTGATATCCCGCAGGCGATGGTAGTCGCGTTGGTGCGCGCGGCGCGTGAACTCGGAGCAATTCCGTTTGTGAATCTGCAGAATGCGCGTATCAGCCGCGAACTGGTGAATGAAATCGACCCAGAGCAGTTTGAAACGCAGGCGGTCTGGGAGTTGGCACGAATGCAGAAGATGGATGCCTATATCGCTGTGCGCGGTTCGGATAATATTTTTGAGATGTCGGATGTCGATCCCGCGAAGGTCTCTCGCGTCATGAAGGCGATGAAGGCGACGCTCGACTACCGTGTGAACAAGACAAAGTGGGTGATCCTCCGTTGGCCGACACCTGCAATGGCGCAACAGGCGATGATGAGCTCGGAAAGCTTTGAGGATTTCTTCTTCCGCGTGTGCACGCAGGATTACTCACGCATGGTGGAGGGAATGCAGGCGCTAGAGACACTCATGGCCAATACCGACCAAGTGCATCTGAAGGGGCCGGATACAGATCTGCGCTTTTCAATTAAAGGGATTGGTGCTGTCGCTTGTGGTGGTCGCCATAATATTCCTGATGGCGAGGTGTTCTCATGCCCAGTGAAGGATTCCGTCGAAGGTGAGATTACTTACAATGCGCCGACGATTTATCAGGGTGTATCCTTTGATCGGATACATTTGAAATTTGAAAAGGGTAAGATCGTGCATGCAGACGGTTCGAATACGGAGCGCTTGAATCAGATCCTCGATTCGGATGCGGGTGCACGTTATATTGGCGAGTTTGCGATTGGCTTCAATCCGCACATTCTAGAGCCGATGCGTGACATTCTCTTTGATGAGAAAATCGCGGGCTCGTTCCACTTTACACCAGGTCAGGCCTACGAAGAGGCGGACAATGGTAATCGCTCGCAAGTGCACTGGGATATGGTGCAGATCCAACGCCCAGAGTATGGCGGTGGTGAGATTTGGTTTGATGGCGAGTTGATTCGTAAGGACGGCTTGTTCATTCGAGACGACCTCAAAAAGCTCAACCCAGAGTATCTGCTGGCTGAGAGTTGAGCGTTTACACCCTCTCCAGCGGATCTCCTCATTCCTAATTCTAAATTCCTAATTATCCAGTGCATCCTCCAATTACTCCTAAAACTGCTGGTTTCATTCACCGTCTGCCAAAGACAGAGACGCATCTACACATTGAAGGTGCGTTGCCGTATCAGCTATTACAGACTTTAGACCCTGAGCAATTCAAAGAGCCACAAGCTTGCTGGGCACAGGATTTTAAGTGGAAGTGTTTTGAGGATTTTGAGCACCATCTGATCGAGCATGCGATGCAGTGGTTTACCACGCCGGAGCGTTATCACGAGGCGGCGAAGGTCATCTTCGAAGGCCAACTTGCGCGGAATGTGCGCTATGTCGAGACGTCGTTTCACGCCGGGATGATTCAATTCATTGATATTCCTGGGCCAGAAATTCTGGCAGCGATTCGTAGTGCCGCGCCTGCGGGGATGGAAGTTCGGGTCTTCATGGGAATGGCGCGTAATTCGTATAATGATGTGCTGGCTCCCGTATTAGAGGAGTGCGTGCATTGGGATGGCCTTGCGGGCATTGACCTGCATGGCGTTGAGTATTTGCCGTTAGAAGATTGGACGCCGAAATTATGGGCGAAGGCTCAGGACGCAGGCTTGGAGATTAAAGCACATGCTGGTGAGTTTGGGCCAGCGGCGAATGTGCGTGAAGCGATTGAAGTGCTAGGCGTGCGTCGTATCCAGCATGGCGTGCGTGCGATCGAAGATCCCTCAGTGGTGGATCTGGCGATCGAGACAGGCACGACCTTTGACGTATGTCCGATTAGTAATGTGAAGCTCAACGTGGTGAAAGGGCTCGAGGAGCATCCGATCCGTCAGTTGGTCGATCGTGGCTTGCGTTGCACCATTAGCACGGATGATCCATTCTCATTTGGCAACAATGTCGAAGACGAATATGCGGCACTGAGTGCGGGCTTACAGTTTAGCCATGCCGAACTCGCGCAGCTCGCGAAGAACGGATTTGAGGTCGCGTTGGTCGATGATGCTACGCGTGCAAAGTGGATCGCAGAGGTGGATGCAGTTGCAGAGTGAGTGATACAGACATCGCTGTCTGTCATTCATGTGTAAGAACAGACAGGACGTAGGTCTGCCGGAGATGGCGTAGCAATGTCTGTGTCACTTCTTACGTTTACGCAACCATAGTGAGACGCCGAGCGCACTGGTCAGTAGTATCAGCACACATACAATGACGGTGAGCCAGTCGCGCACTTCCTTGCTGATCGGATCGACGAAATGAAACTTGTGTAGATTGATGAAGATCAAGGCTTCCGCGATGTCGCTTGGTTTGGTGCGCTTACTTAAGTGTGCGTAAGGCGTATCGACGGCGATACTCAGGTAGGGACTGTTTGTGAGTTTCACGACCTGCACGGGTAATCGCTTATAGATGAAGCCGTATTGGTTGGTGAAGCTTGTAGTGAGTTTGGTCTGTGTGGCTTTAGCGGCAGGGCTTTCGCTGAAATGGATCGCGAGTTCAGACGCATAGCGTGCATCGCCGTCTTCAAGGATGGTGCCGTCATCGCAGTTAGCATAAATCGACCGGTCGGGTGTTTCGCGGCTCATCAAGCTGAGGCGGTAATAGGCTTTGCCGTCAATACGCGCTAGCGCGACATCATGCACGGGTTGTTTGATCTGTGCGATACTGTCAGTCAGGGAGTGCTGGAACTCGGTGGTTTCAACGACTGGGTGATGCGCTTCCATGAAGCCCCAATCGAAGGTGTATTTCTTGAGCACGTGCGTGAGTCCAGACAGCGCAGTCATGATATAAAAAAGCGCAGTAACGATGCCGATCAGTCTATGGAAATACCGATCCTTACGCATCTTTCGTTTTGAGCCATTGCGAAAGGTGGACGGTAGAAACGCCCAGATATATACGCCGCTGGCGCCAACCCAAAGTGCGAGGGCGATGAAGATACAGACGAGTGTGACGCGTAGCGGACTGGATTCGTTGCCGAGGAAATACCAGGTGTGCAGATGTGCGAAGAGTGCTTTCTGTATGCGTGTGGTGGCGTTGGAGTAGGTGGCTAGCTTACCTGTAACTGGGTCGACGTAGACTTCGAATGAGTTGTCGGTATCGAAGCGCACGCGGTAGGCGGGTAGCAGTCGGTTGATGAAGCGGTAGCTGGTGCGGAACTCGGTGATGCGTTCGATCTCTGTTATCTGTTCGGCGCTGTAACCCGTGTAGCCGAGTGCGAGTTGTTGCACGAGTGCGTCTTCTGCCTCGGGTGCGGCCTCGCCGGTGCGTATCGAGTAGTAGTCATTCGTGCCGTCGCTGTGGACGATCTGATAATACCACTGCCCGTCGATTTGCTTCATGTGCAGGTTGTCGACGCGGTCGATGGCGTGCCGCTTGAGCACGTCCTCGATGTCGACTTTTAATACCGCAGCAGGGATCGGTTGCGGGCGTAAGAAGCGATGGGCGATTTCCGGTTTGGACCAGTTGGCCATGAACGGGTGCAGGATGCCGCTGAGCGCCCATAGGATGACTGGTAGCGCTAGGATGCGTGCGAACCAGCGGTGTGATTTGTAGAAAGCTGTTTTCATTATATGTATTTATAAAATGGATACAACTATTAGAACTGCATGCGCACTCCCATATAGGCGCTGATGCCGTTGCCGGGGCTGTAGGCGCTGGACGCGTTAAACGGATTAATGGTCACAGTGTTGATGGTGCGCTCGTCAAATAGGTTGTCCACGCCGCCGTAAAGTGAGAGCTGCTCGTTGATTTTGTAGTCGCCCGAAAGGTTAACGAGAGTGAAGGGTTCGGTGCTTTCGAGATCGTTAGTGTTATTCACTTCTAGGCCGCTGGCGAGGCGCTCGACGGTCAGGGCGATACGCCATAGGCCTGTTGGCTCTTCGATGCGTAGGCGGGTGGTGATGACGTGCTCAGCAATGCCTGGGATTTGATTGTCATTATATTCGCCACCATCGAAGGAGAAGTCGTTCCATTGATAGCTAGCATCAAGGAATAGATTCACAGGTGCTGTCTCGGAGAGATCCGGCCAGAGGTTGACAGTCCATGCGGTTTCGATGCCTTGGCGTAGCGTGTCATGGTTCTCGGCGATATAGCCACCACCGCTTGATTCAGCGTCGATGAAGTCGTCCTCGATCTTAGAGTAGTAGAAGGTGAGTTCGCCGCTGTAGCGTGGGCGATTGACACGGGTGCCGATTTCGTAGGTGTGTGCGGTTTGCGCATCGAGTGCTCCGGAAGACTCTCCAAAGGTCGGTGCCTCGAAGGACTGGCTGTAGTTGGCAAAGGCTGTCCACTCGTTGGTGAGTGAGTAGATGACCGCGAAGCGCGGTGTGTAACCGTCGTAGCTCTCATCGAACTTGCTGATGGTGCTGCCAGGGTCGTTTTGCTGCCCGCTGTTGAGGTGCCGATCGCGCTGTGCGTGTTGCCAGCCGATACCATAGATCAGTGAGAGCGCGTCGGTTAAGTGGCTCTCGTTTTCAAGGTAGAGTTGGAAGTTTTCAGCACCGTCGGTGTAGTCGTTGTCGAGTGAGCGTGGGGGGCCGAAGCCGTAAACGCTTCGATAGCCGCCGATGTCATTGTCGCCCCAGCTGTAGAGTAGGGAGCTGCGTAGGGTTTGGTCGATGTTAGCGACGTTGAAGTCTGATGTGCTGCGCCAACCAAGTCCGTATTCCTTGGTGTCGTAGTCGATGAGGTTCGCTGGGCGAGTGCTACGTGTCAGGTGATCGAGGTCAAGGATCTGGTAGTAGTTGAAGAGCTCGAGTTGTGTGTGATCCAAATCGAGTGCTGTCTTCTGAGACAAGCGGAAGGTGGAGAGATCGCGGTCTTCCGCGCCCGTGTTCTTTGACTCCTTCGGATCGTGAATGGCGTCGTATTTACTAAGTCCGGATGCGAGGTCGGCATCGGAGTCGCTATACAAAATATAAGCGCGGGTGATTGCGGTGTCGCTCCAGCGGTGGCCGTAATTGGCAGTGGTGTTGAAATCGCGCCAGCTTTGGTGGCTGCGGTAGCCGTCGGACTCGTTCCAACTGGCGCTGACGTAGGCGTCACTTTGGCCTTCTTGGATGCCATAGCCGACGTAGCTGCGTGTCGTCTCGAAGCTGCCGTATTCGAATTGTGCTTCGCCGCCGGGGTTCGAGATACCGGTTTTTTGCACGAAATTAATGACGCCGCCAATTTGGTTGCCACCATATGCGAGGCCGTTGCCGCCGCGGAAGACTTGCACGTAGCTGGTGTTCATCGGGCTATAGGCACGGGTGTAGAATGAGCCGTCGATACTGTTGGCAGGCACGCCGTCGATGAGCAAGCTGAGCCCGCGGTTGCCGTAACGCCGCGTCGCGCCACTGCCGCGCACGGAGAGTCTGGCGTCTTGAATGACTGATCCGGCTTGCGCATAGACGCCTGGGTCGAATCGGAATATGTCGGCCGTGGTGTTCACGCCGCCGATGAATTCGGAGTCGAGATCGATGACAGACGTGCCGCCGGCGGTGTCTTGCGCGAGAGCCTCGGCGTCGAGTGCGGTTGCATCGAGCAGTGGTGCGTTGGTTTCTTCGACCGTAAGGGTCGGTAGTTCTTGGACGTCGTTGGTCGATGTGGCAGTTGCTGAAAGTGTTGCACAGAGGAGTGCAAAGGTAAGGGTGTGTCGTTTAGTCATTCGGTAGAAAAGTATGTGAGCCATCGCCGATGGGCGTGGTCGGGTGCGCGCGTGCCTTGGATATGAACAGGCTCAATGCCGTGTTACGATGCGGGTGCGCTTTGGATGTGGGACAGGCAGGAATGCCTGAATCACGATGGAGTTGGTTTAGACGTGTGCGGCTTTGGGAGGCGGCGGGTCTAGTTTAGCTCGTTGGCAACCGATGAGTTTCGACTCGGTGCGTTGCCATTTACTTTCCTGTGGTGCGTTGTGTAACGCTAAATTGTGAGTGATTCCTGTGGGAGTCAGCAATGTCAGCTTAAGTGAACTGGCAAACTGAACGGACTGCTTTTTGAGCGAAGTCTGCTTTTGCACGAAGTCGCACATTCCGCAGATTTCTTGTCCTTCTAGAATCAACTCGAAGGCCTCGTTTGCTGGCATGTAGCGAGACAGTTGATTCGTCATCTGCGTCCATGCCGTCAATTGAATACACAGCAGGAATAGGCCGCATTGGCCTAGCATCCATAGTAGTAGCGCGATGCGCACTGTTCGCTGTGTCGTCGTGTTCAAGAGTGGAGAGGTTTATCAGAAGCGCTGAGCAGTCAAGTGAATCTGCTGAGTTGCATGCATGCCTGCACTCAAAGGGCCTGACACGCGATAGCCACATGTCTAATATACTATCAGTTTGATTTGCAGATTAATATGATATCTCGCGAGTTGCGATTAGTGCGCTTCCAGCCAGTTGTCGCCTAGGCCGATGTCGATCTCGATCGGGCATTTCAAATCGAGGGCGTTTTTCATGCCTTCGGTGATCAATGAACGCACCGCGGTCTCTTCGCTTGGATCGAGGTCGAAGATCAATTCATCGTGCACTTGAAGGAGCATGCGGGTGTTGAGCTTCTGTTTGGTCAATGCGTTCTGCACGTTGACCATCGCGATTTTGATCATGTCCGCGGCGGTGCCTTGAATCGGAGTGTTGATCGCATTGCGCTCGGCGGCCGCGCGGATGGTGCCGTTTCTGGAATTGATGTCCTTTAAGCTGCGACGGCGTCCGGTGATGGTTTCGACGTAGCCTTTCTCTTTGGCGCTTTCCTGAATGCGCGTCATGTAGCCGGGAATGCCTGGGAATTGCTCGAAATAGTTATTGATGATTGCTTGAGCTTCGGTGCGTGAGACGGTGCCGAGGCGTTGCGCTAGACCAAACGCGGAAATGCCGTAAGGGATGCCGAAGTTGACCATCTTCGCGGTGCTGCGTTGTTCGCGGGTGACGGCGTCGAGTTCGACGTCAAAAATCTTGGCTGCGGTGGCGGCGTGAATGTCGCGGCCTTCGCGGAAGGCGGTGAGCAGGCCTTCGTCTTCGGTGAGTGCGGCGAGGATGCGTAACTCAATTTGCGAGTAGTCGGCCGACATCAGCTTCCAACCGGGGCGCGCGATGAAGGCCTTGCGGATTTCACGACCTTGGGCGCTGCGCACGGGAATGTTTTGCAAATTCGGGTCGTTGGACGAGAGACGGCCAGTTGCTGTTTGCACTTGTCCGTAGTTCGTGTGCACGCGGCCAGATTTGGCATCGATGGAATTCGGCAATGCGTCGATATAGGTGCTCTTGAGCTTGGTGAGCTGGCGGTATTCGAGAATATTGGCGACAATCGGATGCTTCGGCGCGAGCGAGGAGAGCACTTGCTCATTGGTCGCGTATTGGCCGGTTTTGGTTTTCTTCGGCTTTTCAACGAGCTTGAGGTCGTCGAATAAGACTTCGCCCAGTTGCTTAGGCGAATTGAGGTTGAACTCTCGACCTGCGGCGGTGCTGATGGACTCGTGCAGTTCGGCGATGTGGCCTTCCAGCGATTTGCCCGTTTCGGCGAGTGTTGCTTTGTCCATCAAGATGCCTTCGCGCTCCATTGCGACCAGCACCGGGAGCAGGGGCGTTTCGATTTCGTAAAAGACTTTGGCTTGGCCGCTCTCTTCGAGTTTGGCTTTAAACAATTCCCAGAGTTGTAGGGTGACATCTGCATCTTCGATTGCGTAGTCGGCGAGGGCTTGTGGATCGACGCCGGAGTAGTCGATCGGCGCGCCTTTCTTGGCGTCTGGGACGAGTTCGTTAAAACGAATCGTGGTGTATTTCAGGAAGTCTTCCGAGAGCGTATCTAGGTTGTGACGCTGCTCGGGGTCGATCAATGCGTGCGCCAGCATGGTGTCGTAGCATTGACCTGCGACGGCGATGCCTTGTTCGGCGAGGATCGAGAGGTCGAACTTTAGATTGTGACCGATCTTATTGAGCGATGCATCTGCGAAGACTGGGCGCAGTGCCTCAAAGGCATCAGCACTGAATACTGAAATCGGCACAAACCAACCGCTGTGCGGCTTCGTGCTAAAAGAGATGCCGACAAGGTCGACGCTACGCGGGTTCAGTCCAGTGGTTTCTGTGTCGAAGGCGAAGCTACCAGCGGCACGCAGTTCGGCGACGAGCTCGGCGAGTGTCGTGGCGGAGTCGGCGATGCGGTAGTCGGTCTTGGTGTCGGCGAAGGTTTTGAGTGCGATGTCGGTTAAGAAATCGAGTTGACCTGATTCAGGTGCGGAGGCTCCACTGGTTTTGGTGGCTTTTGTCTTTTCGTCGTCTTCGCTCATCAGGACGAGGTCGGACGCCGCTTCTTGGAATTTGAAATCGTTGCCGAAGATACGTTTGCCGAGGGTGCGGAATTCGAACTCGGCGAAGAGTGGCACGAGTTTGTCTTTGCTCGGTGCGTCGAGACGGAGACTGTCCCACTCGGCATCGATCGGCACATCGAGTTGAATGGTGGCTAAAGTTTTCGAGAGACGGGCTTGTTCGGCGTTATCGCGCACGCGCTCTTGCTGCTTGCCCTTGAGCTTGTCGACGTTGTCGATGATGTTGTCGACATTGTCGTAGGCTTTCAGGAGTTTAGCGGCGGTCTTCGGGCCGATGCCAGGAATGCCGGGGATGTTGTCGGACACGTCGCCGCAGAGGCCGAGCATGTCGATGACTTGATCGACGCGTTCGATGTCCCATTTCGCGAGGATCTCATCTATGCCAAGGATTTCAGCGCCGTCACCTTGGCGTGAAGGGCGATACATTTTGATCTTCTCAGTAACGAGTTGGCCAAAGTCCTTATCGGGCGTGACCATATAGACTTCGTCAAACCCGTCGGCCTCGGCGCGGTGGGCGAGGGTGCCGATGATGTCGTCGGCCTCGTAGCCATCCATTTTGAGCACGGGAATGCCGAACGCTTCGGCGACGCGACTAAGGTGCGGCATGGCGGCGGCGAGGTCTTCTGGCATCGCCTCGCGCTGTGCCTTGTATTCGGGGTGCAGAATGTGGCGAGCCGTGGGCGCAGAGGTGTCAAAGACGACGGCGAGGTGACTTGGTTGCTTTTTGGTGACCAGCTCAATCAGTGTGCCGGTGAACCCAAAGATCGCCGAAGAATTGAAGCCTTTGGAGGTATAAATCGGGCTGCGGATCAGGGCAAAGTGTGCGCGGTAGGCGAGGGCCATACCATCGAGAAGATAGAGCGTCTTAGACATGGGAGAAAACGTCCAACATTGAACGCCGAACGTCGAACCTTGAATCAGGTTTTTTTAGAAGGTTGGCGATGACCTGGATTCGAGTTTGTCGGCTTGTGAAAATAATATTTGCCATCGCTATAAGTGTAACCCATTGTAGCACGTATTGATGGAGGTCACATTTTATGAAACCACTTCGTTTACTGAAGGTGTCAGCAAACTCAGGGCACAGGCTCAATGCCTGGAACTCAAAGAGGAACTCACTCGGAATCCCGAAAAAGGCAATCTACTGCGGGGGACAGGTGGCTTCCGTAAAATAAGAATGCGTTTGCAGGGGCGGGGTAAAAGTGGTGGTGCCAGAGTGATTTACTATTATCTCAGTGACGATGGGGTGGTTTATCTCGTCTCGCTGTATGCGAAAAATGTGCAGGAAGCATTGACCGCTAAACAAACCAAGCAATTGAAGGAATTAAGCACCGTGATTAAGGCTAAATTACAGGAGACAAAAGACCATGAATGATACAGATTTTAACCAACTCGTTGGAGACGTGAACGAGGTAATTGCGCACCTCGAAGGCAAACAGACGCTGCGCAAGACCGTGATTACTGTGCCGGACGAACCGCCAGCCTATACGGCAGCTGATGTCCGCAAATTGCGTGAATCCTTGCAACTGAGTCAGGGCCTTTTTGCCAAGATTTTAAACGTCAGTGTCAATACTGTGCGTAAATGGGAGCAGGATGAACGTCACCCGTCCGGATCGTCTGCGCGCCTACTTCAGATCGCCCAACTGCACCCTGAATACTTATTGAATGACTTGAAGGGCCGGAGTGTTGCCTAGCAGGTCTTGCATCGCGGGGTTGGCGATCTAGCTGCGAGCCCTTCACGATTCGGAATATTAAGTTGTCAGTTATTAAAGTATCACTATAGTGTCACTTATGAAAACGGAATTGGTCACAACTTTAAAAAGGCAAGCGACTCGTATTATCGAAGACCTC
The DNA here is from genome assembly GCF_902728235.1 of Lentimonas sp. CC4. Classification (NCBI taxonomy): domain Bacteria; kingdom Pseudomonadati; phylum Verrucomicrobiota; genus Lentimonas; species Lentimonas sp. CC4. Next base: position 2,197,993 of record NZ_CACVBO010000001.1, read on the forward strand.
AGGACGGAAAGAGATCCAATTTTGATCACTGAGCATGGCAAACCTGCGGCGTATCTAGTCGATGTTGAAACGTTTGAAGCTAAAGAAAAAAGAATGAAGCTGCTAGAGGGACTTGCTCGTGGCGAAAAAGCGTTTTCAGAGGGCAGGGTTCTGAGTCATTCAGAAGCAAAACAGAAAATGTCGCGATGGCTGAAGTAATTTGGACTGAAACCGCATTACAATCTTTAGACGAAATTGCTGATTACATTGCGCTCGATGAGTATCGACGCGGCATGTCGCTTCGTTCGAAAAGTTTTTGATAAGGTCGATTTACTGCAAGAGAATCCAGACATTGGAACGGCTCCAAGAGAGCTGAATGGCACTCCTTATCGAAGATTAGTCATCAAGCCAGTTTATGTTTACTACAGGGTTGAAGGTCAGAGTGTTGTGATCGTTTTTGTGGATCGTAACGAGCGAGAGTTTTCGATTTCTCGGTTTGCGAGATAGATGAATCTACTGGCTCAGTGCCTCGACGGCTTGGCGTGTTGGCAGAGCGCTGCGCGCTCCGGCTTTGAGGCAGGTGAGGGCGCCAGTGGCGCTGGCGCGGCGCATGTTTTGCTTGGGCGATAATCCTTCGGCTAGGCCGAGGGCGAACGCGCCGTGAAAGGCGTCTCCAGCTCCGGTGGTATCGACGGGCTCAATATCAAAGGCGGGCGTGTGGTGTTGGCCGTATTCGTCTTGCCAATACACGCCATCGGCACCCCAAGTGCAGGCGATGAAGGGGGCAGTGCCATCGAGTGCGGCGAGCGCGGTGCGCGGATCGTCTTCGCCGCTGTAGTGTTTGGCGAATTTCTCGGAAGTGATCAGGTAGTCGACCTTGTTGAAGAGCAGCATGGTGCCGTCGCTGACGGAGCCGGCGTCGAGCACGGTGGGAATACCGAGTGTGCGTGCTTCTTCGACCAGTGCGAGTGAGAGCAACGGTTGATGGCCGTCGATTAGCAGCACCTTCGCGGGGTGCTTGTGCAAGCTGATGGTATCATCGGCTGCGAGGGCAGAGGGTGCTCGATAATCGATAATGGATCGCTGACCGTTGGGCTTGATGGTGACGGCTGCGACGGGTGTCGGCGTGTCGCCACGATGAAGGACATCGGCGAGGACATTGTCGGTCGCAAATTCACGCAGGTGTGCGTCGCCGAATGCGTCGTTGCCTAAGTAGCCGCTGAAGCGAGCTGTGCCGCCGAGTCGCGCGATGGCGACAGCTGCATTGGCAGCAGGGCCACCGCCACAGGTGTGCATCTGCGTAGCGCGTAGTTTCTCGTCCGCAGACGGATGGTGTGGCGCATTAAAATTAATGTCCACACATGCATAGCCTACGCATAATACGTCGACTGGTGCATGGGTGGACATTGATCAGAAGTTAGGAGTTAGAAGTTAGAAGTTAGAAGTTAGAAGCCTGCTTTGAGACTAACTCCTGAATTCTGTCTTCTAACTTCTTTTCTAATATACGTCGCGCAGGTAGCGCTTGTCGGCTTTGAGTTGTTTGACGTAGTCGGCCGCGGCTTCTTCGCTGAGGCCGCCTTCTTGGGCGATCACATCGTGGAGCGCTTGGTCGACGTCGTGTGCCATGCGAGTGGCATCGCCACAGACACAGAAGGACGCGCCTTCTTCGAGCCATGCGTAGAGCTCCTTCGCGTTTTCACGCATGCGGTCTTGGACGTAAACTTTTTCCTTTTGGTCGCGGGAGAAGGCGACGTCGAGCTTCGTCAACACGCCATCTGCCAAGTAGTCTTGCCACTCGGTCTGATAAAGGAAGTCGGTGAGGTAGTGCTGGTCACCAAAGATGAGCCAGTTCTTGCCTTTGGCATCTGTTTCCTTGCGCTCTTCGATGAAGGCGCGGAAGGGTGCGATACCAGTGCCAGGGCCGACCATGATGAGTGGTGCGTCTGGGTTGGCTGGGACTTTGAAATGTTTGTTCGGTGTGACGAAGATGTCGACCGTGCTACCTTCTTCGATGCGATCTGCGAGGAAAGAGGAGCAGACGCCATTGCGTGAGCGATCGTTGGTTTCGTAGCGAACGACGCCGACAGTGAGGTGCACTTCACCTGGGTGTGCCTTCGGGCTCGATGCGATCGAGTAGAGGCGAGGTGGTAGTTTGCGCATGGTGCCAGCGAGTTGATCGGCTGTGATGCTCTTCGCCGGGAAGTCGACGAGCACGTCGATGATTTCGCGCCCCCAGCTGTAATCCTTGAGTGCTTCTTTGTCTTCGATTAGGGCAGCGAGCTTGGCATCTTGTGCAAACTCGTTGTAGCGCTTGAGCACTGGCAGTGAAATTGCAGTCGCGTCGAGCTTGCGTGTGAGCGCATCGCTGAGTGTGCATTCGCCGTCTTTGAGTGTGACCGTGCTGCTACCGTCGAGCTTGGTTGCTTCGAGGATCGCATCGACGACCTCTTGGGCGTTGTGTGGGATGACTGCCAGCGCGTCGCCAGCTTCATAGGTGAGCCCAGAGCCTTCGAGGTTGAATTCGAGGTGGACGGTTTCCTTGGCAGAGCCTTCGCCGTTGAGCATGACGCGTTCGGTGAGCTCGGATGGGAATGGGTTCTTGCGCGAGTATTTAACAGTCGCGGTGGTTGCCGGAGCTGCTGCTGCTGCGGAAGTCGCTGCTGCGGGTGCCGCCAATGCTTTGAGAGCGCCGAGGGCGCCAGTGCTCCATGCGGCGTAGTCGTCGTCGAAGTCAACGTCGCAGTCTTTGCGGTCGTATACGCGTTGTGCGCCGAGTGCTTCAAGGCGGGCGTCGATATCGATGCCCATCTTGCAGAAATGTTCGTAGCTTGTGTCGCCAAGACCGAGCACGGAGAAGCGTGTGCCTTCGAGCTTCGGTGCTTTATCGCCTAGGAATGCTTCGACGAAATCGACGGCATTTTCAGGAGCATCGCCTTCGCCCCATGTGCTGACGAGCACGAGTAGGTTGTCGGTGCCTTTGAGCTTGGCCGGCTTGATGTCGCCCATGCTCACTGCCTTCGCTTTGAAGCCCAGCTTTGTGGCGGCTTTCACGGTTTGGTCGGCGAGGCTTTCTGCATTTCCAGACTCGGAGCCGAACAATACGGTCAATGTTGGAGCCGCTGCTGGAGCAGCAGGTGCGGCGACTGTGGCACCACCTTGACCAGCGCGCAGGCCGCTGATGTAGCCTTCCATCCAGATCAATTGATCGGGTTGGAGATTCGGTAGGAATCCGTTGAGCCATTGCACCTGATCCGGTGTAAATGGTGCTGTGTTTGGTAGGAAAGCGTTTGAGTTGCTCATGATTGGTAGCGGTTTGAAAGTGTGATGATGAAAGCACTGCATGGCGGAAATGCTAGCATGAATTCGGCTTTTTGTTCTTTTCTTAGGTTTATGAGTGACAAACTAAAGAAAGGAGGTAGGTTGAGTGCAAGATTTATCTGCGAATCCAGTAATCTTCAAGATTTACAAGGCTTCGTTGAACGCATTTAGTCCCCACACGATTATGATTTCCGACAGTCAAACACCACAGAAACTGCACAAGAACGAAGGCATCAAGGATAGCAGCAACTATCTACGCGGCACTATCCTTGAGGGATTGGCCGATGTCTCCACTGGTTCGATCGCTGCTGATGACCAGCAGTTGACGAAATTTCATGGTCTTTACCAGCAGGATGACCGCGATGTGCGCAGTGCGCGTCGCAAGCACAAGTTGGACAAGGCATACTCGTTTTTGGCACGTATTTGCCTGCCCGGTGGTATTTGCACACCAGAGCAGTGGATCGTGATGGATGAGCTCGCTAACTATTGCGCGTTCAACACGTTGAAACTGACCACGCGTCAGGCCTTTCAGTTGCACGGTATCTTGAAGGGGAACCTCAAGGATGTGATCAGTCGCTGTAATGACGTGGCGATGACAACGCTTGCCGCTTGTGGTGACGTGAACCGCAATGTGATGTGCAATCCTAATCCGTTTGAGACTGAACTGCACGCTCAAGTGCAACAGATTACGGACGAAATCGATGCGCACCTGAAACCGCAAACGCCGGCGTTTTCCGAGATGTGGTTGGATGGCAAGCCATTGAAATTGACTGTGCCTCAGGCTGATGAGCGCTCTCTGGATTGTGGTGGCACCGATGTGGAGCCGCTTTACGGTAAGACTTATTTGCCACGTAAGTTTAAGATCGCAGTCGCGATTCCGCCTTATAACGACGTCGATATTTTCGCAAACTGCCTCGGCTTCATCGCCATTATTGAGGACGGCAAGCTGGCGGGCTTTAATGTGACCGTCGGTGGTGGTATGGGCATGACGCATGGCAACGAGAAGACTTTCCCGCGTCTTGCAGACGTCATGGCATTTTGCACGCCTGAGCAAGCAGTCGCAGTGGCAGAGAAGATCGTCACGATTCAGCGTGACAACGGCAAGCGCGAGGAACGCACCAACGCACGTTTCAAATACACAGTGGAGCGTCTCGGTGTGGATTGGATTCGCAACGAACTCGAAAACCGTCTCGGCTACAAACTCGAAGATGCACGCGACTACAAATTTACCAGCACGGGCGACCGCTACGGCTGGTGTGAAGGCACGAATGGCAAGTGGAACCTCGGCCTCTTCATCGAAGGTGGCCGTATCGTCGATACTGAAGGCAGCCCACTTAAGACAGGTATGCTTGAAATCGCGAAGGTGCATACGGGCGACTTCCGTCTGACTGGTAATCAGAACATGTTGATCGGCAACGTCGATGCTGCGGATAAGGGCAAAATCGATGCGATGGTTGAGCAATACGGTCTCGATGCTTATAAAACCGCTTCTGGTATGCGCCGCAGCCAAATCGCTTGTGTATCGCTACCAACGTGTGGACTCGCACTTGCTGAGTCCGAGCGTTACCTGCCGACTTTGGTCACTGATCTCGAAGTGATTCTTGAAGAAGCTGGCCTGCGCGAAGACGAAATTGTGATCCGCTCGACTGGTTGCCCGAATGGGTGCGGCCGTCCGTATCTCGGTGAAATCGGCCTAGTCGGTAAGGTTCCCGGCAAGTATAACTTGTATCTCGGTGCTGGCTTTGACGGCGAACGCCTGAACAAGCTCTACCGCACCTCGATCACTCACGAGCAAATCATCGAAGAGCTCCGGCCGATTCTTCTCGCTTATGCGAAAGAGCGCAACGAAGGCGAACGCTTCGGCGATTTTGTGATCCGCAAGGACTACGTGAAAGCGACGACTGCGGGGAATAACTTCCACGCGAATATCAAGTAAGGACGAAGCAGTCAGGAGCTAGAAGTTGGTTTCTGTGCATACCACTTTTCATCAGCCAATGTTCGCTAGAGCATTGGCTGATTTGTTTTTGATTCATCCTAAAAAGATTAGTTAGAGGTCAGAAGGTGGACGGAGGTCTGCGGCACGACTGAGCTCGCCGAAGTCCGTGGATGGCGAAGCAAGTTAGCATTTCTGTGGCAGAGCCTTACGGAATGCAGGGGACTCGCCAAATGGGGGCATAATAAAGTGTCGCTACGCTCGGAAGATGAACCTCTATTATATTGTAAATAACTGATGATCTGAGACTAACTCCTGACTACTACCTTCTAACTACTTTTTTTAGGTTCATGTCCTACTCACGCATTGCACGGTTTTATAAACTAATCGAAAAGGTTACGATTGGCCGTGCTTTGCTGGATGCGCGGCTCGCACATTTGAATCGACTGGCTAAGGGCGCGCCGATCCAGCATGCGTTGTTGATCGGCGAAGGGAACGGTTCCTTTCTGTTGCCATTTGCGCAGCGTTTTCCTGAGACTCAAATCACAGTGGTGGATGAGAGCGCTACGATGTTGCAAGTCGCGCGCTCCAGGCTACAGGCCGCAGGCGTGAATACCGGTCGGATCGAATTCAGGCAGGCTGATATGACGACCGAACTACTGCCCGAAGCGCATTATGATTTGATTGTCACGCTGTTCTTCTTCGATAATTTCAACGAGACGACGGTTCGACAGCTCGTGCCGGTGATTGAGCGTGCCAGCGCTCCAGTGGCGCAATGGCTACTGTCTGATTTTCAGATTCCTGCGAGTGGATGGCGACGCGTCCGCGCGAAGGTCTGGCTCGCGGTGCTCTATGCCTTCTTTCGCTGTGTCGCGGCGATCCCCGCACGCTGCGTCCCACCGACCGAGGCGATTGTTGAAGGAGCGGGTTTCAAGCCAGTGGCTCGACAAACTTTCTGTGGGGAGATGCTCTACAGCACGCTGTATGTGAGCAATCAGGGTGAGGTTTCATCGTCTTGAAATAAAAATCAAAATTTACGGAACTTATGTTCCGCGCAGCGGACTACATAAGCGTCATGTAAAACATGACTTTTTCATATGTTAAGTTAGGGGTAACTTATAAGGTATAAAACAGACTCCCCACCTTTCTTCGGAGAGGTGGGGTTTAATGTATCTGCGATTCCGCGGTCGTCGTCGAGACATACTGCCGTGCATCAGGCGTTATACTCACGCGCATCATGATTTGTGAAAAGTATTCATGCTATTTCGCTATCTTGCTGTAGGGGCTTTGCTTGCGAAGACCGCGCAAAGGCCACACGCATAGGAAGTTGTAAAACTTTAGCTGCCTTCGCGGGTGCCGCCCTTCGACAAGCTCTGGGCCTTGAGCCTGTCGAAACGGCAAGCAGCACCCCTACGCCAGATTCTTCGATTTCACAAATCATAATACTTGATGCGCGTGAGTATAGCGTAGACGCGTTCCTTTAGGTGCTTGGCCGTTGGGAGATTGAAGCTGCTTTGGCCAATCGGGTGGCCAGTTAAAGCAAGCCACCTACTTTCGAATCCCCTTCAGTTTACAACTGTTCAAGGAAGTCGAGCACGGCGAGGCCGTAGGCTTTGTCGGAGACGATGCCATTACTGCCTTTTGTCTGCGTCAGTGCTTTGATGGTTGGATGCGCATTCGACGGGCATAGCACGCGGTGGAACTCTTCGAAGACAGGTAGGTCGTTGAGGAAATCGCCGACGGCGAGCGCGTGGTCGAGATCCATTTTTAGATGCGCGGTGAGCAAATGGATGCCGTCCAATTTGTGGATGCCGGGCAGAATGTCGATATAGCGGTCTGATCGGAGGAATTGTAAATGCTCCTGATGTTCGGGTGCCAGTTGAGCACGCGCGAGCGATTCGATCCGTTTTAGGAGTTCGTCCGGGTCGATCTGCTCAGGAATGTAGAAGGATAGGTTGCCAACTTTGTCGAGGGCAGGGAGCGGGCATTGATAGTGTGCTTCTAGTGTGGCTTGGCCTTCGGTGCGATACCATTGGTAGAGCCGATGGATGTTTTCGACGCGTGCGTAGCGTTTGGCTAGGTCACTCAATCCGCATTTCGCGGCAAGCTGTGCACAGTCGAGATACGAGTCTGTCTGCCGGTCAAAGAGAACGCAGGCATGCTCGAGTAGAACGTAGCGTGCTTTGGCTGTTGGCAGATGTGTGAGGATTGAGCGCACCATCGCCAGTGGTCGACCGCTATTGATGATGAAATGCTCGATAGGGGAGGCTTCGACTGCTTGATTGATCGCATCCAGCATGTTCACCTGATTCGTAGATGGCGCCTCGCCTTCAATCACGCTGAAGTGCTCGCCGTCCGCTGGATTGAGGCAACCGTCGATGTCTTCGAAAATGATTTTGAGTCCTGCTGTCTGCATACACTCATTCCGTGGCAGACATCGGGGAGGGTGTAAACTGTTCTTTGAGGCGCCTGCCTCGGGGGTTGGATCGTTTCCAAAATGATTCATTCTTTGCGGTGTAAGACAGGATCGACAAGGGCTCTGGGGGTGTTCAGGTTCGCTTCCTTATGAAAAACAAAGCATCCACGAATCAGGGTAAAGAAGTGTATAAGGAGCTGCGCACGCAGTCGTGGGAGACTTTGTGGACTGCCGAAGTGCCGCAATTTGATGCAGGCACACCTGAATATCGCCTGGCGCGTGTGGGCTTAGTGCGTGCGCTCGGTGTAGTCGCGCTGCGCAAGGCAACAAAGGAACAACGCGCACAGACGAAGCAATGGCTGATGCACTTGCTGCAAGATCCGCAAGAGAAGGTGCGTCGCTATGCGATGGCTGCGCTGCCGAAGCTCGGTGGTAATGAAGAGAGTGAGCGCGCGCTGCTGGAGTTGCTGGATGCCGAACGTGACGAGCGCGAAGTGAAGCACCTGAGCCGCACGCTGGACAAGGTGGGGGGTGTTGCAACTTTAGAGAAACTGCAGGGCCTCGACGATGCGGAGGAAATTCGTCGCCAAACCGAGCAAAAGGTGAAGGCCAAGTTGGCCCGCAGCGAGCAGCCAAGTGCGGTGCGACTGGACGCTAAGATGAGTCAGGTGCGCGGGTTACGCATTCACCTACGCACGCGTCGTGGTTTGGAAACTTTTGTGCGCGACGAATTGCAGGCGCATCCAAAGCTCAAGGATCGCTTTAAACTACTCAAGGTGAGCGCGGGCTGTGTGGCGATTTCGTCTATTTCTGGATTTACGCTGAAAGAGCTTTATCAGTTGCGCACGGTTGGTTCGATCAACTTTGTGCTCGGCGTCGTGCCGACCTCTAAGGGGGTGAATGTGCCCGCTTTGGCAAAGGTCATCGCGTCGCCTCTTGCGCAGCGTCTTTGCAATAAGTTGACAGATGGTCAGCCGCGCTACCGTTTGAAGTTTATGCGCTCAAAGGTGTCTCACGGTAAGACGCAAGCGGTCGTTAACGCGGCTTTCGCACTGTGCTCCGATCTACTGAATGATCCGCGTCAATCACCATGGGCGATTGATATTCACCCCGAGAAGGTGGGTAATTCGATTGAGTTACGCCCCCGCATCTCGCCAGATCCTCGTTTCTTATACCGCGCCGACGATGTGCCGGCATCCACGCACCCGCCGCTTGCCGCCGCCATGGCCATCTTGGCAGGGAAGGCAGAGGGCGAGGTGGTGTGGGATCCATTCTGTGGCTCAGGTTTGGAGCTGATTGAGCGTTCGTTGCTTGGTGGCGTGAAAGCACTGATCGCTTCGGATATTGATGGCAAGGCGACTGAGATTGCGCAGAAGAATATTGAGAAGGCCGCTTGCGCGGTCGAAATGGTGTCTGTGCAAAAGAGTGATTTTAGGAAGCATCGTAATATTGAGGGTGTGTCCTCTCAAGGGGTGAGTTTGATCATTACAAATCCGCCGCTGGGGCGTCGTGTGCGGGTGGCCGATATGCAAGGGCTCTATGAAGAGATCTTTAAAGTCGCTTCGATTAACTTATCGCCGGGGGGCCGCTTGGTGATTCTGAATCCGTTGAAGCTTGAGAACCCCAATCCATTTTTGACATTAGAGAGTCGTCACATTGTCGACGTGGGCGGATTTGATGTGCGCTTAGAGAAATGGGTCAAGGCGACGGGGCTCAGAGGGCGGAGCGAGACCGGGGACAGCTAAGCGCATCGCTTTACATCACGAGCTGGTTTCCTATAGTCGAACACTTCTGCGATCAATTGCTATAGATATAAATGGATGATATAAGGCGTCAGTCGTTACCAACTGAAGGTGATCAATCGAAGTCGCGAGTGCTCGTTGTCGAGGATGAGCCTTCGATTCGAGATACGATTGTCTATGCGCTGGAGTCGGAGGGGATTGATGTGGATTGGACCGCGTCGGGTGCAGAGGCTTTAACGCAGATCGAATCAGTCGATTATCAGTTGATCGTGCTCGATGTCGGACTGCCTGATATGAGTGGCTTTGATGTGTGTCGCACGCTGCGAGAGAAAAATCCTGTTCCGGTTATTTTCTTAACGGCGCGTGCTTCTGAGATAGATCGAGTCGTGGGCTTAGAGATCGGAGCAGACGATTATGTGACAAAGCCGTTTAGCCCGCGTGAGTTATCAGCGCGGGTGCGTGCTAATATTCGTCGGACGAGTTTAAATACAACGGCGACTCCATTTCCTGCGAAAGTGACTGAGGCTAAAGTCGCGACGTCGGGCTTACCCTTTGAAATCGATCACGATCGTTGGGTGATTCATTACTATGGGCACGCCTTGGTGCTGTCTCGTTACGAGTTTCGGTTACTTGCGGTGTTGGTCGAAAAGCCCGGGCGCGTGTATTCGCGAGCGCAATTGATGGATGCCGCGTGGGAAGAGCCCGATGCGTCGATGGAGCGCACCGTCGATACGCATATTAAGAGTTTGCGCGCGAAGTTAAAAGCGCAGCGTGCGGATATAGATCCGATTCAAACGCATCGCGGGCTCGGGTATTCAATGAAGGAGCATTGGTGAGTTTAACGGTTCGGATCTTGTTAAGTCTCGGGCTGATGGCATTGGCTGGTTTTGCATGTTTGCTCAATCCAATGCTGGATCGAGTCGAGCGGCAATATCTGGAAGCAACGGAAGAGCCGATGGTCGATGTGGCTGAAATTTTGGCCGCGTTGCTTTCGAATCAACCCACGCATGACCTCGCTGCGCCTGAGGCATGGCAGTTGGGCATGTCCTCAGTTAAGACTCGGCCGTTGCATGCGCAGATCTATAATCTGATGAAAGAGAAGGTCCTGATGGACTTTTACATCACCGATACCGAGGGCACGATTGTGTATGACTCCGGCGAATTAGCAGCGGTGGGCGATGATTTTAGTATTTATCGTGATGTGCGTCTCACGTTGAAGGGCGAATATGGCGCACGCTCGTCGCGGACGGATGAGGAAGATCCGACTTCGTCTGTTATGTATGTCGGCGCGCCGATCATGCATGGTGAGGAGATTATAGGAGTGCTGTCCGTCTATAAACCGCAACGCAGTATGTTGCTCTTTATTATCGAGACTAAGCGTCGCTTGGTATTTTTCGGAGTGATGGCGATGCTTTTGGTGCTCACTCTCGGGTGGTTTCTTTCGCGTTGGGTGACGCATCCGCTACGCCGCTTGACTGCCTATGCTGCGGCGGTGTCGAAGGGCGAGCGTCCCGAAGCACCGAAAATGCCTGGTTATAACTTGCGTATTCTGGGCGAAACGACCGAGGCAATGCGCGAAGCGCTGGAGAATCGTAAGTATGTGGAGTCGTATGTGCAGTCGTTAACGCACGAGATGAAGTCGCCCGTGGCGGGAATTCGCGGTGCAGCCGAGTTGCTATACGAGGATTTAACCCCTGAGAAACGTGATTTGTTTCTCGGCAATATCCAATCGGAGTCGATTCGTTTACAGACTTTGGTGGATCAGTTGCTGGCATTGTCCTCGCTTGAAAATCGAAAAACACTGGGCGCGCCGGTGTTGGTGTCGCTCAGTGCGATGGTGCGACGTGTCGTCAATCATTGCGAATCCAATACCTTGCAGAAGCAGATTGTCTTCGAAGTCGTTGACTGTGAGGCGGACACCGTGTGGGGGGAAGAGTTTCTGTTAGAAACCGCGATTAGCAATTTGCTGCAAAATGCGATCGATTTTTCACCGGCAGGTGGACGGATTGTCCTGCGTATTAGTTCTACGGAAGAAGAGGTGCAATTATTGATCGAGGATTCTGGTGCAGGAATACCAGAATTCGCGTTGGATCAAATCTTTGATCGGTTTTATTCACTGCCGCGCCCAGGTTCCGAGCGTAAGAGCTCTGGTCTCGGGCTTTGTTTTGTTCGCGAGGCGGTGGCGCTGCATCGTGGTAAATTGACGATTTCGAATCGTGCTACGGGCAGCGGTGTCAGTGCAGAGCTAGTATTCCCACTGGGAGTTGCGCACTAGGCGAGAGATGTGGGCACAAAAAAAACGCCTATTACAGGCGCTTTTCGAGTGTGACGCCGAAGCGTCGTGCTGCAAAGTTTATGCAGAGGTTACATTTGTTGCGCAGGGGCCTTTTTGTCCCGAGCCAACTTCGAATGTTACTTTCTGACCTTCATCAAGGGAGGCATAGCCATCCATCTGAATTTCTGAGTGATGAACGAAAAGGTCTGTAGCACCACTATCTGGAGTGATGAAACCATAACCTTTTTCCGAGCTGAACCATTTTACTATTCCTGTTTCCATATATATATTTTCCTGAATTGAAGAGTCCTGTTTAGGGGCTAATTTCATAAATGCCACATAAATCGACAATAATAACTGAATAGTGTGATTCTTTTGTCGATTGGAGCGTATCAGTTCTGAGAGCTGAATGTTTTCGTGCGTTTTTTATCAAAAACACATTGACAGAGGGCGCGAATTTAGAATTCTTTGCGACTTCTTCCAAAGAAGCGAGCGTAGCTCAATTGGTAGAGCACCACCTTGCCAAGGTGGATGTCGAGAGTTCGAACCTCTTCGCTCGCTCCATTTTTTAAACCCTCGGTCTAGATGATCGGGGGTTTTTTTATTATACCGATGAGAGAGGCCAGAACTCTCCCGAGAGTTTGACGGAGCACGATTGCTTGGGTAGATGGCCCCGCGTTCAGGCCGCTGATCAGGAGTGAGGCTCAGCCTGAGGCAAGCGCTTCGTTCGCTCTATTTGTTGTCTCCTAAGTGTTTAATGATTTAGGGCTTTTGTTTTTGCGAATGGCGGCCTCGGTGCAGTTGTGCATTTAAACGATCTTTATGTTGCTGATCTTGGCAATCAGCTCTCTGGATTTCTCCGTGTTTGTCCATTTTTCAGTAAGTTGCTGGCGCTTGCGGCGATTGCCGAGTCGAGCCGCGTGATTGCCAGCGGGAGTAAGCGAGAGGTTTGCCTTTTGGCCACTACGTCTCGGATATCAATCAGTCGTTGATCCCATTGGATGTCGGATTCAGCCATGCGTTTAACTTCGCAGGCTCTGAGTCCTGCCTGCGCCCGGAGTGTGAGGCCGGAAATCAGGCGGGATCTATTTTCTCAGCGGCACGGAAGAGGCGGCAACTCTCATCCATGTGCGCATTTCAGCTATTTCTTCTTCTCGCTGGCGTAGATGGTGATGTTTGCGCTCTCTTCTCCGAGAATCTCCTGTGCGCGTTTGAGGGCGTGCTTAGTGGAGAGGTTTGGTTGGTTTTCGTGCCAGCGGTGGAAGTTGTCTTCACCGAGTTCGTCTAGTAGGCCAGAGTTGCGGAACACGCGTTCGACTTCCTCGTGTGCGCCGCTGACGATGATGTCGCGTCCTCTGGAACGGGCGAAGCGTATGAGATCGCGAATGGCCATGGCGGCTGTGCCGTCAAGTGCGTGCGCGTTACGAGTGCGCAGAATGATGATGCGCATTTCGGGGTGTTCGACGAGGTTACGCATTTGCTCTAGCAGCGTGTCGCATGAGGCAAAGAACATGTCGCCGTCGATATGCACAATCGCGATACTGGGGCGGCGTTGCTCGGGTGGTGCAAGTTGTTTCTCGACCAAGGCACCTTTCTCGTCGAAGGCGATTTCTTTGAGCTGTGGGCGTGCCGCTTTGCGGATAAATAACACGATGGATGCGGCGGTGCCAATATAGATAGCGGTATCGAGCGAGAGCACGAGCCCGCTGCCCAAGGTAATGAAGAAAACGCTGGCATCGCTCTTGGTCGTTTTAACGAAGAGACGTATGTGCTCTTTGTTGATCAGTGAGACGCCGACGGTGATCACGAGTGCGGCGAGTGCGGGCTTAGGGATATAAGCGATGGCGGGCCCGAGCAGGATCAATCCTGCGACCATGATCAGACCGCTGATCATACTGGACATTGCGGTTTTTGCGCCGCTGTTAAAGTTGAGGACTGAGCGTGTGAGCGAACCGGACACGGACATGCCTGAGCCGAATGCGCCGACGGCGTTGGCGGCGCCCATGCTGAGCATTTGTTGATTTAGATCAATGCGGTCGCCGGCTTGTGCGGCAAGGGTCTTGGCGATGGAGGCACTTTCTAGCAACGATAGAAAGGCGATGGCCAGTGCGGTGTTTGCCAAGATTGGAAGATCGGTGAGCGAGGCAGAGGGGAGGGTGAGTGGCCACGAGCTAAAGGAGACGCCACCGAGCATGGGCACTGTGATTGCAAACGGCTTCAAGGCGAACTCTGTGATGACGGCGATCAGTGCGAGTGTGATTGCCACGGTTGGCAGCGCTTTGCCATAACGCTTGAGTGGTAAATAAATGGCGAGTGTGATGCCTGCGACTAGTAGTGACGTCCATTGGCTGAGGTGAATGGACTTAATAATAATGATCAGCGAGGCAAGGAAGGTGCCAGCGCGTTCGACCTCCAGCCCGCAGACAGTCTTGAGCTGATTGACGATGATTAAGCAGGCCGCGGCGGTAATGTATCCAGTCACGACCGAACGAGAAACGTATTGCACGATGCTGGCGACTTTGCAAAACGCCCCGAGGATCATGAAACCTGCGACCATGAGCAGCAGCACGGGTAGGGCGGCCATCGCTTGCGCTTGATCATAGCCGAGCGTTAGAAACGCGCTGAGCAACATGACTGCGGTGGCGTTGGTCGGCCCAAGCATCACAAAGCGCGAGCTGGCGAGCATGGGGCCGGTGATCGACGAGAGCGCTGAGCAGTAGATGCCGAGTTGCACGGGTAGGCCGGCGATCAGCGCGTAGGCCATGGCTTGCGGGAAGTCGAGTAGGGCGACGTTGACGGCGGCGCGCGAGTCTGCCTTGGCTTTGGCGAGGGTATAGTTTTTTAGAACGTCTTTAAGTGGAAAGAGACGTAGCCCGCTGGCTCTAAATGCCGATGTGATCTTTGAAAATAGTGTGAACCCCATGTTGCTGCCCGTTTGCTTGAATAGTGTGTGATGTCGGCAATGTGGGGCAGGGAGGTGGCCACGGGCGGTTACGGTTTTGCGTTTGGGGTATCGTAACCACCCGGAGCCTGTAAATTATCGAGTGAAGTTTTCGGTGATGAGCACTTCGGTGTCTTGGAGTGCTTTGTATTCAAATTGTTGTGACGCTGGCAAGAGTGCATTATCGCCGTGCTGGAGTTTAGCGCCGTCAGTCGCTTCTTTAAGTGCACCGACAACGACGCTTAATATACGCGGCTGTGTGGCGTCGAAACTCAGTGTTTCGCCTGCCTTTAGGCATACTTTGCGTAGGTCGAACACGTCGCTTTCGGCGAGTGTTTGTGAGCCTTCATTGGGCTTCATTGTCTTCGGCTCGAAATCATTGAAATCGGAACTCTTCAGCGACTCTTCAATATGCAACTCGCGCGGTGAGCCATCGAGTCCGACGCGACCCCAGTCGTAAACACGGTAAGTCGTGTCAGAGTTTTGCTGAATCTCGAGGATGAGATTGCCTCCGCCGATGGCGTGAATGCGACCACTCGGGATGAAAATCGACTCCCCCGCTTTGACGGACATCGTGTGCACCAACGGTTCGAGGGTGTTGTTGGCTAGGCCTGCTTCGAAGTCTTCGCGTGTGACGCCTTCCATGAGGCCGGCCATCAATGTGGCGTGTGGTTCGGCATCTGCGATATACCAGCACTCGGTCTTCGGCTCGCCGTTGAGGCTCGGTGCGATATCGGCGGGCGGGTGAACTTGGAGACTTAATTTCTCTTGGCAATCGAGCCATTTAACAAGAATCGGGAACGGGCGGTCTGCAGGCCAGTCGGCCCCCATGATGCCTTCGGGATCGGCTACGATGAGTTCGCGGATCGTTTGGCCTGCAGCGGTTGTGGACTGTGCTTCGGGGCGATCGACGATCTCCCAGCTTTCACCGATCACTCGATCATCGGGCAAGGTGCGATTGAGTTTATGGCTGAGGCTACGGCCCCCCCAGACGCGTTCTTGGTAGATCGGACTAAATAGTATGTGTGTCATATTCTATGATGTATTGAAAGGTGCTTACTTTTTATTTTTTCGCTGCTCGGCCATGATTTGCATGACGTCTGCCGGCGGACGTTTTTCAAGATAGAGTTTTGACATGATCTTCATCGCAGGATCGATATGATTGAAGAATTTCTTGTATGCAGGACACAAGTAGTTGAGTCCCCATTCGCCGTCGGGTGTCCAGGTGAAGCGATGCTTCGGGCACTCGCCGTTGCAGGCGAATTTGACGCTACACTCGCGGCAATATTTAGGTAGTGCGTCGCGCTTGGCATTGCCGAAATCGCGTGCCATTGGGCTATCGGCGAGTTGCGCAAGCGAGGTATTCATTAGATTGCCCAGCTTGTATTTGGGATAGACGTAGTGGTCGCAGGTATACACGTCGCCATCGTGCTCCATGGCGAGTGCACGGCCACAGGTCTCGGCGAAGTAGCAGAGGCCGCCTGGTATTTTAAGCCATTTGCCGAGAGCGACATCGAATAGCTGCACGTAGGTTTTGCCGACGTCGCGCTTGATCCACTCGTTGAAAATTTTGATTAAGAAGTCGCCATAGGCTTCTGCTGGCACGGCAAATTCTGACATGCGCGGATTTTCCTTGGTGGCAGGGGCTTCTGTCAGCTTGGGTGGTTCGGCGAAGTCGAGGCCGAGTTTGGCCGCGGCTGTGTCCACTTCACGCTCTACGATGGGGATGAATTGTATATACTTTGAGCCGATACTCTTCAGGAACTTATAAATGCGCACGGGGTGCTGCACCGTCACAGAGTTGACGCAGGTCAGGGTGTTAAACTCGACCTTGTGTTTGCGCAACACGTTGAGCCCACGGATGACATCCTTGTAGGAATCGCCGCCATTTTTATCCACGCGGTTGGCATTATGCAGGTCTTCGGGGCCATCGATGGAGAGCCCGACGAGGAACTTGTTTTCGGCTAGGAATTCACCCCATTCATCATTGAGCAGGGTGCCATTGGTCTGAAAGGCGGTCTCAATTTTTTTGCCGTTGGCGTGCTTTTTTTGAAGCTCGACGACTTTGCGGAAGTAGTTGACACCCAGTAGTGTCGGTTCGCCGCCTTGAAAGGCAAAGCTCACGTCGTTGCTTGGCTGTGCGGCGATGTAGTCGCGAATAAATGTCTCTAACTTTTCGTCGGACATCTTCCACTTCTCATTTTCCGGGTAGAACTGTTCCTTTTCTAGATAGAAGCAATATTTGCAGTCTAGATTACAGATCGGTCCGATGGCTTTGGCCATAACATGGAACCCTTCGGTGGCGCTGGGAGTTGTCTGTGGATCTGGAATCATTGTGTGTGATCGAATAGCTCGCTGGCGTTATAATGCAAAAAGTGGTTCACGTGACAGTAAACCACTTCGCATCTAAACGTTGGATTTTTTCCCTTATCCTACGGGTTGCCAAGTGAAATCCATGAAATATTGGTTTTGGTGCCAGTGTTCTTGTTTATGCTCCTTCAATGCGAAATAAAGCTCTGGCTTGTTGGAGGTGACTTCAGCTTTGATTAGAACGCGGTGCAGGCCGGCATCAAGCTGTTGATCGATACTGAAGGACACGGGTGTGAACTGCTGATAGCTGTTGGATTCGAGTCTCAGTTCGCCGTCGATCCAGACCTTGAGTGGGCCGGAGGAGCCCAATAGGAGCCAGACGCGCTCTGCCTCTTCGAGGCTGAGTTCGGTGTAAGCGTAGTAGCTGTATGGGCTACGTTGTGGCCAGTTTAGGTCGGCAGTAGGAACGCGATCGTCCTGGGCTTGTATGAGTTGAGCGATATCTGCCGGTAGCATTGACAGGCTTGCGTTGTCGAAAGTGGCTTCGCCGTTGAGGTAATCGGTGTTGAAACCGGCAGTGTTCATTGCGCAGTATTCCACCGATGGCATGGTTGGGTGCCCATGATCAGGGAAGTCGGTGCGTTGTGCGAGGCGCTCTGTCCAAGGGCGTGTAAAGGGGCCGATCATCGCCCATTTCGCGTGTTGAGGGGTCTCGGCGATCTTTGTTGGTAATGGCTGTGGAGCGACTGCAAGCGGCGTGTAGGTGTATTCGCCTTCGAGCTCTAGCGGTGCATTGTGGTGCGTGGCGATCTTTTGTGCCCAGTGGCCACATGCGTTACAGAGTTCGTCGAGACTGCCTTCGCGTGGGAACCCTTTCATCCAATCACTTAACTGGTAGGAGTTCGGCACGGCTGACTTTAGATGCTCGGGGAGACCGCTGAAGCCGAGAATGCCGCCAATGATCGCACCTGCAGAGGCTGCTGTGCAATCCGAGTCGTAGCCGCAGTTGATGGCTGCGCAGATTGTTGCGCCAAAGTCGCCCTTACCTTGTATGAGGCCGAGAATGATGAAGCCGAGATTTTCCAGCACGTGTGTCATTTCCGGATGACCGTAAGTATTGATGATCTTGCGGCGGCAGGTTGCCCAGTCGTCATTCGTTGCCCATTGGCGTGCATCGCGAACGAGCGCGTAAAAAGTAGAGGCGGGGTCGACGACAGCTTGGCCGATGTCTAGCAGGCGCTCGATATCTTTCTCGACGAATACGGCAGCATCAATAGCCGCTAGGAATTTCTCTGCCTCGACGGAATCGCCGTGATGATCGAGTGTGCCATCCATTTCCGCAAAACGTGCCGCAAGCTCGGGTGATCCTGCGCAGACAGCGCCCCAAATTTCTGAGCGAATCGGGCAGCCCATGCCTTCGTGGTAGAACCAGTTGTTGTGCTTGCCGGTTTCAGGTGGTTGTAGGCCTGAGCGCCAGTTCTTCATCATGATGCCATACTCACACCATGGGGTGGGGTAGTGCTCCATCCACTCTTCGGCTAGAATCTTACCTGTTAATTCCACGCCGTGTTCTTCTAGGGCGTGTAGCCATAGCAGTTGCAGGTCGGTGTCGTCGTTCTCGGCGAGTTCTGGTTGCAGGTCAGCAGGGGTAAAAGTGTGTATATCTTTAATGCCTTCGATTGGTGCGCCCAGTGTGCCGCCAAGGAATTTTCCCACCCACATGCCGCGGATAGTGTCGAGATAGTGCTGTGAAGTGATTTTTTTAAATTGCTGCATTGTTAGTGTCTTTTTGATAGGTGGCACTTTATGTTTAATGTTCTAGGTTGCTTTTTATGCTTATTAGTTATCTTTTATGTATTCTGTAGTTGCAAGATAAATATAGCATCGGTGTCTTGTTGTTGCTTGTTAACTAGGAGGATGCTACCAATCTCAATCCATGGCCACTATTCAGCCCAACATACTTTTTCTTTTCACTGATCAATTGCGATTCGATGCTATTGCGGCGCATGGGAATCCGATGATCAAGACACCTAATATTGATCGTCTCGTTCGTGAGGGGACGTCGTTTAGTCATGCCTATACGCCGAGCCCCGTATGCGTGCCTGCTCGCTGCTCGCTAGTGACGGGGCAGCCCGCGCATGTGACCGGCGTGGTCGATAATACGGCGATGCCGTTTGAGCGTTCTACATTTATGCAGCGTCTGACTGAGTCGGGTTACCGAACTCATGGCGTGGGAAAGATGCATTTCGATCCAGATTATAAGAATCTATGGGGATTTCAGACGCGTGACATTTCTGAAGAGGGTAAGTCTGACACTGATTATGCTTTATATCTAAAGGAGGAGGGGTATGGGCACATTGATAATCTCCTGGGTTTGAGAAGTGAGTATTACTATATTCCGCAACCATCCCAGTTACCAGATGTGCACCACGAAACAACATGGGTCGCGGATCGTTCGATTGAATTCTTGAAGCAGCACGATGGTGAGCAGCCGTTCTTTTTGTGGTCGAGTTTTATCAAGCCGCATCCGCCTTTTGAGAGTCCGAATCCTTGGCATTTATTGTATCGCGCCTTTGAAATGGATGAGCCATTTCGTCCAGATGATATGGAGTCGTTTCATTGCCTGTGGAATAAAATTCAAAATCGCTACAAGTATAAGGACGGCGGTTATGATAAGCAGTTGTTTCGCACGATGCGGGCGGCGTATTATGGATGCGTCTCGCATATCGATTATCAAGTCGGTCGAATCCTAGATGCGCTAGGTGATGCGATCGATGACACTTTGATTGTTTTCTCCGCAGATCATGGCGAGATGCTCGGTGATTATGGCTGTGTTGGTAAGCGCTGTATGCTGGAACCTTCGGCGCGCATCCCGATGATCGCACGCCAACCTGGGCGTTTTGCTGCGGGGGCGACCTGTGAAGCGCCTGCGTCGTTGATTGATATAGGCACAACGTTTTTATCGGCTGCAGGTGGGGATTTTGAAGATGCGCATACAACTTCGCAGGACTTGTCGGATGTGGCGCAAGGATCTGTATCGCGCGAGGTTGTGATTTCGCAATTCTCAGATAAGCAGTGGGGGCTTTACCTAGTCACCGATGGTGAGTGGAAATATATCTATTCGGCCGGCGATGCGCAGGAGTGGTTGTTTGATCTGCGTGAAGGCGTTGAGACGGTTAACCGAGCGGAGCACCCGGACTGTGCTGCGATTCAGTCGCGTCTAAAGGCGGCTCTGTTTGGCCAATTTGCAGCGGATGGTTACTTTGACCCGATTGAAGCGGGTGATTGGAGGCCATATGCCTGCACCACACTGCCGAAGGATCCAGATTATGGACTATTGTTGCAGGATGCTGAAGTTTTACAGCAACGTGTGAATGAGTTGGGGCCAGGGTATGCGCGTTCAGTGACTAAGAAGACGGATGAGAATTTTAAAATTATTTTTGATCATATGAATTCCCCAAAGGCGAGTGCGGCAGAGGTCACGGAGTCGGGGGAGTGATGCCGATCACGGTGATTTTTTGGGGCATGAATGGAAAGTGGTTTAAGATTATATTCGTTAGAATTTTTGTTTTTCTCGCTACAGATTAGTTGCATGGCTTATGCGCTCTCTGGTGATATAAGCTCGGGCGTGTAGGTGAGCGTGCCTTACGTTTACTCAAAGACTTCCCGCAATCGGTAGAACTCCGCCTGATTTTCGCGTTCGCCGGAGAGGATAGTTAGCTCTGTTTCGTTTCCATCGCCTTCGATCTCCGACATGCTGGGGACTGGATCCCATTGGCTCAGGTTGGTCGAGTATTCGACTACAAAGCGCCGTCCGCTTGGCGGGGTGAAGGTCATTGTGTTGAATTCTTTGAGGTTCAGTCCTAGATCGATTCGTCGTTTCTTGGCACCATCCGGGTCTGCCCAGATCAGTGCAGCAGCGAGTAAGGTGAGCCCTTGATCGGTTAGGGAGTTATTGACATAGCGCATAAAGAATCCCACGCGGCGCGCGGGTGCTGTAAAGTCATCGGCCATTGCGTCGCCTGTCTCATAAGCGAATACCAGCGCTTTGGTTGTGTCGGTCGGTAGTGTTGCCACGGATACGGAAGCCCCTGCCGGAGTGCCCCAGGAGACATTGCTTGCTTGGGTCAGCGCTGCGATTGAGTTCCCGCTTAGGCCGCCTGCCGTTGGGTGCTCAGGTTGTTGTATGGTTACGGTTGCGGCGCTCGTGAGCCCGAAGTCTCCAGACTCAGTGAATGCGAGGTCGTCAAAATCTGTGTAGGTAGCGCAGACGAGGCCAGCGCTGGTATTACGGAAGGCGCCTCCTGTTGAGCTGGATCCAGGGACGAACACGACGTCGATTCCATAGGTGTCGGTGAGATTGCCAGCATCCACATTGCGCAGCACGATCTCGAATCCGAGTGCTCGCAATTGATTGGCGAGGTAAGTCTCAGAGGGGTTTCCGCGTGTGATGAATAAGACGCGCGTGCGGATCGGTTCGTCGGACTCCCCAGGGCTGTCGGGACCTGCAAAGTTGCCGTCGATTCGTTGTCCGTTGCCGAGACCTGGTTCGCTGATGTTGCGGCGATGTAGCCCCATGCCGCTACTCGCGATGTGGAAGTAGTTGTCACCTTGCGTCTCAAAGACTCTGCCACGTCGAGCTCTCGGGTAGAGTAGGGCGTCGGCACCTGTATCGGTGAAATCATACCAAGCCACTGTGCCATCGGCAGCGATCACTCCCTTCAGAGCGGCATAGCCATGGCGATTATCACTATCGATGGTTAAAAACAAGCGGTCGCCTTGTCCGGCCATGGCACCATATTTGATAGCAAAATCGCTTTCAAACCATTGCTCCAGTTCGGGGGCGTGCACTGCGAGAATCAATTCGCGGTCTAGGATTGTATCAAAGGTGTCGCCTCGGTCAGACGAGAGAAACAGGTCGCCATTTTGGTGCCCCACTGCGAGATAGACTGGGGCTCCGGGCGCGCTGTAGAGTGGATCATCGATTGCAGGAACCCACGCTGCGATGGCGCGTCCGGTGCCGTCGCCTGACGCTTGGATCGTGCTGATCTTCAGCCATGTCGGATTGCTGGCTGTGGCTGCATTGCTGACGCGGTAGGTGCCGTCGTTTTGGAGCACATAGATTGTGCCGACTTCGCGTGGGTCGGCCACGACTTGACGAATCGATAGATCGCCACCGCCGATGCGCTGGAATGTTTGTTTGTCCACGCCCTTCATTAAGGAGAGAAAATCGGTGGTCCGGTAGAGGCCTTTCTCAGTCGCGACATACAGCACGCGTGGATCATTGGCATCGGCTACGATGCTGTTTGGTCGAGAGCCACGCGCTTGCTCGCCGCTCCAGTTATGGATCATTCCGTTGAGGCCAGTATTGCCGCCTCCAATGGTCACCCAGTCGCCATCCCACCCGCTAAGATCGCTGTTGAGACGGCGCGCGTAGACGCTGCCAACTGCCCATGATACGCCGCCGCCATAGGCACCTGAACCACCTGCGATAAGGTAGTGACCATCATCGGATCCATGGCCTGTGACTTCAGCTAATACCAGTGAGCGATTATCATTGAGCCCGTTCGGGCCTTCACGCTTCCAAGTGGCGCCGCCATCGAAGCTAGTGACCAATCCATTGTCGGCTTGTCCTTGTGCGACAAATGATGCCTTGCCGACCATGTCCCAGTTGAATGTCGAAACGACACCGCGTGAGCGATAAGTTCCATCGCCTACGGCCTCCGTCCACATTGGCTGCCAACCAGTTAAATAGTGGTCGCCGTCATCGAGCGCATAGAGTCCCTCATCGGAGGAGACCCATGTCTGGCGTGCCCAATTTGCAGGCGTATAGCCGTAGTTGCGGCAGACGGCGTTGGTGCCTTTCCAGCCATGGTCGTAGTTCCACTCCGTGCCGGGTGTTTTATTGAATATTTTTGTCCATGGTTGAAGTAGGGCAAAGGTAGTCTCAGTGGTATCCCACTCAAGCTCTGCTTCGAAGAGGCCGCGATTCCCTTGTGAGATGCCTCCGACTAGTAGGTGAAAGGTATTACCCGTATCACGCGGATCCGTTCGTGGACGCCAGCACTGCGCATCGGGGCCGACTTCTCCTTCGAATCCGGAGAGCTGCGTCCAAGTCGAGGCCGCGCTGCCGAGGTCGGCTTTTCGGGCAGCAAAGATGGCGTAGTTGTCGGTGCTGGTTTCAAACGAAGCGATGACGAACTGAGCGTTGCCTGCGAGGCAAACACCTTGCGATTGTGCGGATGGCGTATCAGGAGCCTGAGCGGGGGAGGCGATGGGAGACCAGGTTAAGGTTTGTCCGCTGATAGCGCCTCGAAAAAGTCCGGCTTCTGAGCTCAGGTAGATGTCTCCGTTGCTAGGGTCGACCTCGATGTCAAAGGTGTTACGCGGGCCTTCTCCACTGGTATAAGTGGAGAAGGTCCAAGTCGCGCCACGATCGAGCGAATAGGCCATGGTGTAAGGACCCTCTTCATTCTGGTCGACTTCGCGTAACTGGTTCTGAGTCTTGTTTGCCCAGCCATTGCCGATGTAAATGCGGTCAGTGTCGACAGGGTCGATTGCGATTGCAGCGATCGCAGCAATGGCTTTGCCTTCGCCAAAAGTCGGATCGTAGCGCCAGGTGAGGCCGCCGTCGTCGGAGATGTCGAGACCACCTAGGCCGACACTGTAAACGCGATCACCATCTTGCGGGTCGACTGCTGTGACCCATTTCATCAAATGGTTTTGTTGACGCGCGCCAGTTGGATTCCAAGTTGCACCATAGTCGCTTGAGATACTGGTGCCTTCCATATCAGAACTGAAAAACAGCTTACCTGGACCCGTAGGAGAGGCATCGAAGTGAATGCCCTGAACCTGTCCACCGCCGCCGGGATTTCGACTTTCCCAGCCAGCCTGCGTGGTTGTCGGGGGGGCTAAAACGAATAACAAAAATGATGCGAATACGTGAAAGAATCTAGATGTCGTCGTAGGAGCCGTCGATCTTTTGTCGGGTGATTGGGTATTGCGTGGCATGGTCAGGGAGGGAGTTAGGAGGGAAGGGAAGGCGTATTGTGACGCACTTTAAGGAATGAGGGCCTTTGAATGAATTGCAAAATAAGCATATATTCAATCGGATAATTGATATTAAAAATCAACATGAAGAATAAAATGTGTTTTATTGATCTGCTTTGGGATGTTCCGATATGAGTTGAGAATCAGTGTGGTGACGCCGCTTGCGGCCGTCCTGCGTCAGAGTGAACCGATCCCGAAACCGCATGAAAAACTAGCACGCTGGATATGCGCGCAACAGGCTTCGCCCGTCAAGAGCGCGATCACCACAAGGATCTGTTCTTCAAAGGTTCATCGTGTGGTGACGCCGCTTGCGGCTGTCCTGCGTCAGAGTTAAACCGACCTCTTGCATCAGTTTTTCCGGGCACCGTAATGCAATTTAACTGTTCGCCTTAGCGCTGGATCGGTCATGTTCAACTAACAAAATTGTATTATTATGCTTAGGTATATTGTTTCATTGGTATCTGTTGTTAGGTTTTTATATATAACAAATTGTGGCTTAAAATGACTATAAATATCAACAGGGAGTATTAATAATGTATTGATATTGTTCGTTAAATCATTTGTGTGCCGTTTTCGAATTGGTGTCATCCTAATGGATTCTTTGCTGTTCTATTGGTTGTTAGCGTGTGTTAGCAGCCGAGGCAGATCCTCTGACCCTGAGATGACTCAATACATCGAAAATTATATTTCTTACTGAAAACAACCCATACAAACAATGCACTCGTTTCATCTACGACTCACCATCAGGCGTCTATTATTGATAGGCACCTGCCTCCTCTCAGTGCTCTTCTGCACTCAAGCACTGCAAGCGCAGCAGAAGAATATTATGTTCATCGTGATTGATGATCTCGACATGGCACTGAGTGCTTATGGCAACACTACGACGCTTACACCGAATATTGATCGTTTAGCGGCTGAAGGCTTAGTCTTTGATCGAGCATATACGAGTGGCACGATTTGCAGCACCAGTCGTAATTCTTTTCTGGCTGGGCAGCGTTTAACGATTGGTAATTCCTTGCGTGATGTCTTTCCTGATATCGTATCGCTACCGCAACATTTCCGTGAGAACGGTTATCAAACTGCAGGCGTGGGCAAGATCTATCACGACGAAGAGGATACGGATGCACGTGCGTTCGATTTCTGGGTGAATCACGAATATGACGGCGACATTCAAGGCATTGGCGCATATCAAATTCAGTCGATCGAAGAGCAGGCTGGTGGTGAAGCCGATCATATCATCACACGCCCAGGTCGTAATGATGATGATAGCCAATATATGGACGGCATGAACTTCTTAGAGCTAGAAGACTATGTCCTCAATCAGCTAGACCCGACACAGCCTTTCTTTATCTCTTACGGCATCCATAAACCACATTCGGGCCTGACTTGCCCATCGCGCTACTACGACCTGTATGCAGCTCCCGATGCGAATGGTAAATTACAGCCGGGCGATCGTGATGATATCACGCTGCCGTATGTCCCATCAGACTGGATCAAGCCAAACGAATGGTGCCTCAATGGTAAAAATGGCGCGACTTATACTGAGTCGGATTGGCGTTACCTGCATCAAGCTTACTATGCATGCGTGACATGGGCCGACCAATTGGTCGGGCAGGCGCTGGATCTTTTGGAGAGCCGCGGCTTACTGGACGATACCTTGATCGTGCTCACCTCGGATCATGGCTTTCACCTCGGTTCGCATGAGCATTTGCTAAAGCATACACTGTTTAACAAAACCGCGCAGGTGCCGTTCATCGTTCGCCTGCCAGGTCAAGTTGCCGCGGGAGCGCGCACGAATTCGATGGTCGAGTTGATTGATTTATATCCTACCTTTATTGATTGGGCGGGGCTTCCTGAGCCTGAGCATCCATTGGAAGGTAAGTCGATCGTTTCACTCTTTAGCGAGCCCGATGCGGAAACAAACTATCATGCATTCTTGTTTCGCACAGACAAAGATCGCGACACTGGGGTGCGTGCCCTAGGCGAGCGTGTGCGCACAGACGAGTATAGCTACATTCGCTACACCCTTCTGGGGAATACGATTCCATCCGAATTCGAACGCACCTACTATCAGCTCTACAACGCTGTGTCTGATCCAGATGAATATGTTAATTTGGCCTATCAACCCGAGTATGCTGGTTTGTTAAGCGAGCTGGATCAGGTGCTCGATACACGTGATAGCACACCGGATAGTGAAGTGGGCACGACCCCCGATGCGGGCGGCCCAATCGCTACCGAAGGATTCGAATCACAAGACCTTGCTGCGACGCAGGAGACTGTGAGCCCAAGTGCATGGACTGAAGCTGGTTGGACTGTTGTGGATGCGGACGACGCGCAGGTCATTACCTTCAATGGCCCTGAGGTTGGGAGTGCACATGCCCTCGTGCGCCGTGATGGTTCACTTGAGCGTGGTATCCAGTTAGGTGGCTACGATAGCGCTACGATCGTATTTACTGTGAAAGCGAAGAACTATAGCGGCTCTGAATCAGCGGTGCTAGAGTTCTATAATGGTAGCGAGTTGGTCGAATCGCAGACGATTATAACCGCCGCAGATACGGTTGAATTTAGCCCGATCATTGTGAGTGTCGTATTCCCAGCTGCAGCGCTGACAGATGATTGCCGAATTCGCTTTGCTTCCTTCGGTGGCGGCGCGGGTGATTCTATGTTTATCGATGCGATAGAAGTGTATGGAGCATCAGCTGCAGGCTGGGAAGTCTCGGACTTAGGGGAGATCGCAGTGCCTTCTACCTTCAACTATGACGATGCTGCAGGTATTCTAACAGTGGATACAAACACACTCGGAACGAACAACGCTGGCGACTCCATCGCACTCATGTCGATCGAGCAGCAAGGCGATCATGTGATGACGGCTCAACTGGGTGATTTCACCGTAGGCAAAGGATCCGCTCGTGCAGGGCTTCTGGTGCGCGCCAACTTGGTCGACGCCGAGGCGCCGTATTTTGGTGTCTTTGAAAAGAAGAATGGCCGCATCGTATTTGAGTATCGTCGTGAGACGGATGTCTCGCTCACGCGTGCAGAGTTTGATGTCGGCAGTGTCAATACCACCCTCCAGGTCGAACGTATTGGCGATGAATTTGTTGCGCGCTATAAGCTCAACGGCCTAGGTGATTGGATTGAGGCCGGTCGTTATACATTCGCAGGCACAGTGCCGACGAGTGCCTTCTGGGCAGTCGCGGCATCATCTAACCGCACGGATTCCAATGTTGTGGTGACTGTCTCTGATATCGAAGTGGCCGAGTAGTTTCTAGATATAGACTCGTTTTCGATCCCTGCACCAAATGGTGCAGGGATTTTTTTTACTAATCCCACGAGATCACTTCCAATTCTTTAGAATCTGTTCTATTTCTTAGTGTGCTACCATACCCCAATCAATGAAATCGAAGATATCCATGCAATCAGTCGCCTCTAAGGCAGGCGTCTCGCGAATGACGGTTTCATTAGCGCTGCGTAATGATCCGCGGATTTCAGAAAAAACGAGAGCGAAGATCGTAAAAATAGCTGAGGAGCTTGGCTACAAGCCGGATCCTAAAATACAGCGATTGATTGGTTATTTGCGCGATACGAACCTGAAGGATAATCATTGCACGGTCGCGTATATCGATTCGGTCGATAGTGGAGGCTTAGTGATCGACTCGTATCTTCATCGGCTGAGGGCTGGTATGAAGGCGAGGGCCGCCGATGTCGGCATCGCATTGGAGCAAATCGACCTAAGAAAGGAGGATTATTCCGCGGCTCGCTTGCAGCAAATATTGGTGAATCGTGGGATTTCCGGAGTGATTGTGCTTCCGCCTGCCGAGTCATTTGATGAATTAAAATCGGCATGGGAGCCGTTTCCTCTAGTGCTCGGGGTCTCTCGTCCCACGGCAGTGCAGGCGCACCGCGTGATTACTGATAATTTTAGCGCAATGAGCCTCGCTGTGAAATCTGTCTTGGCACGTGGATTTAAGCGCCCGTGTCTAGTGACGAATGTGATCAATGAAGCACATCAAGCGTATCAAAATACTGCTGCATTTGTTCGCACCTTACAAGTGAATGAGGCTTCTTCGAGTGCCGAGATGATTTTCTACTTAGACCACCGCGCGCCAAGTGCGGAGCAGGATCGTATTTTTTGTGAGGGCGTGGTTCAAGGGGGGTATGACGTCGTGATTGTGGATGTGTGTGGTGCGGGTTACAGCCGAATTCGTCAGCTGTTGGCACAGTGTGCTTCAGTTGCCACATGTGATATGAATTTGAATCACACGATTAGCTCGGCAAGTGGGGTCGACCGCAACCCCGAGCGCATTGGAGCAATCATGGTCGAGCAACTGTATAGCGCAATCCAGCATAACCATAAGGGCATGCCGAGCACTCCGACTACGACAGCTGTTTGCGGGGAGTGGTTTGATGGCGATTCTTTGTCAGTTTATTGAACCTGCTTTATCGGACTTCAGTGTCGTTTTATTGTAAAATGAATGGGGGATTGTGGCTGTCTGTTTTTTGGAGGATGACAGAGATGTTGGAGTGTGTGTGTTGTTTTACAGACTCGACTTCAGCCTTGTCTAATTCGAGAAACCTCAACCCCCATCTAGTCTCCACCCCTTCAGCTTGAAACGTTCCTAAAGTTTGGGCACACTCTAAAAACCTAGCCTCTTAGGGGCATTGTCTCCCATTAAAAATGGCGCAACGGTTGATGAGCGTGATACGTATGTCAGGTCGTTTGGGTAGGAATCCAAAAACGCATGTATCGTAAAAAATTACCCCTTACCCGAATTGCTGGACTTGTGTCTTGTCTGGCAATCACTACCGCGTCTTTGAGCGCGACGACCAATGGCTTCAATGTGCTGGTGCAGACCGTTGACCAGCAAGACCTCGCAGATATGAAAGCCATGGGCTCAGAGGTCGTTCGCATCTCACTCGCTCAACGTGCCCTGATGCGGTGGAAAGCCGACGGCGATGGCTATGGCCAGTTTCAAGACGGCGAAGATTATAATTTCATTAACAGCAACGGCGTCGTCAAATATCCGGACAATTTTGCGAAGATGCATGAAGCGATTCAGGCTGCCATTGATGAGGGCCTGAAAGTCATCATCGATCCGCACGCAGTCACTGGAGCCAACCAGCACTATACGATGCGTGAGACCGATCCATTCTGGCAAGATCCGGTGCATAAAGACAATTGGGTGCGTCTATGGAAGCGCGTTGCTCAAGAAATTAAGGATGCAAACTACGGTGACGCCATCTGGGCATTCGACTTGATGAATGAACCAGCGTCTTCGGAAGGTGCGCTCAATCGTGGGGGAATTGTGGACCTCAACGACACTTACAAAGAGTTGGCCACGGAGATTCATCAGATTCTACCGTCGGTTGATCTTATCTTAGAGTTTGTCGAACGAGATTTTGCAAATGGCTATGTCAAGGCACCTTCTTTCTATAGCTCGAATCGTGAAGATCAGCTCATTTTCGGGCCGCACATGTATTGGCAGCTCGAATACACACACCAAGTGCGCAATGATAATAATCTAGCATATCCTGACTTAGACAAAGAGTTTACGTATTTTGACATGCTCCATGGAGAAGGCCATTGGCAAGATGTGATCGACTATAAGAACGATCACAATACACGTATTTTCATTGGTGAAGTGGGTGTCGAAGCAGGCCCTGATGCCGGTTGGGATACTAATGACGAGAACAATCCAAATCCAGCAGGAGGTGGTGACATTTGGTATAAGGATGTGATCGAAATGTTCGAAGCCAACGGATTCGACTATACCTTCCATAGCTACAACACCCCTCAGCCTGGGTTCGATCATAATAATTCACATGCCGCTCGCAAAGCGTTGACGATTGAAATGTTGAACGGCTCATATGTGGATCGCTTGCCGCCAACACCGCCGACACCATCGGGCGCATACATCGCATTCGATAGTTTTGAGGATTGGCGCACGAATGGTCCATTTACAGGTGCTGAAGGCTGGCGCTCCGCGACATGGGCGACGGCCGAGGATAACGGATTCTTGCCAGTCGTATCTTCCATCGATTCGACGGATGGTGATTTATCCGCTAAAATCATCCGTGCTTCTTCGATCACTCGCACCATTGATCTCGGTAGTGTAGAAAACGTCACGATCAACTTCGATCATCGCACAGGTGGTCTCAACGATGAGAACGATGAAGGCCAAGACTTAGAAGTCTTTGTGAACAGTGGCAGCGGAGACGTGCTCGTTTACACCGGCACTCGGGGCGATAGTTTTCAATCCGCTACGATTAACTTAAACGACTTCATCGGCAACGGTCTCGAATACCGTAATAACACATCCATTACTTTCAAAGGTAATGGCAATGGCGCTACCGAATTCTATGCGATTGATAACGTAGTGATTCGCACCAATGGCACAAATACACCGCCTCCGTCAGGAGACAGTGATGTGCTCGCTGGCGATACCTTCGATGACAATACCTTCGCCGGTGGTGAGGGCGCATGGGCATCCACAGAATGGTCCATCGATGAAGATGAACCTGTGATTGCAAACGGCGGCACCACAGAGACCGCTGGTCAAGCTAAGGAACTCAAGCTCGTTCGTAAGGATACCGTCAGCCGTGCAATCGACTATGGCAGTGCGACCAATGTTAGCCTTCGCTTTGCGCGCCGCGTCCATAGTCTTGAGTCAACCGATGCCGCATTCGTTCAGATCAATGCGACTGGCAATGAGTCTGATTGGGTCAACTTGTTTAGTTACGATGCGAATAGTGAGCAGAGCGCGACAGACTACGTCATAGAAACCGTGGACATCAGTAGCTACAAGAGCTCAAATACCATCCTTCGCTTCAAGTCAGTCAGTAGTGGCAAAGGTGATTATCTCTACGTGGATGATATTCAAATTATCGACCTTGATGCAGATAGTAGTGAAGGCGGTTCCAGCGAACCACTGCCGATCCCAGCTAATTACCAAGCTGAGAATCGCACCTCGCAGTCACAAACGCAAATCGGCTCGGCCACGCCTGGCTTCAGTGGCACTGGCTACGTCGACATGAGCAGTGGTGCAGGAGCCTTTATCGAATGGAACGACGTCAACGTCGGCGAGGGTGTTTACAAGCTCCGCGTGTTCTTCGCAAATGGTGATGCCATTGACGAGACACGCCCTTGCGAGCTCACTGTCAATGGGGTGTCGTATGGTGACTACTCCTGCGTCTCGCGCACTGGTGCGCTTGATTGGAAGAACCAAAACAAGCGTGATATCCCGCTGAATGCTGGTGATAATACGATACGTTTGACTGCAACTACCGACGTGGGTGGTCCACTCATCGACGAACTGTTTATCTTGGAGAACTAGACGATTCTAGCCGAGTGGACTCGCGAGTGCGCCATGGCATAGTTTTCAAATCTGTCAGATATGTCATGGTCTAGATCACCATTCATTTTAATCTCGGGGGCAGGGCTACTGAGCCTGTGCCCCCTTTTTTATTTTTTTCTGCAACCCTCCTCAAATTCGCAGGATGAGTCGGTGCCGGCTTTGCCTCAATCTGGTTTAGCTGTGAGCGCGGATTCGTCGACCATTGGACTCATAGAAGTTTCAAGCGAGCAGTTTGAGTCATACCCGGAGGAGTTTTCGCAGGCCTACGTATCCATACTCTCTCAGTTGAGGAGCCTGCACGACGAACCCGATTGGGCGGTCTATGAGGCAAATCTTTCATTACTCTATGGAGATGAATTTGAGACCTTGGCACGCTACATAGAGTCTCACCCCGAATTGTGGGAGCAGGGCGACTGGGTCACTCGATTAATCAACGCTTGGAGCGACCGATCGGGTGGAGCAGTTGCTTTCACATTTCTCGAAGACACTTTCATTGACGTGGACATGCATGTTCGTGAACAAGCACGGCGCCGCTCATATGCCGTCTGGGTTGCGGCGTCGCCGGTAGAGGCACTGGCCGTGCTCAATCAACCTGACTTGGGCGATGAGCGAGACTATTTAACGGATGCCGCCATTCAGAGTCTCAACATTCAGCGCATTGATACTGCGACGATGTGGCTGACATATTTCGAACACTCGGACTCTAGGGATATGGCTCAGGCAATGATCGTTCGCTATCTCGATACTGAAGCACTCCAAAGCGCGGCTCATTGGCTCCGTGAAAATCAGGGCATTGAATCAGTGGATGCCGCCAGTCAACTCGCAGTGCGCTGGGTTCAGTATGAGCCAGAAACTGCATTCCAGTGGTTTTTGGATCTCCCTCGAACTGCTGCAAAAGATCAAGCACTCGTTATGGCACTTAAGGTCTGGGTCTCCAATGATCCCGAACAAGCAGGTGATTATATTAACCAGCTGGACCCATCTCCAGATCTAGATGTTGCGGTTAAATCCTACGCGCTTGAAGCCGCTTCCTATGATAAAGCCTCTGCACTCGAATGGGCCGATTCGATCTTCAACGATCAAGTGCGTGAGCAAACAAAGAGTGAGATTCGTGACCGACCGGACGAGTAGCGACGCGCTACGGGCTGTTCCAGTTGATCTACTGCTTCCCGTTGTGACGACACCGAGAGCACTACGCTGATGGCATTCGAATGTTGACATAGTTCCCTCATTAATTGCCAATTAAGATTCTATATTGATAATTAATAGCATAATTAACCTAAAAAGGATATATAAAATGACTTCTACTGCATGGTTCACTCACGATCGTTTCGGCATGTTCATCCACTGGGGCTTATACAGTAACCCAGCAGGCGTGTGGAAAGGCCAAAAGATGAAGCATCCCTATTCAGAGTGGTTGCAAGCCTCTGAGCACATCCCACGTGAGGAATACCGCGCGCTTGCCGCGTCGTTCAACCCTAGCGATTTTTGTGCGGATGAGTGGATACGCACCGTGCGTGACGCGGGCATGAAATACTTTATCATTACTGCGAAACACCACGATGGATTCGCTCTCTGGCCCACGAAGGCATCGACCTTCAACGTCTTCGACGAAACTCCTTTCAAACGCGACATTTTGGGCGAACTCGCAGACGCCTGTAAAAAATACGACATCAAGCTCGGATTCTACTATTCGCACTGGCAAGACTGGGAAGGCACCGGCGGCGACATTTGCGAGGTGCACATGGCAAACGAAGAGTATACCCACCCAAGCCAGGACGAGTTCGAACACTATTGGCAGAACAAGTGCCTGGTGCAGATCCGCGAGTTAATCGAAAACTACGATCCTGACATTCTGTGGTTTGACTCGTGGCACGACTACAAAAAACTCGGCTGTGATTATACTGCCAAATATGTGCCTGCCGCGCGTCAAGAAGAGTTGATCTCACTGATCCGCAGTCTCAGCGATAAGTGCCTCGTCAACAGTCGCATCAACTATTGCAACCCATCGGACAACGTCGACTACCTATCCATGATGGACAATCACTTTCCAGAGGAGGCTTTCGATAAGCCATGGGAAACCTCAGGCACGCTGAATGAATCATGGGCGTATCACTCAGAAGACTACAGTTGGAAATCCACCCAACAGCTTATCCAACACCTCACGAGTAACGCTTCCTTTGGAGGCAACTACCAACTCAATGTCGGCCCCATGGGCAACGGACGCTTTCAACCCGCCGCGACCAAACGCCTCCGTGAAATCGGCACATGGTTCGACGCCAATAGCGAATCCATTTACGGCACCGAAGCCAGTCCACTCGGCAAAATGGCATGGGGACGGATCACCGCCAAAGACCTTTCACAGTCTACGACAACGCTCTACCTCCATCTCAATCCACTACAACCGGAAGCGGCGCTCTTCATCGAAGGTGTGACCGCACAATCGGCGAACGCTAAAGTCCTCGAGACTGGCCAACCGGTAAAAACCGTATTGAGTGAGGAAGGCATTTGCGTGCGCCTACCCGCTGAAATCAATGGGTGCACCTCTCCGGTGATTGAGTTGCAACTGACTCAAATGACACTCCCCAAATAGCCGCGCTGAAAATGATATGAATGACTAGCCTGTAAATCGTGCGCGGTAAGCCTTCGGCGACATGTGATACTGCTTACGGAAGTCGCGGCTGAAGTGGGCGCTATCGGCGAAGCCATAGCGATGGGCGATTTCGCTGAGAGAGTGCGTGCTGTGGATGACTGCGAGCTGGGCGTGCTGCAGGCGGCGGCGCTGATAGTAGGTGCTGGGGTTTTCGCCTGTCTGTGTTTTGAAACTGCGTGCCAGATGATCAGGTGAGTAACCGAGTTCTGTTGCCCAGCCTGCGACATCGCTGCGGTCACCGTTGTTGATCGTGCGCTCGA
Source organism: Lentimonas sp. CC4 (assembly GCF_902728235.1). NCBI lineage: Bacteria > Pseudomonadati > Verrucomicrobiota > Lentimonas > Lentimonas sp. CC4. The sequence goes on from NZ_CACVBO010000001.1 coordinate 2,232,222, forward strand.
TTTGCTGCTGCACTTGTTGCACCAGTGGACTGCTTAAATAATGCTCTGCCTCAGTCGCGGTTGGAGGGAACGATCGGTTCCAAAGTGCCAGGCATTTGAGTAAAGTCGTGCGTGTGATGAGTCCGGTGTCAGTCTCGGATTTAGACAAGTTTTCGATGAAGGCTAAATCGCGTTCGGTTTGCTGAGCACATAGCTGGTCGATCTCGCAATGCAAAGGTGCGTCGTAGCTGCGCTGTGGGAAGAGTGCATCGCCGAGGAATCGCAGGCAGAGCGCGGGCGCTTCGATGGGCAGATGAGGATCGCGTAGCAACCATTCACTGAGGTAGTAGATGTTAAACAGTTCGAGTTGATCGATGTCTTCGAAGGAGTGGACTTGTCCAGGGCGCAGGATTAATAAGCTACCCGCGGAGATGGGGTAGCGTGCGACACTAGTCCGATGGGTGGCACTGCCGGAGCGGATCAATGCGACTTCGTAGAATTCATGATCGTGCGCGGCGATTTCGCCGCTAGCCAGTGTGACTTCTGCGATGTGAATGGGGCAACTTGCCGAGAGCCGGACGTCCTCTTGGGTAATGGTGTATTCGGCTCTAAACATATCGGATATATTCAAATAGTAATCAGGCGTGGTTCAAGCTTGGATTGGTCGGTTTTGTTACTGTGGTGCCATGCAATTATTGAACCTCTTTCCTGAGTTGAGCACTGTGTTGGATGGTGCCTCTGTGAGTGCCCCGCGTCTCAGTTTTGCCAAGCATGGCTGGCGCACGGATATCGTAAATTGGGATTTTAAGCTACTATCGGCTGACGGCGAATTGATCGACGCGGGGCAGAATGAGAGTTTGTTGCTGCGTCGTCCTAATAGTGGCGAGACGGGGATCGTGCCGCATGTGTTTGATGGCAGCTGTGTGTTTGAGCAGTCTTTTGACTTGCCGAAGGCGGAAGAGGGGCAGGCGATCACATTATGCTTTGGCGGCTGGAATCGTGAAGATTGGCAGCAGTATGCGGTGTATTTGAATGATGTGCTGCTGTTAGAGTCAAAGACGCCTTGTGGTTGGCACGAGCCGCAGCGAATCGTGCTGCAGCCCGAGCAAGCCGACGATGCTCAGCTGAAGTTTGGTGCGGCGAATACCTTACGGATCGAAGTGGTTGGTTTGGATCGTCGACAGTCGTTTATATCCGAGGCGGCTTTGCCGATCTATTTGTATGATCACTTCTTGTGCGATCAATGGATTGCCAGTGGTGCGCCCGACGTCGTGGTCGAGGATTGGCAGTGGTCGGACTGGGATGCGGCGGCGCAGTCTCGCACGGGGCGTGCGCAGGGATTCGTGCTGGAGCAGCGTTGTGTGCGAGAGGGCGCAGTGTTGCGGATCGAGCAGACGCTGCGTAACGAATCTGAAAAGGCGCAGACCTTACTCGACGTGCATTTGTTTGAAGCGCAGGCGCTGACTGCGTTGGAGGCGACCGAGGTGGGGCATCCCATGGCGCTCGGTGCGCATGGATTTATTGGTCTGAATCATCCGACGGCGTGTCTGATGGATTTACCAGGAAATCGTGTGCGCGCATCAGTGCTTTATGGGCAAGTGATTGCTGCGGGGGAAACGTTGGCACTGCCTGAGATGTTGCTCGGTGTGGATGCCACTCGCACGCCGCAGGCGCAGTTCCATGCGTGGCTCAATGGTGTGAGTCCTCGCGGCGAGGAGATTTTTTCGATGTATGATCCTTACGGGCATAATGATTATGGCTTCGGGGAAACACCGGAAACGCGTGACTTATCGCCGCAGCAGCTTGCGGGTGCGTTTGAACAGCTCGATCGCTGTGCGGAGGGTGGACTGTCGTTTGATTATTTCGTGTATGACGTCGGCTGGATTGATCCCACGGGTGATTTCAAAGAGCCGCGTAAGGATTTGTTTCCAGAGGGGTTCGGCCCCATGGTGGAAGCGATTAAGGCGCGTGGCATGCAGTTCGGGCTGTGGTTCTCGACGAGCTTTGCGGATTGGGGCGTGGGTGAGCATGCCGGGCTTGAGGGCAGTCGTATTCCTGGGCCGAATGGTGCATGGGCGCCGCGTGAGTATTTCGAGAATGGTTTATTGAAGTGGGACTTTACTCGCCGCTTTTCGTTGGCTTCGGACTACGCTGATATTTTGGAGGCGGGGATCTTGCATCACATTCGTGAGAACGGCTTGAAGTTAGCGAAGTTGGATGTGGGTGACTTTTTCAGTAATGGTAGAACGGAGTCACAGCTTCCCGGGAAATATTCAACACGCGCGATGCATGATCGGCTGCTGCAGATGGCGCGTCGCTTTCGTGAAGAGGATCCAGAGTTTCGTTTGATTTGGTATTGGGGCGCACGTTCGCCGTTTTTCTTAACCGAAGGCGATCTACTCTTCGAGCCGCGCTTGAGTATGGAGGGCAGCCATGCGTCGGAGTTGCCGTGCTGGCGCTATCGCGATAGTGCACAACGCACGATCGATCTCGGCGTGGCGAACACGCCGTGGTTACCGCAAAGTATGCGTGATACGCTCGGCATTTGGTTGGCACAAACAACTTGGGGCAATCATATGGAGACGGATGCCTTAGAGGTTGCGATGCAGATGGAGCAAGCGCGCGGGCATTTAGTCTTTCCGCAAGTGTGGGGGGACTTGAGCTTTTTATCGGATGCGCAGGTTGCAGCGATGGGACAGGCTTCGGCCGAACTCAAGGCGCAACACACGGCGGCTTTGCAGCCACGGCAGATTTGTGGTGATCCATCAGGAGCGAAAACGTATGGCTATCGCTCTGAGCCAGAGTCGGCATGGGCGACGACGCAGTATCCACAGGATGCGGTGATTGCCTTTGATGCAGTGCTGTTGGACACGGTGACAGACTTTCAGGAGTCTGTGACTTGTGCAGTGCCAGCAGCACAGGATGGTCAGGCGCTGATGGTTTTGGTGGAGGCTTTGGATGCCGACGGAGCATGGTGTCGCGTTGAATCTGCGGCGGAATGGCCGCAGGTTCAGGGACTCGAATGGACGCGCGTTTGTCCGGCGGTGGATTATATCTGGAAGGGCAGCAGCTGGAAGTATTGGGCGAGCGCAGGTATCGTGGGCGATGCGGTCGTGACGGTCAGTGCGCCTGAAGAAGCGAATCGTGCTGTGTCGCAATGGCGTGTGCAGATTGGCTGGGTGCCATCGGTTCGGGTGTGATCAGCTACGGATATTTTTTTGCCTGCTAAGGGGCGCGAAGGATACGCGAAGCTGTAGCCTCGAAACTTTGGTTCGGGGTTTTACGCAGGGCTCCGCACTGTGCCGAGAATGAGTGCGGTGGACTGCCGAGAATGAGTGCGGTGGACTGCCGAGAATGAGTTGTGGTGACGCCGCTTGCGGCTGTCCTGCGTCAGAGTCGAACTGAGGTTTAGCCACTGCTCTCGCACGCAGCATATACGCGCAAGCGCGATAACCACAAACCACAAGGTTCTGAATCTGCGCGGTGCACTGCACCGAGAGTGAGTTGTGGTGACGCCGCTTGCCGGCTGTCCTGCGTCAGAGTCGAACTGAGGTTTAGCCACTGCTCTCGCACGCTGCATATAGGCGCAAGCGCGATAACCACAAACCACAAGGTTCTGAATCTGCGCGGTGCACTGCACCGAGAGTGAGTTGTGGTGACGCCGCTTGCCGGCTGTCCTGCGTCAGAGTCGAACCGAGGTTTAGCCACTGCACTCGCACGCTGCATATACGCGCAAGCGGCGTCACCACAACTGAATACACTGTGCGGGCTGCTTGGAGCCCCATTAACAGTCACTTTCGATGATTGCTTTCAGATTACACTCCTCTGATTCTTGCAGCCACTCAGGCTGCGGGAATTGTCCATCTTTCAATGACAATGAAAATTCGGGACGGTAGCTCCGATTCAATGTCCACCACGGCCAACTCTCATTCACCTCAATCAAGTGCTTTCTGTAGGGATTCAGAAATATGTAGTAGGCGAATTTTTCTAATGAGGCATCGTGCCGAAGGTGGTGGTCGAAGTAATTGGACTGCCAATGTAATTCGGCAGTCGCCAAAGCTTGATTCGTGAACGTTTTTAGCTTCGCTTGGACTTGAGAGAGCGTCAATGTGTTGCCGAGTGTGTAAAGCAAGTGCACATGGTCGGGCATTATCGTGGCGCAGTGCAGGTTGATTTGCTGCGCTCTTTGTATTTCACGTAACGCCTCAATGATTGATTGTCCGATTGGATTTTGAGTCAGTCCAGGTTTTCTCGGTTTTGTGCAAATTGTGATGAAATAACGACCTCCTGGAGTTGAGTAGCGCCCACGCCTTAAATTAGTTTCTGGGTTATGATAGAGCCGGCTCATCTTATATTTGTTTAGCATTCGATGCGCAGTGGCACAAACTCGAAATTAGAAGCAATATTGCTCGGCGGAGAGCGGAAGTTTGTGGTGATCGCGCTTGCGCGTATATGCGGTGTGCTGGCTTTTCGTTTGCTGGTGGCTCGGTTCGACTCTGACGCAGGACAGCCGCAAGCGGCGTCACCACAACTCATTCTCGGCATTGATCGGCGGAGAGCAGAAGCTTGTGGTGATCGCGCTTGCGCGTATATGCGGTGTGCTGGCTTTTCGTTTGCGGGTGGCTCGGTTCACTCTGACGCAGGACAGCCGCAAGCGGCGTCACCACAACTCATTCTCGGCATTGCTCGGTGAGAGCGGAAGTTTGTGGTGATCGCGCTTGCGCGCATCTGCGGTGTGCTGGCTTTTCGTTTGCGGGTGGTTCGGTTCGACTCTGACGCAGGACAGCGTCACCACACACACTCATTGATCGGAGGAGCGTGGCTGCACTACTGGATGCGCAGCGTCTGGATGGCTTTCCGTGGTAGGCTGAGTAGTGCGCGATCAGTGACTGCATCGAGCGACTTGCCTGCAAGGTCAGTGGACTGTATGGCTTCGAGTGTGGATTCGAGCTGTAGGCTGGTGCTCTGTGTGTCATCGCTGACGTTGTAGAGTCGCAGCTCGTAGTCGGCATCCGAGAGGGCGCGGAAGGCACTGACGGTGACTTCAGGGCTGACTTCGAGTAGGCTGTATGTGCTGGGCAATTGCTGTGCGTGTGTGCTGCGATATTTGTAGCGGTTGGCGGCATCGGTCTGCGCTAAGACTGGTTCTGTGGCGAGTTGTTGCGCCTCAGCGTTGAGCGCTGCAGTTGGAATTGCGCCTGCGATCGGGCGGATGGCGAATTCAAATCGATTTGCGCCTAGCACTTGTGCGCGTGGATTTGCGTCGACAAATTTAAAGAATTCGGTGCCGCGTAAGAGTGAAAGAAAGAGGGTGGTGGACTCGCCGTCTTGGCGTGCGGCGACTTCTTTGAGGCCGGGTGCTAGAATTGCTAGACCGCGGCGTTGGTTGCTGGCGGCCATCCATGACTCTTGTGGAAATCCGACGGGCACAGGTTCGCTGAGCTCTTCGGCGATATAGCCAGGATCGACGAGTCGTGTGATGGCGTCGAATGCTGTGTTGGTGACATATTCTTCGGTCTTGAACCCCAGCGGGAAGCGCACGCGCAACCAGTGGTCTTTGACTTGATTGTCGAAATCAATGGCGACCTTGAGTTGTGGGCTGTCGGCTTCGAGCGTCACGGTGATGCCAACGGCGCAGGCTGTGGTGTGCTCACTGCGTTTTAGATCGATCACCTCTGTGGGTAGGTCAAAGCTGTAGTTTATCTTGAGTGCTGCGCTGAACGGGCCGTTGTGGATGGCTTCGATTTGAGCGCTTACGTTGCTGCTGCGGATTGGATGATCCTCGGGTAGGGCATCGACAAAGAAGTGGCCACCGCGATCGCCGACGTCTTCGAGTTCGAGTAAGTCTGTGTAGGTTTCGCCTGTGGATTTATCGGTGAGGCAGAGGGTGCCGTTTGCACTCACTTGCACACAGAGGTGCTCGTTTTCGAGCGTGTTCTCGGCAGTCTGGATCTTATTTGCGATGGCAGGCGGTTCGCCTGCGACGAGGCGGAGGTTTTGGTAACCTGTGCCTTCAAGTTGAAGTGGAAGGGCAATGCGCACGAACGGGGAGTCCTCATGGAGTGGTTCCTTGTAAGGGAATGGCCGTGTGCGGTGGCGCGTTTCAATGCGCTCTAGGATTTGATAATTCAGCTCGGTGCCGTCCGCGGCGAGTAGGCGGAAGCCATTCTCAGCGAGTTCGGGCGTGCTGAGGAAGAAAGATGCTTCGATCACTTCATTGCGCGGGTAGGCGAGTGTATTGAAAATAGTGATACAGTGATCGGATTCACTTTCGACGTTGGCGGCAATTCGTTGAGCGCAGTCTTTAATGATTTCCTCGGCGATGCGGCGCGTCTGTCGGAAGCGTGATCGCATGTCGTGGTCGGTTTCGTCGCTGTAGCTGCCGTAGATGGAGTCGTGGAAATGGTTGCGCAGGAGGTCGCGCCATGCGGCTTCGAAGAGGCCTGGGGCGATGCGTTTCCCGAGTAGCTTCTGTTGCAGTGCGGCGAGGGGCTCTGCGATTTGGCAGAGCAGGATTTCGCAGGCGTGGTTCTGCTGCTTGATCCAGACGCGGTTGGAAAGTGTGCCAGGCAGCACGGCTTGGGCGCTTTCGGTGGCTTTGTGTTTGAGGAGGCTGGGTTCGCGTTGCTCACCTTCGAGGGAGACGTCGACCTTGTCCCAATCGGCGAGTGCGGCGTCGGCATACGTGTCTAAATCGGTATGTGTGACTTGAATGCCGTTCTTTTCAGCGGGAGCGAGGTAGGGCTTGAGTTGCGCGTAGTGAGGCGCATCCCATGCGGCATGGTCAATCCCGTCGAAGAGTAGCACTGCGCCGGGTTGCGTGCAGGTGGCCTCGGAGGCTGAGTAATGTGCGAGGTCTGCGGCGAAGCGCTCCACGCTTGGTGGCACGTCGAATTTGTTGACGTTGCGCACATGCACCCCATAGCCCCAATAGCTGTTTTGACCGAAACGGTAGCAGGGCAGGGTGCTGCCGTCGGCACCGACCCAGTCGAGGTGGCGAATGTCGGGGCGGTTCGTGCCGCGCCAGATGAAGCCCATCTTGAAATCGAAGCCTTTGGCGAGCTGCGGCGCTTGGCTGGGCATACCAAAGACGTCGCAGCAGAAAAGCACGCGCGAGGGCTCGCCTCCTGCTCGACGTGCGACTTGCATGCCGTATTCGAGGTTACGGATCAGTGACTCGCCCGAGGGAATGAAGAGGTCGGGCATCGTATACCATGGGCCGAGTTTGATCTGGCCTGATTGCACGCGTTGCTCGAATTCCTGCCGGCGCTCTGGACGCACTTCGAGGTAGTCATCCATTGGGCTAGATTGGCCGTCCATTTGAAAGGTGCCGACTAGGCGTCCATCGTTGAAGCCATCGAGCACGTCATCGAGTATATCTACGAGGCGGTAGCGGAAGCCTTGGAAGTCTTGATAGAATTCGCGATCCCAGTGTGTGCTAAGGACGTAGTGATAGGTGTGTTCGGTGGACATATGAAATGCTGAAATGCTGAAAACTTTAAGGAATTGAGAGCTTGTGGCTTAATCGAGCGGGCGTCGCCACCAGCCTGCGCCTTTGGATCCCATGTAGAGCCAGTCGTGGCCTTCGACGTGGATTAGGCGCTGTTTGACGGGATAAGGGAAGGGGTGATCGCCTGTGAAGTCTGTCCAGTGCGCGGTGCCGTCTGCTTCGAGTGTCGCGAAGAAGACGCCGTAACCTTTGGCTTGCGACCATTCACTAGTGTAGGCGAGTGCGATGCTGCCGTTTTTGGCAGTGAGGCCTTTGATGTAGAGTTCCGAGGGGAATTTCTTGAGCCACTCAGGAGTGGCACGCAGTTGAGCAATGCCTGTGCGGTCGAGGGCCCGCTGCCAGTTGATGCCGCCATCGATCGAAATTTCGAGGAATTGATCGCCATGGTCGTCAACGCGGATAAGCCCGAGCCCAGTTGATCCGAGGTGATCCCACACGGCGATTTGCGTATTGGTCGTTTCGGACCTGCGGATGACTTCCCAGCTCCAGACGCCGTCAGCTTGACGGGTGCCTTTAAACAAATCTTCGCCGACTTCGTGTGTCGCATCGCGTGTGCCGATGCCCCAGAGCACATTTGGATCATGCGGATCGACCGAGAGCCCAACGCCCTTGTCGTTGATGGTGAATGGACCGTTGGTGTCTGCTGAAATATTGACTGCGTTTTGCTCGCCGCGAATGAATGCTTCGATGTCTTCAATCATCCATGTGTGAGCGCGTCGTGTGCCGATGTAGACACGACCTTTGTGGTGGGGATCTTGGATGATTTGATTGTAAAGTTTGTCGGGTAGGCCGCCGAGTTCGGCTGGTTCGCCGCCAATTTTGATCCACTTGTCTTTGGGGGACATGTGTTCTAGGCGTTTATACCAGAGTGCGCCGCGTTCGGATGAACCGCCGTAGCCAGAGGAGGTGTGTGCGAGCACGATCGGTGGTTCAAAGTCGCGTAGGATTTGGATCGCGTTGCTGCGTGGTAGGCGTAGGCCGACTGCCCATGAGTAACCAGAGTCATAGCTTTCTTTGATTGCGTTGTCGCCATTGGATTGTGCGCTGTAGTTTTTATAGGCTTCGCCATCGAAGATAAAGGTGCACTGCGCGCCCCGTGTGCGGTAGAAGCGCACGCCATCAATTGTCTGCACGTAGCGTGTGTAGATGTTCTGCCAGTCGTAGCGGCTGTTGTATTGGTCGAGCTCCTTATCGGAATTGGTGGTGATGGAGCCGCGAAACATTGTTTGGTCGCCGGTCGTCCAGATCTCGGTGTTAGGCCATGAGGCAGGTGTGAACTCCCAACTTAGCGGACGTGTGGAGTAGTGCTCCCAGCCAGTGTCGAAATCGACACGTGAGTGATGATCGTAGAAGAAGATGCGCTCCCATGAGGCGGTCTCGTTTTCGATATGCACGAGTGTCAGGCCTTCGCGATTGCTGACGGGAGCCAGTGCGATGGTGACTTTGCCGTCGCTTGATTTACAATCGCTCTCGGGCATCCAGTAGTTGTTATTATTACGCCTGCCTGCGTCGAAACTCGGGTTATTGGCGGAAAGGTCGATCCAGTCGCCGTCTGCTGTTTTACTAAACAAATGTGTGAGGCCAGTTTGGGGGTTGCCGATGTGGTCGTCGGGCGTGCGGTGTGCGGGCTGTTCGCTTGTTGCGACACGGTAGGTGGCGAAGAGTTGCTTGCCATCAGGGCTCCAGCATGCGCCCCAGCAGTCGCCAGTCTTGGCAGGTGCATCGACGAGTTGCCAGGTGTCGCCGCCGTTTTCAGAAAGATAGACTCCGCGCAATGAACCTGCGAGAATTTGAGTCGGCTGAGCTGGGTTGTGATAGACGGTGAACACATCTTTGCGACCAGTGACGCCTGTTTCGAAGTGATGGAATTGCCATGATTTACCACCATCGCTGCTACGGTAGATGCCTGGAGTGCCAAGTGGGCTGACGTGGCGACTGCGTGCTCTCCAGCGCATACGTGCGCCGGGGGCGGCGATCAATTCGTCCGTATTCTGCGGGTTGATCGAGAGGAACATGATCGGCTGATCAATTTCTGTGGCACGTTCCCAATTGCGACCACCGTCGAGGCTGCGCTCAAATCCATGTAACTGCCCCATGAATAAGTGGTTCGAGTTCCCAGGTTTTGCGCGCACGAACAGGATGTTATTTTCGGCGGAGTTCTCTGTGATCAGTTGCCAACTGGCACCATAGTCGTCGGTGCGGTAGGCGCCTTCCATGTCAGAGCTGTAGTAGGCGCGTCCGGGGATATTCGGGTCAAGGTCGACGCTTTGGATCTGACCGCCTGCGCCTGGATTCATATTTTCCCATTGGGCTAGACTTGTTAAACAGAGAGCGAAGGAGGATAGGCAGAGCAGTGCCTGTTTTAATGAGGGAGCAAACATGATTTGAGATCGATATCGTTTTACGTATGAATAAAAACGTGCCTCCGATTATGGTAGGCACGTTGAAAGTAACAGATACTGTATGTAATTTATGGCTATTTCTGTCCGGTCCAGAACAGGCTGCCTTCAGGATTGTTAGGATCAGGGAGCTCCTCCTGTGAGATGGAGCGCACGCTTAGATCTGCGAATAGGACATTGATTGAGCCACCATGGCGTGTGGCAGCATCCGTTACGGCTTTAAACGAATTGCCTGCTGGACCAGCGATCGCATGTTGCGCATCCATCGCGAGTGCGGTGCGAGCGGGGAATTCGAATTTCAAAGGTGCGATGGCGGCAGAGTGAGGGCCTTGCTTTTTTCCGTCGATCCAAACTGGATTGGACGGTAACGCTTTATTGAGTCCATAGCCGTTGCGGTTGTTATTCACCTCGACCCCCTTGTTGATGAGGTCGTGTTCAGCTGCAGGGCATTCCCAGATTGTGCCTGTTTCATTATCGTCTCCGGATTCTATTTGGCTCTTTCCTCTGCCAATGTATCTGGCCAAGTCTTCGCTGTCCCACATTTTCCATCCAGCATCCCCTTGTTTGATGCCGGGAGAAGGGTAGCTGCCATTGTGGTCTTGTTTGTAAAGCTCGAGGAGTGGACCGATCTGTCTGAGATTCGCAACGCAGCGTGTGTTTTTTGCATTTTGGCGAACTTTACCCATTGTAGGGATCAAGATGCCCGCGAGCACTCCGATAATTGCGATCACCGTTAAGAGCTCAATGAGGGTGAATCCTTTTGTGTGTGGTGGGGTATGTGGGATTTTTGGCATGGGGGCAGAGGTGGTCTTTTGTTGAATGTATGCTAAGGATGCATAAAATGCTAAATATTGCAATATTAAATATCCATTGGTGATAATTGAACTTTTTCGATACGAGGGGGTGCATGAATGCGTGCACAGAAATTTAGGCGTATCTTGCCCTTTCGGATGCGAGTCGCTTTTGTTTTTTTGATTCGTCTACTGTAGCTCATTTTTCTAGCGAAAAGGGTGTTGGCGTAGGCCGTGATATCGACGATTTTGCGTGACGGGGCCGACTGCTTATGGCTCGTTTTTTACGAGAAACAGTGCTTCACGTGCTGGTAACAGGATCTCGTTTCCGATTTGGCTACCGTCGTTCCAATCTGGATCGACCAGGCCTTCAATCCGGCGATACGTGTGTGACGGATCAATGGAGTGTATGTCAAAAAGGATGTTGTCGTGCTTTGACGTGTTTAAGAGCACAAGGCCATTTTCAAAGCGTCGGTGCATGACTTCCGCGCAGCCCTTGCGTAGTGATAGGTGCGTCAAGGCGACATGTCCTTGTTCGGCTCCGCTTAAGATCTCGAGTTGCATTGATCCGCTTGCGGGCGCGGTCAAAGTTAACCGTGTGGTGTCTCCATTGCGTATTAACAATCCCCATTGCTGTTTTCCAGGCTGCCCGTTGACTACTAGGCGAAAGCCGATTGGCAGGGGGATGTCGCGATATTTTTCGCCGAAGCGATCATAATAGGGATGCCCTTTTCCTATATATTGAATGGTGAATTCCTCGCCCTTTTTGACGTCACCAAGGACTTCTGGCGTCTTGAGTGTCACCATGGCCGCGCGTGCATATCCTTTTGTGAGCGAAGAGGTTTTCCATGCATTGTGGGGTAGTTCGGTAAACACTACATCATACGACAAGGCCGACAGCTCGGGGTTCACTTGGAAATCGATCGTCTTTACGGTAGTATCTGCTATTTCTGGCGACAGTTTCGTGAAGTGTGCATAGGACAACAGTTCGTCGCCTAGGTGGTTAGAATGATACACTCGGTCTTCGAGTGGTTGGCCAAGCCAGCGGTAACGCTGGAGTGAACCTGCATTATACTCATCCCAAGGATATTGGTTTTTAGCCAAAACATAGGGCTTTGCCGTATCGCCAACGATTTCCGCATCCGCGATGTGTAATGTCCGATCCCATGCGTTGTTGGACTTCGGAATCCACGCTCTAGATGCTTCATACACGCACACGCCGTTTCCCATACACGCCACAGCCATGCCTAGGCGTGCGTAATTGTTATGCATGAAATATTCGAGTTTGTTGGTGTATTCGGGGTTGTGATACGCATCAGTGGGAAATCGCATTGCGTTGAAGCTGATGTTAGGTGGCTGCGCATGGTCACACCACCATAGGTGCATGTTGATGTTCTCCGACAGCTCATCCCATTGCTGTATTCCCGGAAAATCCTCATTCTCCGCACCGTTGATCAGTCCTGGGAAACGCTGGTCTCCCATCCATCCGCCATCTTGCACGATGAGTAGATTTTCGCCCAGGCCTGCATCAAAGTCGGAGCCGAACTTCAGATATTCAAAGATGTCACGCATCCCGATGCCGTGCGCGTTGATCCCGTCAATATAGCCGTGGTCGACGATGCCATCTGCGTTGATGTCCGTCCCTTCATGTGGCGCGAAGGTAGGCACGTCGAAGCTGAATCCATCGAGTCCTGATATGCACTTGCGATAATAGTCCGCCAAATGCTTCGCTACATATTCGGCTCCATTCATGCCGGTTTTAGGATCACGCGGGCCGAATTTCGAGCCATTGAGCACCCACAGATTTTCATACTTCGCGAACTTTGTTTGAAAGCCGAGTTGCGACTTGCCTGCTGCATACGCATGCCAGCCCTGTTGCCCTACTTGAGGTAAGCGGCGAAACGTCACTCGCTTCGTATGCATTTCGATCTTCAGCACCTGTAAGAATTCCGACTGTGTATAATCGGGGTGGCCTGCATCATCGAGTGCATAGACCAGTGCTTCTAGGTAGGGTTTACGGACTCGCTTCTGCGCGGCCGCTTGCTGCATGTATTTTTTCCAGAGTGGCGGAATCGCATCAAAGGTGAGGGTGAAGGTCTCCTCGTTGGATGCGATGTTTTCATGGAATGTTCTCGGATACGTTGCTAAAAAGTAGCCATTGAAATCAGGGTAGGGGTAGTAGTCTTCATCGTAATAGTGATCCCCGTGCTGTGCGTATACGGCTTGCTTTGGACGGGTGCGTGGAAAGGCATTCCAATAATATTGTAATAGCACCCGAGCCTCTGGTTTTCGTCTTTTGAATTCTAGAGCCAAGGCTTCATTCTGACGATAGTTCTGATGTTTTGCCGTGTGGACGATCACTTGATCTAGGTGCATTAGCTCATCGATCGACTCCCAGCTAATACGCTTAAAATGTGATACGATGGGGTAATCTCCAAAGGTGCCATCGTCCGCAGGGAGGTAACAAGCGCTCGCCAGTAAGAGAACCAAATAGCGTTTCATTCGGGGAATAAACAGCAGGAGGTTTTGGGGCATGGTCGGGTGGCTTATGTTCGGTGGGCAGACTGGATTGTCTGTGTCACTTCTCAGAGCTACTTACCTGTCATCTGCTTGATGAACGCGACTTCTGCGTCGTCGAAGGCGGTGCCGTCGCTGCGGAAGATGTCGTGAAACCATTGCTTGGGCTCAGGGAGTGGTTCGCCTTCGGCAAGGACGGGATGCACCTCCCATGGGCGGCGGATGTCTTTGCCATCCTTACTCGACCAGGGCCATATTGTTGCGGACTTTCCGGAGACGAAGCCCCAGTTGATTGCACCGATGTTGTGCTTTTTGAGCACGGGTAGATCTTGTTGAAAAAGGCTGTTCGGGCGTGCCATATACTCAGTGCATAAGGCTGGGCGCCCGGATTCGGTGTATTGAGTGCAGAGGCGTTCGAGTTCATCGGGGCCGGCGTAGCAGTGGAAAGACTGTATGTCGGAATTCATCTGCGCGAGTGCGATGTTGCGCTCGCCGACGCTGCCTTCGGCTGTGGAGCAAATCGGCTGGCTTGGCGCTGCAGCGCGCGCCCATTGCCATGCGTGCAGGAGTAGCTTCGCGCTTTGATCGCCAAACCAGTCGCCTTCCTTCTGTGCGGCAAGTTCGAATTCGCGGCCTGGTTCGTTGTAGAGCTCCCACATGAGGACGCGTGGATCTTGGCTGAAGTGTTGGATGGTGTCTTGCACGTAACCTTTGAGGCGTGCGCAATCGGCAGCCGGAAGCGTTCCTTCATTGTAGGCCATCGCGACATCGCGGGCGGGGGAATTCATCCATCCTGAATTGTGATAGCTATGAACAGGCGTGGGTTGCGTGCCGATCTCTGGGAAGGGGCGGTGGCAGTCATCAAAGAAGACAAAGATGACACGGATGTTGTGGTGTTGGCAGATGCTAAGGAAGTGATCCATCCGATCATAAAGCCCGTTAGTGTCGTGTGCCCATACTAGGTCGTGTAAATAGACACGCAGTGTGTTGAAACCGATGTTTTCAGCCCAGCCGAGTTCCTTGTCGATTGTTGCAGGGGCGTAAGTTTCGGCCTGCCACATCTCAAGCTGGTTGATTGCGGTGGCGGGCAGGTAGTTGCAGCCGATGAGCCATGGCTGGCTGGCATACCACGCTTGGGCGTGTTCGAGCGACCAGCGGCCAGCGATTTCAACAGCTTCGATCTCGATGTCGTGGCTAGATTTGTGGGCGTCTGCGCTGACTGCGCCGAGTGTTGCGTTCTGTGTATTAGCCATGGTTAGAAAGAGGTTTGTAATAGGTGTGGGCGTTCGGCATGTAGCTGCATGATGAGTTCGCCAAATAAGGTGTTAGTCCATGCGAACCATTTGCGCGTAAAGATACTCGGGTCGTCTTTGTGGAAGGACTCGTGCATAAAGCCAGTATGGTCGTGCGTGCTACGCAGCATCGCTAAGCAGTGTAGGATCTCATTATCGTCTTGGCTGGTAAGCGCGCGTAGAATGATCCCCATCGGCCAGATTTTTTCTTTGCCGGTATGTGGACTGCCTTGTCCTTCGGCGGCACTACCACGGAGGAAGTAGGGATTGTTCTCGCTGAGTAAGAAACGGCGGGTGTTTTGATAGATCGGATCCTTTCTTAAATCGGGGTCGAGGTATGCGAGCGACATGAGTGATGGAACATTGGCATCGTCCATAAATAAACGGTTACCATAGCCGTCGACTTCATAGGCGTAGATTTTTCCAAAGTGCAAATGATCGACTATGCCATATTGAGTGACCGCAGCTTCGATTTCTGTGGCAAACACGGCGCACTCATTGGCGAAGTCATTGTCTTCTAAGTCGTAGCGATAGATGGAAGCGAGCTGCCTAAGTGAGAGTGCTGCAAATACATTGGAAGGTATCAAAAACGGCAAGATTGTGGCATCATCAGATGGACGAAACATGGATGCGATGAGGCCGACGGGGCGCAGTGGATTTCCAGTGCCCTCGAAGACCGGGGCGTCAGTCATGCGGTCTGAACTGCGGAGGAAGCGGTAGGGCGTGGTGCCGTCCTTGCGCTGTTCCGTGCGCAGGGTTGCCACGAGTAGGCGCATCGCTCGATCCCAATCGTCATCGAGCACGGTGGTGTTTCCAGTTAGATCGAGATATTCGTAAGCCAATCGCACAACATAGCAGAGTGAGTCGATTTCCCACTTACACTCGTGCACACCGTTGACTGGAGAGGGCGAGTCGCTGGCCCATTTGCTTGGTTTTTGTTGGTCTTTGTAAAACGCGTTGGCATATGGGGATTTCAGGACGCACTGTGCTTGTCGGTTAACGAGACCTTTGACCATTGCGCAGGTCTTAGTATCATTTTGGATGAATGGCATGTAGGGCCAGACTTGAGCGGTCGAGTCGCGTAGCCACATCGCATCAATATCGCCTGTGATTACGAAGGTGTCATCACGCCCTTCGGTGTGCGTATAGTCGACGGTGGTATCGAGCGTATTGGGAAAGCAATTACCAAAAAGCCATGCGAGCTCTGGATCGGTGATGTCGGACTGAACTCTTTGAACGGTTTGATCGACGAATGCGCAGCTGAAAGTTCGTTGGTCGGGAGCGGGACGTAGGCTGTTGAATGAGGTCATGGTATATGCGACATCGTATGATTAATAGATCGCTAATGACAGCGAACTCGTGTAAGCGTGTCGATTCTATTTTAACTGCTGTGTTGTCTTTTCATGTATAATATGTCTATTTTTAGTTTTTTATGTTTCCTTTTAGTGGTTTGCGCGGTTGCGCGTGCAGAGGTGAGTCTGCCCCATATATTTGGCGATCATATGGTGTTGCAACGCGATCAGGTGAATCTGGTCTGGGGAAAAGCGGATGCGTTGGAATCGATCATAGTGACGATCGCAGAACAGAGTCATACGACTGTAGCAGATTTAGATGGTCGCTGGCGCGTGGAGTTGGAGCCATTGCTTGCTGGAGGGCCGTATGAATTAAAGGTGGCTGGTGAACATACTGCGAAAAATTATAAGGATGTTTTGGTGGGCGAGGTGTGGATTTGTTCTGGTCAGTCGAATATGAAATGGCCGCTGTCGCGTAGTAATCATGGTGAGCTCTATGCATTATCGGCAAATCAGCCCGAGCTGCGTTTGATAACAGTGCCGACTGTCGGCCGTGCGACCGCTCAGGATGATTTCGGGGGAGCATGGGCGGTTAGTTCGCCAGGTGTCGCAAGTGATTTCTCGGCAATTGGCTATTACTATGGCTTGCGCCTGCAGCAGACTTTAGGTGTGCCAGTCGGTTTGATTGATTGCTCGTGGGGTGGTTCGACTGCGGAGACATGGATTCCGCGCGATCGCTTAGAGGCGAGCGGTGATTATGCTGATTTGATCGAACGCGCTGAGGCAAAGGTATCTGCATATAGCGATGCAATACATGAGGAGCGCCTAGCGCAGCATCGGGCATGGGTGGCAGCAGGGCGTCCTGACCCGAAAGTTCCTTGGGTGAATGATCCGCGCACAGGTAATCATCGGCCTGCGAATGCTTACAATGGCATGCTGCATCCTATCCAAGGCTATGGCATGCGTGGCGTTATTTGGTATCAGGGTGAGTCGAACAGTGGGCGTGGCTATCAATATCGTGACCTCTTTCCGCTGGTGATTCAGACTTGGCGTGATTTGTGGGGGCAAGGCGACTTTCCATTTTATTGGGTGCAGTTGGCTGACTTTAAAGAAGAGGTCACTATGCCGAGTGAGAGTTACTGGGCCGAACTGCGCGAGGCGCAGACGATGGCGCTTGCTTTGCCGAATACAGGGCAAGTGGTGATTATTGATCAGGGCGAGGGGAAGGATATACACCCGCGTAATAAGTTAACGGTGGCAAATCGTTTGGCACGCATCGCGTTGGCTAGGGACTATGAATACGAGGTGGCCTATCAGAATCCACGCTATGCATCTATGCTGCCTGATGCTGAGGGGCTGATGGTGAGCTTTAAGAATACGAGCGTGGAAGGCCTGCGAGCATATGATACTCAGGAAGTTGCTGGGTTTACTATTGCTGGTGCGGATCGTGTGTTTGTGCCTGCTCATGCTACAGTGATCGGCACGCATCAGGTGAAGGTTTGGTCTGATCGTGTGACGGATCCCGTTGCGGTTCGTTATGCCTGGGCGGATAATCCAGTTGCTAATTTGCAGGATCGTAATGGGCTGCCAGTCACCCCATTCCGCACAGATGACTGGCCCGGGGTATCAGTCGAGTCGCGTTAAACCTAGATTCAGGAGTTAGAAGTTAGGAGTCAGAAGTTAGTCTTTGATTATGAAGCCTTTGTAGATTCTCCTATAGCCGCCCTCCGAGCGCAGCGACACTCAACCGAAGGGCGAAGCCATTTGGCGAGCGTCTAAGACGCCATAAAACACTGATGCTCAGCTTCTAACTCCTTCCTCCTAACTTGCTTCGCCATCTGCGGCAGACCTCCGTCTAACTACTCTTTTAAGGTTAAAGGCCTTTCTGCGTTGGGCCGGGCTTGCGCTTGCTCAACGTCGCCGCAATGCCAGGGGGCGTATTTTGGTAGGCGTGTTCGTTTGCACGCGCCCTACCTGGTGTGTGTGATTAGGCGCAGGCTCATGATTTCGAAGGCTTCAAAGGCGACGGATTCGGCGTTCACTGCTTCGTTGGTCTCGCCTGCGAGGTTGGTCTTTTCAATCGTCCATCCTTCAGCGAGTTTAAGTCGTGCGCTGCCTGAGCGGCCGAGTGTTTCGTGGAGGCGTAGTGTCCAGCTGCCGTCGGCGTTGGGCACAGACCAGTGTGGGATGAGTGAGTCGCCACCTTCGATGGCGAGGAGCCCGGCATGAGTGACGTCTGCGCTGCATGGGATTGCGGGCTGCAGTAGGCGCTCGGCGACGGCCGCGGGCTGCTGTGCGCGTGGTAAATCGGCATGGTAGTGTCCGATGCGCAGCTCAAAGCTGGATTTGCCGAGATCGATGAAGTGTGGTCGCTCAGTGTTGCGGCGTAGGCTCTTGGTGACGGGGCCGAGGTGTGTTTCTTCGCCGGTGTAGGCCACGGTATGTAGCAGGCTGACGCCGAGGTTGCCATGATCGCAAGAAAAGCCGTAGCAGGCATCGGTGATGACGGAGAGGCCTTGATGTTGACTATCGTCGGAGACGGTTGCCCAGCGGCTGCCGGGCACTTCCCATTGTGGATAGTCGATGATGGAGGTCTTGATCTGTGGGCGTTGTGTGCTGCCGAAGGCGCTGCCGAAGCGTGCGTAGCGGCCTTGGTAATTGGTCGGGAACTGCAGCTTGAGCAGGCGGCGTTCGGCCTTGAAGTCCATGTCGATGCGCAGGTGCAGGTCGTGCGCTTCGGGGCTCAGTGTGTAGCAAATCGTGAAGCTGCCGAGCGCTTCGATGGTGCGCTCAAAGGTGAGGCTGGCGGTGCCGTTCTCATCGATCGTGGCGCTAATCGTCTGCGCTTCGTCGGCGTGGCCGGCCATGGTGCGGATCGGTGCTTCATCGATATCCCACGCAGGGAACTGCGGGTTGCGATCCACTGCGCTTTGTAGCTGTGCGAGCGGTTCGAGCATCTCTATGTTAGATCCATTGATTTGTAATGAGCTGATTTCGCCCTTACGATTGAACTGTGCTTGTAGTTGGTTGTTGCTGAGACTGAGTGTGTCGGCATCGGCCAGTGTGGCTGTTGCGGTCACACATGATAGCTGCGCGGGATCACTCACGGAGAGTGGCGGCAGTGTGACTGTGTTGAGGCTGCCGTCAGTATCCGTAATAGTGATACGTTGCTCAATCGGCAGCGGGTTGAGCCAGTTGCTCGAGTCGCCTGTGAGTTCGGTGGCTGCGTTACTGCGGGCATCTTGGCTGATGGCACTCATCTCGTCGACAAAAGCATCGGTCACTTCAAAGACAGCTGCGCCGGTCACGCAGTCGTGGAATTGAGCAAAGCTGACGCGCTTCCATGGGGCGGTTGGCACGGGTGCACCGCCTTGTAGAACGCGCGTGGCTTCCCAAAGTTGCAAGCCAGTTTCGGCTTGGCGATAGGCGAGCTTGAGCTTCCGGTTTGTCGTAGCAACGCCGCGGTGTGCTTCGAGGTATAGTTCGCCCTTGTGGGCTTCGAGGTCGTCCTTTCGCGCGCCGAGGCGGTCGAAGAAATTGCTGAGTCGATCCCACTTGTTGGCAGGCAGACCATGGAGGTTTTCGGTGCGGCGGGCGTATTCGCACATTTCCGCAGTGGGACCGCCGCCGCCGTCGCCGAAGCCAGTGGGCAGGAGCACTTCGGGGTGCACATGGGCATCCTGATGGCGGATCGCATTTTCGGTCAGCTCGCGCACATCGCCGTAGCCGTTGTAGCTTTGGATGTTTTCCGGAGCGATGTGGGTGATCAGTTCGTTGCCGTCGGGGCCTTGCCAGCGGAAGGAGGTGCGCTGGAAGGTATTAAAGCGGTTCCAAGTCGGCTTGTTGCCGAAGAAGTAGCGCAGGCCATGCTGCGCGGCGATGGAAGGTAAGCTGCCGGAGAGGCCAAAAGTGTCAGGAAGCCAGAGGATCTCGGAAGGAGCGCCGAGTTTGCTGCGGAACCAGTCTTGGCCGATGGCAAAGGCGCGTGAGAGTGCTTCGCCGCAGGGTATGTGTGTGTCGGACTCAACCCAGAGCGCGCCGAGGGCTTCCCAGCGACCTTCGGAGATGCGTTGTGCGACGCGTTCCGATAGCTCCGGCGCTGCCGCTTCGACCGCATCGTAGCTGGCAGGTTGCGAGTAGCCGAATTGTAATTCAGGGTAGCGCTCCATGAGGTAATCGACATTGGCAAACGAATGAACCGCTTTTTCGATGCCGATGTGCTCAGGCCAGAGCCAGACGAGATCGATGTGGCAGTGGCCGGTGCGAATGGCTTGGAAGTGTTTGTCTGCGCCTTCGAATGTTTGATAGATTGCGTCGAGTTGAGCCGATGCAGTTTCGAGATCGTCGCTATCGATGGTGTCGGCGACAGTGGCGAGACGGCCGAGTAAGATGCGGTCGACTGCTTCGATATTGGTATAATCGGGGATGACGCCACTGTCTTTGTTGAAATTGGAATTGGGAGTTTCTTGCTTCGTGTAGCGGCAACGAATGCGGTCGTGCAGCACACGTAGGTCGTGGTAGAGCTTCCACGTGAGTGTGTCGCGCTGGCAGAGGGCAGGCGGCATGAAGCGACTGCCGTGACCGTCGAGTCCGCTGGCATCTGGGTGCCAGATGGCGCTTTGCACGCAACGCGCTTGTATCCAAATTTCGGAGACAGTGGTTGGTAACTCGAAGTAGCGGTGTGCAGGGTCGAAGCCGAAGGCGACTTTACCATCAATCCATGCGATGGCTTCGGCCTGGTCAGGCCAATGGAGAAACAGGCCGCCGCTAGTGGCGGGCACTTCGAGGCGGAACCATGCTTGATCCCAGAGCTGCCCCCAGTTACGCGGGCCGGTCCATTCCTCGGAGGGCAAGGCGCGCGCTTCATCGAGTGAGATGCGTGCTTCGCCTTGATAGTGGCAATGCACCTTCGGGCGATGAGCGAGGCTGTAGAATTCGTTGTTAAGGCGCACCAATTGTTTGTGGATACGGTAAAAAACGTGAGAGGGGTGTGTGAGTGGATCCATTGGAAAGTGTTTCTGGTCGGGGCGCTGGTCGCGTCTAGTGTTTACTCTTTAGAATAAAAAGTAGCAGTCGTATGTGTGACGCTTAGCGGTGTGTTTGCGTCGTATATGTAAATGTAGCGTAATTTTTGGGGTTATTACAATATAAAACACACATTTATGGATATGTATAATGCGATGCCTGTGGTGTGCGGTGGTGCGCGGGCGATTCGTCAAATTAAATGTATTACTATGCAATACATTTAATTTGACTTCAGTGTTACGGTGTTCGAGCTTGGGCGTATGGCTGTGAATCTATATCAATCGATTTATCGGGAACTACTTCGCCAGATTTTGGATGGGCGTCTGCCAGTGGGGCAGGAGATTCCGACTGAGGCGGCTTTGATGCAGTTGTTTGATGCGAGTCGAGTGACGGTGCGTAAGGCATTGGATGCTTTAAAGCGTGAAGGTGTGCTTAGTTCGACCGCTGGGCGCGGGACGGTAGTGATGGAGCGTGCCGGTGGCTTTGGGTGCGATTTGGATATGGTGGTGATGGTCGCGCCAGTTACGGATCCTTTTTACTATGCATCGATGGTGGAGAAAATGGATGATCTCGTTGCGGAGCAATCAGCGGTCTTGTTGAGCAAGTATGACACGAAGGGGCACTTGCTTGAGGATTCAGATTTATATTTGAATTTGTTAGATCGCGGAGTGAGGCATGTTGTGTTGTGGCCGCATGTGCATCAGCAGGACTGGAGTTTACTTAATCGTATGCGCGCGGTTGGAATGAACATGGTTGTATTAGACCAGCCACATCCAACCGCTGCGGCGGATGTCGTGGCGTTGGACGCGGTGCAGGGGATGGATGCGTTTGTAAAGGCGATTGAGGCCGAGATCGGAGTGGGGCATTCGTATTTGATGTTGGGCCATGATACGGCGTTACCGAGTGCGCATGCGCGTCAGGATGCCTTCGAGCAGCGGCTTGGTGGGCTGGGTTCGGTGCAAGAGTTGCCGCGCTATGCTGATGATGCTGAGCGCGATGCGGCCGTGTTGGCGACGCTAAGGCAGCAACTGAAGGATGATTCGAAGTTGCGCGGGATTGTCTGCTCACATGGTGGTTTAGGGTTGGCGACTGCGCGTGCAGTGGAGCAACTCGGACGGACAGATGTGGTGGTCGCGAGTTATGACTATTTGCCAAGCATGGAAGGACATACGCTGTGGGCGTTGAGGCAGCCGTTTGAGGCGATGGCGCAGGCGGCGATGGAGAGTTTGCGCGCACAAAGCACCGAGCCATATCAGTGGCGCGCGCGTATGCAGCTGTTCCCAGGGGAGCTTGTCGGGTTGGGGCGGAAACTTGGAAAGCGGAAACGCTGAAAAACGGAAACTTGGAAACACTGAAAACTGAAAAGCTAAAGTTTAAACAGGAAGCACTTATGACAAATCGATTAGAACAAAATACGGCGGAGGCGATTGAGCTGCTGCAACAAATGAACGCGTTCTCGACGCAAATTGAAACGGCGGCGGTTATCGTGGCCGAATCGTTGCGATTGGATGGTCGTATGCTGGCTTGCGGGAACGGCGGCAGCTCTTCGGAAGCAGGGCATCTGACGACAGAGCTAGTCGTTCGCTATAAGAAGGATCGCAAGGCTTACGGTGCGATTTGCTTAAACACGAATGGCGGGGATTTGACGGCGATCGGCAATGATTACAGCTTCGAGCAAGTGTTTGAGCGGCAAGTCGAGGCCTATGGGCGTAAGGGCGATTGCTTGATCGTGTTTACCTCCAGTGGGCAGTCGCAGAATATCCTGTTGGCACTGCGTCAGGCGAAAGCGCAGGGGATGAAGACGATCGCATTCCTCGGTAAGGATGGCGGTTTTTGTATGAATGAAGCGGACTGCACAATCTGCGTGCCGCATTTTGAGACGGCACGTGTGCAAGAGGCGCATCTGCTGCTGCTACATACATTGTGTGATCTGGTGGAGGCAGAGTTGGGTCATGCGTGAGAAGCAAACAACGATGTATCTCGGCGTTGATATTGGCGGCACCAAGTGCGCGGTCTGCGTGGGCAGCGATGCGGGTGAAGTGCTCGTGCGCGAGGTGGTGCCGACGACGGATTGCGAAGCAACGGTGACGTGGATCGTGGCGACTGCGAAGCGCTTAGCGGAAACCTATGGCGATGAGCTAAAGGCGGTGGGCATTTCTTGCGGCTCACCAATGGACTCCCAGGCTGGTTTGATTTTGAGCCCACCAAATTTACCAGATTGGGAGCGCGTCGAAATTGTGCGCCACTTACAGGAAGCGACGGACTTGCCTGCGTATTTGATGAACGATGGCAATGCGGGCGCGTTGGCGGAAGGGCTGTTTGGTGCGGGGCGCGGTTGTTTAAATTATATCTTCCTGACCTGCGGCACTGGGATGGGCGCCGGAATCGTGGTGCATGGTCGCGTGCTCGAAGGGGCATGTGGTATGGCGGGCGAAGTCGGGCATGTGCGGTTGAGTGCCGATGGCCCGATCGGCTTTCACAAATCGGGCTCGTTTGAGGGCTGGTGCAGTGGCGGTGGGTTTGCGCAATATGCTGGGATGTCGGCGAAAGAGGCGGGGGCTTTGGCGGTGCAAGGGGATGCGCGGGCGCTGGAATGGTTTACGACGTTTGGCGAATATTTAGGCAAAGGCACGGCGATGTTAGTCGATGTGCTCAATCCGGAACGTATTGTCATCGGAGGTATTTTTCCACGTGCGGAGCAGTGGATACGCGCTGAGATGGAAGCCGCATTGGAACGCGAAGGATTAGCGGCGAATGTCGCAGCGTGCGAAATCATGCCAGCAGAGCTGGGCGAGCGCATCGGTGACTTGGCAGCATTGGCGATCGCGCTGTATGGATTGAATGGAGGATCGCTGTGAAGGTCGATTTTGTAAGGGGCTTTGCTTGCGAAGGCCGCGACAGCACTGAGACCTATCAAACGTAAGCAACCGCTTTTTAAACCACCAATGACTTCCTGTTCACTATTCGCGATTTGACCATTTGCACATGTGCGGTCTTCGCGAGCAAAGCCCCTACGGGAGAATGATGAAACAACTGAATGTCCGACTTGTTATTTGTGATCCAGTGAACGCGTTGCTGATCCAACCGCAGAGCGCTGTGTCTGATCGCCCTTCGTGGGTAGGGGCTTTGCTTGCGAAGACCCCGACAGCACTGAGGCCTATCAAACGTAAGCAACCGCTTTTTAACCCCCAATGACTTCCTATTCACTGTTCGCGATATTGACCATTTGCACGAGCGCGGGCTTTGCTTGCGAAGACCGCGACAGCACTGAGACCTATCAAACGTAAGCAACCGCTTTTTTAACCACCAATGACCTCCTATTCACTATTCGCGATTTGACCATTTGAACATGTGCGGTCTTCGCGAGCAAAGCCCCTACAAAAGAATTATGAAAAAACCAAATGTGTTACTTGTTATCTGTGATCAAATGAATCCGTTGTTGGCCTCTGCTTATGGCGATAAGGTGGCGGTGATGCCGCAACTTGACCGGTTGGCCGAAGAGGGCACGGTGTTTGAGCATGCGTATTGTAATAGTCCGCTGTGCACGCCGTCGCGAGCGAGTATGATGACGGGCCGCACCATTTTTGATATGCGCTGCGCGTATGATAATGGTAGCGAGTTTAGCAGCGAAATTCCGACGTTTGCCCATATGTTAAATCGCGAGGGATATCGCACGATTCTATCGGGGAAGATGCATTTTATCGGCGCAGATCAACTGCACGGTTTTCAGGAGCGGTTGATGCAAGATGTGTATCCTGAGGATTTTCTATGCACACCGAAGGGCTGGGGTGTCGATCCAGAATCACATCAGGCCTATGGTCGTGCGCTATATGATGAAGTCGGCGTAAGTGATTGGAATACGCAGATTCAATACGATGAAGAGGCGCATTTTCAGGCCTTGAAGCGTATACGTAAACTCGGGCGTGAGAGTGATCCGTTTCTATTGACGGTGTCCTATACGAATCCCCATTCGCCGTTTATGGCGCCTAAGCGTTATTACGACCTCTATGAGGGCGTGGATATTCCGCTACCTGAAATTCCTGAGGATATCGAAGCGAGTTTGGACTTTTACAATGCGTATTTGGCGCATGATTTCGGACTGTATAAGCCGGACGAAGCTAAGCTGCGTGAAGTGGTGCGGAGCTACTATGCCCAGTATACTTACATCGATGATAAGCTTGGTGAGTTGCGGGCGGCACTGGAGCGTGAGGAGCTGGCTGACGATACGATCGTGATTTTTATCAGTGACCATGGCGAGATGATGGGGCAGAAGGGCTTATTCGAAAAGCGCACTTTCTTTGAAGCATCCACACGTGTGCCGCTGGTGGTTTCGATTCCAGGTGCGCAGCAGCCGGCACGTGTGTCGCAAGCGGTATCGCTGGTGGATCTGTTTCCGACTTTTGCGGATTGGGCAGGCAGTGAATGGCCTAGTGATCGCCTCGCAGGTGCGAGTTTGTTGCCCTTGCTCACAGAGGGGGCGGCTACAGTGGCGGAGCGTCCGTTGATCACTGAGTATTATGGTGAGTCGGTTTGCACGCCGTTTCGCGCGGTGGTTTCAGAGCGATTGAAATATGTGCATTTCCCGAAGGAGTCGGGGCGTGATATGTTGTTTGATCTGAGTAGTGACCCCGAGGAGAATTGTAATGTCATTGCGGAGTCGCGCTATGCGTCTGCAGTGAAGCGACTGCATGCGGAGGTGACGGATGGTTATGATTATGCGTCGTTTGATGCAGAGATCCAGCAGAGCATTGCGGATCGACAATTGATACTCGGCAGCGTGCAAGACATGAGCGTGCGGCCATGGCGTCACTATCCAGATGTGAAGGATGTGATGTGGCACTGGTTACCGAAGCAAAAGAAAGGTCAAGTGGTGGGTAGGGGCTTTGCTTGCGAAGACCGCGACAGCACTGAGCCCTCGCAAACGTAAGTAACCGATTATTAACCACCAAAGACTTCCCATTCACTATTCGCGATATTGACCATTTGCACATGTGCGGTCTTCGCGAGCAAAGCCCCTACGAAGAAATTATGAAAAAGAAACTTGTTATACATATGGTCGCGAATTCCCACTTTGATCCTGTTTGGCTGTGGGGACTTTCGCAGGGCATGGACGAAGCGATCTCTACTATGCGCACGGCGTGTGATCTGTTGGATGATTTACCGGAGCTGGTGCTGACGCGTGGTGAGGCTTGGGTGTATGATGTGGTGCGGCGTGCCGATCCTGCGTTGTTTGAGCGTGTGAAGGTGCATGTGGCATCACGCCGGCTACATGTGGCGAATGGTTGGTGGGTGCAGTCGGATTGTAATCTGCCGCTGCCGCAGTCGTTGGTAAAACAGGGTGAAATTGGCCATGCCTTTATTCAGGAGCACTTTGGTATACATCCGATCGTGGGTTATAATGTTGATAGCTTTGGACATACCGCGACCCTGCCAGACTTTTTGAAGGCAGGGGGCTTGGAGTATTATATTTTTATGCGGCCTGGTGAGGAAGAGATGAATCTGCCGCATGTGCCGTTTCGTTGGGAATCGCCGAGTGGCGAGTCGATTCTGTCGGTGCGCATCGGTATTTATCAGAGCAATCCGCAACACACGGTGCAGGCCAATATTGAATGGGCGATTGAACGTGCGGATCGTGACTTAGGTCATGCGATCTGCTTCTTCGGGCTGGGCGATCATGGTGGTGGGCCTTCGCGTGCGGAAGTGCAATGGGTATTGGATCATCGGGTTTTTTCAGCCGATGTGGAGCTGCGTATGAGCGATCCATTGGCGTATTTCCGCTGTATTGAACAAGCGGTTGCGGCGGGTGATTTTGAGCCGCCGGTGATCAAGGGGGAGCTGCAGCACCATGCCGTGGGCTGCTACTCGGTGGTGCGCGATATTAAAGTCAAGGCGCGCGAAGCAGAGCAACTTGCCTTGCAGGCCGATGGACTGCGGCAAGTGCTGGGTGCTGTGCCGTGGGATGATGAGGAGCGTGTGCAGTATGATCGCGCGTGGAAGAAGTTATTGTTTAATCAGTTTCACGACATCTTGCCCGGCACGTCGATTCCAGCGGCGTGTGAGGAGGCATTGGACGAGATCGGCTATGCCGCGACGGGCTTTCGCGATCTAGTGAATGGGCGCTTTCGTGCCTTCATTGCGCAGCAACCCGCGGATGAGCGGCAGCGTATTGTAATTGTGAATACCGGCGAGGCCGACTTTGATGGATTGGTCGAGTTCGAGCCGTGGATCGGTTACTACTGGTGGGATAAGACGATGAGTGACCGTATTTGTCTGGTGGATGAGGACGGGCAAGACGTGCCGGTGCAGTTTGTGCAACAGGCGGCGGGCTTCCGGCTGTTTCGTCTGTTGTTTCCTGTCAAGATCACAGGGCGCAGTTCGAAGCATCTATTTATCGTGCGTGAGCGTGATCCAGCGACGGTGCCGAGTATTGTTGCGGCTGAGGCGAATCAGCTCACGCGTGAGGGCTTGCAGGTGCGTCTCGGGAACACGGGGATCGAGGCATTGGTGCTGGATGGCAAAGACTACCTAAGCGCAAGTGGACTGCGGCTGTCGGTATTGACGGATACCACGGATACTTGGTCGCATAAAGTGGTCGGCTACGAAGAGCCGCATGTGGGCGACTTTGAGATCGAAGGTGATTGGGTCGCGTTCGAGCAGGGCCCGTTGCGCGCCGGGTATATGGGGCAGTTCCGCTTCGGGCATTCGCGCGCGACAGTGAAGGTCTCGGTGAATGCCGTGGACGGCAGTGTGCGTCTGTCGTTGCGGGTCTATTGGGCGGAAACGCATAAGATTTTAAAGCTAGTTGCGAGTCCCGGTTTTGCAGTGACATCGCGTCTGGATGGTTGCCCGGGTGCATTCATCGAGCGTGCATTGGACGGTAAAGAGTATCCGCTGCAGGACTTGATGTCGGTCGGAGAGCAAGCGGACGGTGCGCGTTTGAATATAGTGAGTGCGTCGGTGTTTTCTGGTGATGTGAGGACGGATGGTGATATGCGCGCAACTTTGCTGCGCAGTGCGTATTATGCGCACCACGAACCGTATGAGCCAGAGGTGACTGAGGACTTTAAGGTGACGGATCAAGGCGAGCATTGTTTTGAGATCTTGCTGTTGCCACAAGCTAAGCGTGATGATGCCGCAGTGCGTGCCTTGATCGGAGCGCAGCGTGATCCGTTGCTGATCGGTGAGACCACCAAGGGCATGCCGAAGTTTGTGAAGCTTGGCGATGTTTGGTAGGGGCTTTGCTTGCGAAGACCGCGACAGCTCTAAGCTCTCGCGGACGTAAGTAAGTGATTATTCAACGCCAAAGACTCCAATGCATTTCTCGCGATCTATGGCATTTGCACGTGCGCGGTCTTCGCAAGCAAAGCCCCTACGGGAGAATTATGAAACAACCGAATGTCCGACTTGTTATTTGTGATCCACTGAACGCGTTGCTGATCCAACCGCAGAGCACTGTATCTGATCGCCCTTCGTGGGTAGGGGCATTTGCTTGCGAAGCCCGCGGCAGCACTGAGCTCTCGCGGACGTAAGTAAGTGATTATTCAACGCCAAAGACTCCAATGCATTTCTCGCGATCTATGGCATTTGCACGTGCGCGGTCTTCGCAAGCAAAGCCCCTACGGGAGAATTATGAAACAACCGAATGTCCGACTTGTTATTTGTGATCCACTGAACGCGTTGCTGATCCAACCGCAGAGCACTGTATCTGATCGCCCTTCGTGGGTAGGGGCTTTGCTTGCGAAGCCCGCGGCAGCACTGAGGCCTACCAAACGTAAGTAATCGATTTTTAACCACCAATGACTTCCTATTCACTGTTCGCGATATTGACCATTTGCACGTGTGCGCTCTTCGCGAGCAAAGCCCCTACGTTTTAAGCGATCAGTTCTACTGCACTGGTTGCAAGTAGACGGTCGATTGGCATAGGCCGCCTTCGTTGATGTGAATTGGGGAGAGTTGCTCTAGCTCGAAGTAGCTTTCGTCTTTGTAGTCGGGGCTGGTGTAGATCTGCGTCATGTGGCCTAAATCTGGAATCTCACTTGCGGTGAGTGCCTGTGAGTCAGGTGAGATCGTAATGCCGTGGCCTTCGCTGTTGCTTGTGCGGATCGTGGTCGGGGCCATGCCGATTTTGGATTTGTGGTGGTGCCACTTTAAAGTGCCGCCTCGTTCGTGTGGGATTAGCAGTCCTGAGATTCCCATGTTGTCGGGGCCAAAGAAGACGGTGCTGTTGGTCGTGGTAGGTTGTGCTTCAACTTGAACCAGGGTGTCGGCACGCACTGCGAAGATTTGTATCGCAAACCAGGACGCATCGGTCTGTTGCCATGTGATCGTGCACTCTAGGCCTTGTTTTGGGTGCCAGCGGTAGGTTCGTGTTATCGATGGGCGATCGCTTTCGGGGGATTCCAGTGTAAATTGAATACTGTCGAGTGTTCGTCGTATGCTTGTAGGGCTGGCGGGGCTTAATTCCCAGTTGCGTGAAGGGGGCCATATCCAGCGGTCTTGCGGGCCTAGCCAGACTGCATGGGCTCCCCAGTGCGGGATTCCGAAAGTGCTTTTACGAGTTGTGTGGTGTGGCGCAAAGTGAAGTAGGTTGCGGTTCGAATCGTGGTGTAGTAATGCAACTAGTCGACCGTGTTGAGGGCTCACCACTGCGGTCCATTTTCCTTGAGTGCATTGGTAGGTGGGGAAGTGCAGCCAGGTTGCGGGCAGCCATGTCGTATGCGTTGTCACTTTGTTTAGTTTCTGCATATGGACTGAAGTTGAGAATACTGTGGTTTTTTACAATCAGGATTAGCAAGCGATGTCATCGCCACTCTTTGTGGTTCTACTGGTGTGTGATCTTCCACAAAAAAAAGCGTAGGTGTAAACCTACGCTTTTTGCTGAAATGATTGGTCTTTCTTATTAGTCGATTGCGACTAACTTGAAATTCTTAACGGTAAAGGAACCGCCTTTTTGGAGTTGTTTCTCGATGACAAGCAATGGGAAGGTGCCGTCACTCAGTTCGGGGTCGAAGGTGAATTTAGCTTCGATCATTTTCCACTTTGGATTGAGATTATTCCATGTGGTCATTGGCTTGAGTTTGCCTTTGCCGTCTACGGAACCGTCGCCCTTGGCTTCTGGTAGGCTGAGGATGACTGCCACACGGCTTTCTGATTTAGCTGACATGCTGAGCGCGTATCGCTTGCCTGGCACCAGATCTGAGTCTGGTGTGAGTTTAAGCACGGCCATGTTTTTGCCTTTGGCTTTGTTGAGATCAACCTTGAGCTCGCCAGTTTCATTGTAACTTGGCTGATACTTGGAATAGGGTGGTGTCCAGAAGTTTACTGCGGGCTGTGCCGCGAACAGGTTGTCGGCTGCGTTTGCAGTGATTGCTGTGAGCAGAGCCACGGCTGTGCTGAGGAGGAGCGTTTTTAGTTTCATAATATTTTTTAATTAAAAATTAGTTAGGTATGATGACGCGAGCGACGGTGTAGGCCGGGATGACGAGTGTGCCGACATCGTAGATACTAAGTTCTTCTGCGAGCTCGGTGTTGCGCGGCATTTGCCCTGTTAATTGTTCTTCAGTGAGTGTGATCAGTTCGATGGTGCCGCGTTTGCCAGCAAGTTGCTCTAGCTTGATCGTTGCTTCTTTGGCATCGCGATTGACGATGAATGCTTCGTGGCTGTGAGCTTTACGGACGATCGAGACAAGCTGTGGAGCCCCAACTTGTGCGGCTTCATTTGGAATCGCGACGGTTTCGGCATCTGCCCAGAAGTTGCCGAAGAGTTTGAGCAAATAGTAGGTGGCGAAGTAATTGATTTCGCCGCTTTCCTTATTGTATTCGAAGGTGCCAAAAAGTTCTTGGTAAATTTGGTGGTAGGTGATGATGGGGGCGTCGTCACTGATGCAGATATTCTCATGCATGACGGCTGCGATAAAAAGCAGCTGTGCGCCGGTGCCCTTCCATGTGGCTAAGCCTTTGGTGCCCATGTTCCACTCAGTGATCCAGAGAGGCATGTCGTCGCGGTCGTGCTTGTGAGAGAGCTCGACGAGGTGTGTCATGAAGCCGTCGGGGTAGAGCACTTCATCGAGTTTTTTGTCGATGCCAGCATCCACTGCAATGCCTTGCCCGCCGTAGTAGTCGTGGTGCACGATGGCATCGTAGAAGTCTTCTTTGGCGAGTGCTTTATTCCATTTAGTTTCGTATTTGCCTGGTTTGTTGAAGGGGCCGAAATTGGCGCCGAGCTGGATTGTCGGGTCGTAAGCTCGTATGGCTGCAGCGAGCGGTTTGCAGTAGTTGATGTAAGCCTCGACGTCGTTGTGTGAGCGCGGATCCCAGTAGACTTCGGTGCCGAGCTCGATGTGTTTGAGCTCTCCACCGTAACTCTTGATCGTATCGAGCAGGCGGACGGTGCTTTCCGGTGTTTCATGGTAGATGTTGAGCGAATACATGGGGATCATGTTGTTCGTCTCACACAGCTTCACCCATGCTTCCATGTTCAGCTTCTTACCAGACTCCTTGAACATTTTGAGCACGCGGGCAGCCCATTTCGTTTTATCGTCTGCTTGCGTCTCAAAGGAGTCTTTTTCCCACAAATAGTTGTTCGAGATCGTTCCTCCTGGGAAACGTAGACCCGTGGCATTGAGCTCAGCAGTCGCCTCGCGGAGCACATCGCTACCGTAACCCAGATCCACAAATAGTGTGGGTAGTGTCAGGTTCGAATTGTATGTGTTGATGTATCGTTCTGCAGGACGAAAGTCCTCTGGATTGAGTGATACTTTAAGTGCTTCGGCTGTGGCTAAGGTGTGAGCTGCGAATGCTGCGGTCAGGCCAACTATTAGGTGTTTGCTGAATCTATTCATATTTGGGAGTCGGGCACGGGGGGAAGAGTGTGCTCTTTTGTAGGGTAGAACTACTCGCCTTCCTTTGGGATGAATGCAAACAAAAAAGAATTAAAACTTAAATAACAATTAATAAGATCAACTAGGCATATTAATCAAGAAGTCCGTTATTGTTTCTGAATTCTGATGGGTAGCTGCCTTCTCCGATGATGTAGAGTGTATAGCTATAGGGGGGGAGGGTGATTGGTGTGTTGGCTTTGATCGTGGTGTTCGATGCTATTGGTTTTACTTCGAGGGTATTGTCATCGTTGCCCGATTCTAAGGAAGGGGCGGTTAGTAGCCATTGGATGCCAGAGCCCAATGCGGGTGAGTTTGGTTCGAATTGGACGGTTTGGTGCTCGCCAGTTTTATTGACGACTCCGATGGCGACATTACCGTTGTTGTGGCGAAACGCTTTGACGTTTAAGTTGGGGATTTGCAGCACACTATATTGTTTGGAGCCAGTGAAAGTTCCAGCGCCGATAAGTGTTTCTTGAAATCGATCTGTGGCGTAGTTGATTAGGGTTTGATAGCCTTCTGCGGCATAGCCTGCGGGGAGCCGGTAGATTGAGCCTTTGCCTTTATCTTTGTATTCGACCATACCTGCATAGGTCTCCCACATCTGATGAACGTAAAGCCCTGGGTTCATGCCTGGGCGGGTGGTCATGTTGAGCGCGAAGTCGACATTCGCGATCGCATTTGCGAGTTTGTTTTGGAGTTTCGACTGATTGTTGGGTAGTGCGAGATCGTGCCACTCGGTGTGCCAGACGGGAACGGCACGGCCGAGGTATTGTTCTTGAAACGATTCAATATAATAATGGTAGCCGTAATTTGCGCTGAAGGCCCATGCGATCTCCTTTTCGGGAGTATCTTTGATGGCGCGTATGTATGAATGTTCAGAGATGCCTTGATACCATGTCTGATCTTTCAGTGCAGGGTTCCATTGGACGTAGGGCGAGGTGGCTTTCTTTAAATTGTCTTTGGCTTCGTATAGGTTCTTTTGTGAGGCTCCGTTAGCGATGAAGTAAAGTTGCACATCTGGGTTGATCTCGTGTTGGCGTGCACGCACGCGACGCGCGACCTCGGAAGCGATTTCATTATAGACGATCGCGCCTTCGTAGATGCCATCTTTGTCTGTATCGTTGTGATTGTAGTCGGGATAGCGGCGACGCCATGTGAGTTCGTTGCCGAATTCCCAGAGCTTTACTTGGGCATTGAGTTTGTGCTTCGTCTGGCCGTTGACTTCCATCGTCTCATCGGACGGGCCGTTGATGTATTCGAACCAACGGACAGCATTTTCGATGACGGCTCTACGACCTTCCTCGGTGCCGACGGTAACCGATTCGCTTTTACATGAATAGAGGTTAAAGACGAGTAGGGGCTCGACGCGCGCATTGTCGTTTGGTTCACCAGCCATGAGGTCGCAGAGTGTCAGGAAGTCATTGATGGCCAGCTTGCCAGAGTTCTTCTGATTGTTGAAGTAAGTGAACTCGGTTTCCCAATCGAAAAATTGCGAGACTGTGCCTCCGGGGTAGCGCAGGGTGTTTGAGGATAGGCTTCTGTATTCTTTAACGCTTTCAGGATCCGAGTAATCGTTCTGAGAATTAACCCGCTTATTCGTATTTTGACCGACCAGCATACCGGGGAATTTGACCGAATCGGCAAGTTGGATTGTGATCGGATCCGCGAAGAGAGCCGAGCCGATGAGGGCGAGTCCGAGTAGGGGGTGTAAGAGTTTGTTTATCATTGGATATGGTGGGTGTAGTCGTTTTGCAGTATTAGAGGGTTAGCGATGGTTCATGGGGTGTATTAGAGTGAATTAAAGTGAGGTGTGTGGTGACGCCGCTTGCGGCTGCCCTGCGTCGGAGTGGTGTTTGTGGTGACTGGCTTGGGCTCTGCATATACGCGCAAGCGCGATAACCACATTGTCTTGGTTCGGTGACCGAGCGGAATTGTGGTGACGCCGCTTGCGGCTGTCCTGCGTCGGAGTGGTGCTTGTGGTGAGTGGCTTGGGCTCTGCATATACGCGTAAGCGCGATAACCACATTGTATTGGTTGGGTGACCGAGCGGAAGTGTGGTGACGGCGCTTGCGGCTGTCCTGCGTCGGAGTGGTGCTTGTGGTGAGTGGCTTGGGCTCTGCATATACGCGCAAGCGCGATAACCACATTGTATTGGTTGGTGGCCGAGCGGAAGTGTGGTGACGTCGCTTGCGGCTGTCCTGCGTCGGAGTGGTGCTTGTGGTGAGTGGCTTGGGCTCTGCATATACGCGCAAGCGCGATAACCACATTGCTTCTGTAGGTGATACATTCATCTTCGCTTGTCTGGCAATTGATCGGTGGGTCTCTGCAGTTTCAAAAAACCAAAGTTTGATTCTTCAGTGGTGCCAGTGTTGTCGGTATCCAGAAATACGATACAACCACCATCGCTTGTGAGTTGTAAGTATTCTGCTGCGTTATGGCCTGCGTGTGGTGTGTGATGGATGTATTGTGCGATCTTATGGCCACTGGGCGCGATTTTTAGGACGATGGCTGCCCATGTGTTAAACGGATCGTTGGAGTCGGTGACATTTTCAGGCTCAATGCCAGAACCCGCGGCGAGCCAGAAGCTGCCATTGGTATCGATTTGTATGCCGTAGCATTCGTCGAAGATTAAGTGAGGATTACCACCAATGAGCTCTGCAAAGTGCTGCTCCCATATCGTTTCTCCTGAGGTTGATATGTTTTGTAGCCAGACGTCCCATCCCGATTCTGCGTTGGCTCTGCGGTGACCCGCGAGTGCATAGCCCGTTTGTGTGATTGCGAAGTCGTAGCATTGCTCGTCGGCAGTGCTGCCGATGTGATAAGACCTTTGAGTCATGCCTTGAACATCAGTGAGCAGTAGCAAGGCATCTTGATGGTCGATGTCGTTGGTTGCGCTCCAGATGGTGCTGGCTATTGCGTAGCCGTCTGTGTGCGGGTCGACTTTGACTTTGCTGCCTTGAGCGACAGTGGTCAGCGCGCGCTCCCAGATCGGAGATCCACTGCTATCGATTTTTATTAGTAGGCCAGTGGAGTCTTCGGCGATGAATGGGATTTGGGGGCGTGGGCTGTCGATATAGCCAGTGGCAACAAATGTGTCCTCAGTGGCTCTTGCGATGCTGCGTAATGCGCCGCTGCGGTTGCAAGGGTAGCTCTGTCTCCACAGGGGGGCGCCGTTTTTGTCGAGTTTGATGATGGCTGGCTGACTGCGTGTTTTGTCTAGCCCGAGGCAGCCGGCGATCACGTAGCCGTCATCTGTTTCGACAACGCTGCGGGCTTCGTCGTTTTGACTTGGTTGCCCGATGATTTGCTGCCATTGCAATGCGCCGAGTGCATCCACTTTGATGATTAGTATATCGTAATGCCGGCCGAGTTTTTCTTCAGTTTTACCAACGGCGAGGTAGCCACCATCGGTGCATTGGATGCCTTCGATCACATGTTCACCGTGATCAGTGCCATGGCCGTGCAGCCACTCTTGCTGAATGTTCGGTTGCGCATTCATATTGGTAAGCAAAATGAATGCGAGGATCGCTTTGTTTAGAAGCGGTTGGAGCTGTGTGGGCATTTGGGGAATTAGGAAGTGGGGATTCTAATTCATTATTGAGTGTTCAATGTTGGACGTTTGATGTTGGACGTCCCCATCCAAGTTCTCCAAAGATTGCATGGTGTGTGTCGGTCCTTCTACGTGGAGAGAGTCGCCTTTTTGGAAGATTCGATCCATCCGTGGCGAGCGGGCAGTGAACTCGGGATCCCAGCCGTGATAGACGATCCAATCGGTCTCGGGTGTTTCTAGGATCATGTGGTGCCCTGGGCCTTTGACCGTGTCGCTGCTGGATAAAATGGGGCTGTTTTTTGCTTCGGTGAATGGGCCGAGTGGCGACTGACCGGTCGCGTAGCGCACTTGGTAGCGATCTGTTTTCCAACCATGGATACTGTAGGTTAAATAATAGGTGTCATCTCTTTTCAACATGAAGGGGCCTTCTTGCCAGCCATGTGAGTTGACGATACATTTTGGATCGCCTGCGGTGCGGCGCATGTCGATCAGCTTATCGACATAGATTTGCCCTGCTTTTTTGCCTTCAGGATCTCCAAATTCAGTCACGTAATAAAGATACCATTGGCCGTCGTCGTCCTGCCACGCGTGTCCATCGAGGGAGGGAGTCGAGACGACGAGACCTTGATCCACGAATGGGCCTAGCGGTGAATCGCTAATCGCGAGGCCGACTCGGTTGCCTTCATTGCCGGGCAGTCCAGCGCGGCAACCCGTGTAATAGAGATAGTAGCGGTTGTCGTAAACGACGACTTCGGGTGCCCAGAAGTTGTTGCGGTTCCACGCATCTTCATCGCCTCGCTCAACAGCGCCACATTGAAACGTCCAGTTCACTAAATCCTTCGACGAATAGATCGGGAGCTTACGCCCATCCGGAGCGCCTCCAGTGGCAATTAAGTAGTATGTCTCACCATCTGAGTAGATGAATGGATCAGCTAAATTCGCATCAATAATCGGATTAGTGTAGGTTGTCGCGTTCATCGCTGGAGTGGTATGCTTCGTTTCCAGTGAGGGTGGTGCAGTTGTTTCTTTGTTGTGGTGATTGGCTACTGCGGGGCACGATTGTGTCGCTCCGATCAGAGTCGTGGCTAAGGTGATCAATATTTTCATAGACAAAAAAAGACGCCTACCTACTTAAGGTGCGTCGGTCGCGCGTAGCATAAAGAAGCGCCGGTTGGAGTTTTCCGTGGGTGAGGCATCGAGTTCGATGCTTTTGTATGTAGGGGTGTCAGTGACGGATATGACCGCAGGGTGCGCGGTATTGAAAGCATCTGTATCGGTGCTGCTCCAAACGGGAGTGGTTGCGGCGAGTCCGTTTAGGTCGTCATCGGCCATGATCTCGACGATGCCATTTTGACTGTTGGAAATACGGAATCCGACTTCGTGCTGACCGTTTGTGCGTGTGGTTAAGTCGATGACTTTGCGCGAAGCGCCGTTGAGAGGGTCGCTGCCGGTCGCCCACTCCATGTAGTTGGTGATGTTGTCGCCGTCGGCATCGCCATCTTGGCCACGAGCCATGTCGGGTGGGATATTAAGGAGCTCCCATTGTGCGTAGGTGGAGGGCGTGGTCGTGCGATTGTCCACGACGTGCTCAAGATAATCACGGATCGCTAGGTAGTTTGAGTCGTAAGCGAGATTCACGTATTCTTCTGGATCGGCGAGGGAGTCATAGAGCTCGTAGTAAATCTCTTCTGGGTAAATATGATTGGTGTCATTGCTAACATTCCAGCGAACGAATGCGTAACGTGCGGTCTGCACGCGTTCACCGTTTGCGCTGACTTGGGTTGCAAGATGTTTTGTGCTTCTGAAGATGAATGCCTTGGACGGTAGGTTGATGCTCGGATCTTTGAGCACGGGGACGAGCGATTTGCCATCCATCTCTGCGACGTGTGCCGGCAGGGGCAGGTCTGCCCAGTCGACTAGAGTGGGGTAGATATCGACGAGCTCGGCGATGGTGTCCGTGCGAGTGCCAGCGGGCACGGTCCCTGGATCCCAAACGATTAAGGGCACCTGCGTGGTTCCACTTAATAAAATATGCTTTTGGAGGCGCTTGTTGCGACCATTGTGCCAGCCATGATCAGTCGTGAGAACGATGAGTGTGTTATCGAGGACGCCCTCATCCTCGAGTAGCTGGATGGCACTGCCGACTAAATAGTCGGCCCATGAAATACAGGCATAGTAGGCGTGAATGACTAGCCGCCAATCGGCTTCAGTGAAAGTCACGCCGTCATGTCCGCCGAGGGTCCATGCGTTGGGGGGCTCCCATCCCTCTGGAACCTCTGGCAGTGTCAGGCTGGCACGATCGTAGAGATCCCAGAAGCGCTTGGGGCACGTCAGTGATGTATGTGGTTTATGGATACCATAGGAAATAAAAAAAGGCTTTTCGCGATCCCAAGTGGTTTCGACGAACTTTTCGAGTTCAAGGAAGTTGGCACCGTCCATGTATTCCTCGTCTGCGTCGTCGCGTCCCATGTTGGTGCCTGCGCCAGTGGCAGCGTCTGTGGCGGAGTCGAACTTTCGCTCGATCGATTCCACGCGATAGAAATTTGAAATGAGTTTTCCGTCTTCATCGCGGATTTTTATATCGCCGTCGTCTTCTTCACTGACGGTGACATCAAAGTCACCTGGAGTCGTATGGCTGATGTCGTGAAAGACTTTACCGATGCCTGCGGTATGAAACCCGTTGTCTTTAAAGTGTCGTGGGAGCGACTTGAAATTAGGGACGTAATTGCTGTTGGGGTTGCCGTTATTAGGGTTGATCGGTTGGTTGAAGACATAATCAGTCGGGCTGCCGCTTTTAGTGCGGATGCCAGCGAGGAAGGAGTTGCGACTCGCGCTGCAAATCGTGCCGTTGGTGTAGGCGCGGTCGAAGGTGAGGCCTTCGGCGGCGAGTTGGTCGATATTGGGCGTAGAGACTTCTGCGTTTCCGTAGACGCCGACGTCCATGTTTAAATCGTCGATGATGATGAATAGGATATTTTTCTGTGCAATCGTGGCACCTGCGGGAAGCAGAGCGCAGAGCGACAGGCAAAGTGTGGCAGCTAGGCGAAGCGTGTTCATGGGGGAGCTGGGGGGGGGGCTGGGTGGTTTGGGGTGGTTTTGGGTAAGCGGTTGCAGGGCTAATCACTTTTAAGTGTTAGTCGTTTATGGATCTTGTCCTTGGGCTGTGGGGATAAAAAAGCGGCTACCCCCAATTAAGGAAGTAGCCGCTAACCCTATAATATAACCCTATATATTAAATGAAAAGTTATGACTGGCGGCGGCGCAGCGCGACGGCGCTGAATGCGCACATGCCCGCGAGGAGTGCGTAAGTGCCGGGCTCTGGGACGGGCACAACATCTGCGTAGGATGATCCGAAGCGGATTTCGTCTGCTGACCAGTCATTGGCGGCCTTTCGTGTGCGAATGCGGAAGAAGTTGTAATTGTCGGCTGCAGTCGCTTCTGACGATACAATTGTTGTGCCTCCTGATGGCGCGAGATCTGTGGATCCTATGTTGGTTGGATTGATCGTTAGTGACAAGTTGCCAGCTGTGTTCATATTGAACACGAACAGGTATGTTGTTGCTTCAGCCATCGCGAACGATGCTGCGGATAGGTTGCCATCGTTGTCTAGGTATGCTAGAAGGCCATTAGATCCGTCGCTTTGGATGCGTAAGCCAGCTTCATCATTTCCCGAGTTGTCAGCATTTGCTAAGCCAATGTGGAGCATGTCCGTCCCTGCAAGTTGACCGCCTTGGGCGTCGTCAAAGCTAAACAGGAAGCTCATCCATAGGTCTGGATTCGCACCTGGAGTGAATGTTGTTGCACGTGTTAGCGACTGTTGTCCGTTTACACTTTTAGAAATGCTGCCACCAGCTGTTGAAAGTGAGCCAAAGCTTAAGCTGGACGCGCCGACTTGGACATCTGTTGATTGGTCATCGACCCACGCGCCATCCCAGCCTGCGTCTGCAGCTGAGCCGTTGCCGTTTAGGTCGCCAGCCGTGTAAGAGAAAGACTCTTCGCTAACGAGTGTGGCATGGGATAGTGACGCTGCCAACGCAAAAGGTGCAACAAGTGTGAGTGTTTTGGATAATGGTGTATGCATGGGTTTTTAGTTGGGGGTTTCTTGGAAGTTGAACTGCAATAGATCGTATTGATGTGGGCTAGTCAATAGGAAAGAACGTTTTTTTTGCGTAAAGTGTCGAAATGAATGCTTATTGAATGCTGTGTTGATTCGATCTGAGTCGTTTTAATAGGCTTTTTGATGCTTTTTTCTAATAATTTTGTGGCGTGTGAGATGCCTTCTAATGCTGTTTATTACGGTATTGGCTGGGCGTTTGGCCTATGTGTTATTCTGAAATAAATGATGAAATGTTCGAGCGGAAGGACGCAGTTTTTCTGCAATGGATGACACGCCCATTTGGTTTCTCTGGGTAACTTGCAGCGTGGTTGATGCGTTGCTGCATTATGGCCTTGTGGGGAGATGTATCTTACATCGGCATGCGTGTCTTTCGATCCGTAGTCACCTTGTATATTCGGGGCAGGAAAATTGTGTAGCACTATTGACGCGATCAAAGGAAAGCGTCACCTGCAGCTCGATGCACAGCCGATGTGTCGTCTGTATTGTAGCCTGTCGGAGAAATATGTGTCGCCTGCGTGTTGAGCTTCGGCACCGCGCAGGCGTGCTGAAGGGCGTGTCGATTTGACAGTAGAAGCGTGCGTCCAGCTGCTTTTCAGTTTTATAAGCGACAGGATGGCACTGCTACTTTAGCTTAGAAGTGAGGCTATCGCGCTTGCGCGCATACTGCGGAGAGGCAGCCACGTATCCCATACGAGACTCTGCTGCAGGATAGCCGTAAGCGGCGTCGCCACAGCTTCAAGCTCCGCCCAGAATTGCAGTCCGACACCTGCTTCTGTCATTTTAATGGCAAACCTTATACTGTGGTATAAATATCTCACCTTGAGTCTTTACGGCTGTTTCCTATTTGAATTATATGCTGTATGTTGAAAAGAGACGCTTTACTTGAATTTCCCGAAGGACAGATCCGCGTGGTATTAGATACGGATGCCTACAACGAAATTGATGATCAGTTTGCGATTGTTTATACGGTGCTCTCGCCCGAGCGGATGCGATTGGAAGCGATTTATGCGGCGCCGTTTTTGAATCAGCGCTCGGAGAGTGCGGCCGATGGCATGGAGAAGAGCTTTGAGGAGATTGAGCGCTTGCTTGGCTTTTTGAAGACAGGTGATCGTATTCCTGCATATCGTGGCTCGTTGGCTTTTTTGAAAGATGCGCCTGAGCCAGTGGCGACGCCTGCTGTTCAAGACTTGATCGAGCGCGCGCGCGAGCGCGAGCAGGGGCCGTTGTATGTGATGGCGATTGGTGCGATTACGAATGTGGCTTCGGCTTTGTTGCTGGCGCCCGACATCGTCGATAATGTGGTAGTGGTTTGGCTCGGTGGTCACGCGGATCATTGGCCGCATAATTATGAGTTCAACCTGCGCCAAGATCCATATTCGGTGCGTGCGGTGTTGCAGAGTGGTGTGGCAGTGTGGCGTGTGCCATGCGTGCCGGTGGCGGATCACTTGATGATGACGACCTATGAGCTGGAAGCTTACTTGCTGGGCAAGGGGGAGCTGGCCGATTATTTATGTAAGATCTTTCGCGAGTATCGCGAACATGAGGGTGCCTGGTCGAAAGTGATTTGGGATATCGCCGTGGTGGCTTGGTTGTTGAATCCGGACTGGGTGCCGAGTGAGTTAGCGCCGAGTCTAGATTTGCCGTTGGAAGATCCATTGAAGTGGGATTATGCGAAGACGGGATCTGTAGTGCGCACGGCAACGATGGTGCATCGCGATGCCGTGTTTACCGATCTCTTTCAGAAGGTGTTGGATTGGTCGGCGCAGGAGTAGTTCGACGGGCTGCGTTTGGAGTAGTGATGGCGGCGTTTGCGCCTGTCTTGCGGTGGAGTGGTGCTTGGGGTGAGTGGCTTGCACGCTGCGGAATGCGCGCAAGCGCAATAACCACACATCTTGTATGTTGGAGCTGTGGTGACGCCGCTTGCGGCTGTCCTGCGGCGGAGTGGTGCTTGGGGTGAGTGGCTTGCACGCTGCGGTATGCGCGCCAGCGCGATAACTACACATCTTGTATGTTTGAAGCTGTGGTGACGACGCTTGCGGCTGTCCTGCGGCGGAGTAGTGCTTGGGGTGAGTGGCTTGCACGCTGCGGTATGCGCGCAAGCGCGATAACTACACATCTTGTATGTTTGAAGCTGTGGTGACGCCGCTTGCGGCTGTCCTGCGGCGGAGTAGTGCTTGGGGTAAGTGGCTTGCACGCTGCGGTATGCGCGCAAGCGCGATAACTACATATCTTGTCACTAGTGTTCGTAGCAAATCCAGGACACGAAAAAGGGCTGCTTCCGAAGAAGCAGCCCTAACCCTATTATATAACCCTATATGAACATTAAATGATGCGGTATTTAGCCGCTCGCATGCCCTACTTCAGCAATGTGAAGGAGTAGGGTGCGAGTGTGAGCGTATCGTTAACTTTCGCTGTGGTGACTTCTACGTCGGCTGATGTAGCGATGTAGCGATCTGGCTGACTTGTTGTCTGGACGGCTTCGCTAAACTTTTTCGCCAGTTCACCGGATTGCACGGTCACGGGCTCTGGAGTGAAGTTGATTACAATCGCTTGTGTGGATTGCTCGCCTTTGCTGTCGCTGAAGATCCAGCCGCGCACCATGGGGATGTTGTGATCAATGCCCTTGAACTGTGTGCCTGCCGCTGCGCCGAAATCAATCGGAGTGGCTTGGTCGCGTCCAGTGCCAGCGTCAGCGAAGAGCTTCGAGGCGAGGCCGCAAGCAGTGGGGCTCCATGGATCGGATTTGAGGCCTCTTTCAGGAAGGATACCTGCGAGTGAATCTTCGTTGGGATGCACTGCGGCAAACAGTGCCGTGCCGACTGCATTATGCAGGGTCGCCATTTGCACGCGCTTGTCGCGGAGGAAGCCGTCGTAAGCTGCGCCGAGGGCAATGGTCTGTGTCCATGTGCCACGCACGCCGCCGAACCAGTCGTTGGTGTTGAACTCAGTTGCCCAGATTTCTTTATCCACCATCTGTGTTTGTGACATGACTTTGAGCCAATCTTTGGTTGGGGTCAGGATGGCGTGTTGCACGGCTGCGGGATCTTGCAGTAGTTCGCGTTGCTTTTGCTGCTGCGCTTCGTTGCCCCAATGGCCTGATGCGGGACGTCCGGCAAACATGCCGATGCCTGAGTATGGGTGCATGGTCATCGCGTCGACGTCGTCGGAGAGCATGGGTGCGACGCGGGCATTCCACGTTTCACGCCGTTCGCTGGTGCCTTTGGAGACGCCGGCGGTGCCGACTGCGGCTACTTGCGCTTCAGGGAAATCACGCTTGATCGCGGCGGCCCATTTGTTGGCGCCCTCCGCATAGCTTTCTGGCGTTGGGAACTTGACGTGCACGAGTGGTTCCGCGCCAGGACCGAAGTAGTATTCGTTGCCGAGCTCGACGTATTGGATCGGCATACCCATTGCTTTCGCGCGGTGAAGTTGCTTGAGTTGATCTTCGAGATCGCGTGTCACCATGTTGAGCATGAAGACGGGCTCGAAGCCCACTTCGCGTTGCCCTTTGGCAAAGTCTTCAAGTGTGTAGCGGGTCTTTTGTGGCACCAGACGCTTTGTCCAGTGGAGGAATTGACTGGAGTCGATGTCTTGCTCGAGCCAGCCGATGTTCCAGTCCCAATAGTTGCCAATCGTGCCGGCAGGGTAGCGCATGTGGCCGAGGCTTACATCGCGCATGCCTTGGCTAAAGCCTTCATTGTCCCATGGCGCGGAGCCGAGGCCGGAGAGGTTGCCGTTGATACCAAAGAAGCCGCGTGCGATTGTGTGAGGCTCCCCAATTTCTGGCGTGAGTGCTTCTTTGACGGTGAATACCGGCTCTGCGAGGAAGGCAGTGCTGCCAAGTTGGTCGCCGATGATATCATTGTCGCCAAGGCGCACGCTTTCACCTGAGATTTCAAATTCCTGAATGATCGCGGCTTGTCCTTTTTTACCGAAGAGTTTGTAAACCGTGAGTTGTGGCTTCATCGGGTAGGAAGCGAAGCGAGGATCTCCGAGGTCGACGTTGTGCTTGATGGGGCCGTTAATCAGTGACTTGCCCTTAAGTAGGAAGTCGACGGTTTCGCCCTGAATGTCGAAAGTCAGGTCTGTGTTTTTACCGATACGTTTGCCTAGGAAGGTTTCTGAAACAATGACCGTTTGCTCGTCACCCGTCTCTGCTGTAATTTCGAGATGAAGGGTCATCTGACCTGCTGCGCGCACCATGCCCACTTTCGCGAAAATGGCTGGCTTGCTTTTCTCGGCAGCAATACCAAAGACGAGTCGTCCCGCTGGGGAGGTGCCATAAGGGGTGACATCGAGCTTGGATAATTTGACCTTGAGAGTGAGGTCGAGATCCTTGTCGGTGCGAATGTAGGGTGATTGGCGTGAGAGATTCGCGAGGGAGAATCCGGGCGAGGGCTGACCTGCAAGTTGCGCGTCGGACACGAGTCGTAAGCCATCGGCTTGCAGCGTGGCTGTCCCTGTTGGGCCAGCACCCTTTGCTGCCCAAAATTTCGGTTTCCAGTTGTCTTTAAAAGTGCTTTGGGCGTCTGCGCCGATGAACGAGTCAATTGCTGAGTCTCCATGTAAGGGGGAGAGCAGTGCGCAGCATGCGCAGGCAGAGAGCATTGAGAGGTAGAGGCGTGGTTTTTTTATATGCATAGTATTTCTAAATAGTAGCGAGTGGAGGTTATTTCTCTGGAAATGCGCACTTCTGTATCGGGCATGATCTATTGTAGTTATATTAGAATTTATAAATATCAAACATCAAATGCTATATTGTTATTAATAACCAATAAATATCACATAAGTATGCATTGTTGATTTTAAAGCGAGTTGTTTTTGCAGGGGGACCTATCCGTGAAATTCGGTGAAGGCGCCATCTGTAGGCCTAGTTCAAAGGCGATGCCGATCAGATCGAGCAGCTGAAACGCATTGATGTGCTCTATACTCAACTACGCAAAAGCCACACGATGCCGCTTTAGACTATGTTATGCCGACTGATGGCTTTTTCTGGTAGAATTTGTAACTCGCGATGAGTGGCGGTTGATGTTTTACTAGGTTTAGTTACAGGATGGTATTATTCAATCGAGTCGTCGCTTTAAGCATTTTCTCTTGGGTTCTGCGGTTGATGTCATCTGTCAATCGTCTGCTTTATGTTGAATTGAGACGCTTTGTCGGCGGGGCAGTGGTGCGCACGGCAAGATGGGTGCATCGTGATGCCGTGTTTACCTTTCTATTTCAGAAGGTGTTGGATTGGTCGCGCAGGAGTAGGTTTCCTTCAGCTTGCGATTGAATTCTTTGAGCAGCAACGAGTGGGAGGGCCTTTGCTTGCTAAGTGCTCCGTGCTAAAAGGATCGCCGAAGCCAGCTGCTACTTCAAAGAAGTTTCTATTTTTAGGGCAACCCGTTCTGCAAGGAATGCACTGCCTTCTGGGGTGTAATGAACGTCCTTTATTTTTTGAAATTCTTTGAGGTGTGGGCGCATGGCAGCATGCAAATCATTGATTTCGATGGAG
The DNA here is from genome assembly GCF_902728235.1 of Lentimonas sp. CC4. Lineage (NCBI taxonomy): Bacteria > Pseudomonadati > Verrucomicrobiota > Lentimonas > Lentimonas sp. CC4. The sequence goes on from NZ_CACVBO010000001.1 coordinate 2,277,071, forward strand.
TGCGCCGCCATGACTCCGTTGGCAATCGCATTATACGCGAGCTCATCGCTGCTGATGCGGTTGACAGTGCCACCAGGAACGGGGGTTGTCGAAGCCCAGATTAGCTTCGCGTTCGTCAGCTTCAGTTGGCTGACTAATTTGTGCAAATTCTGGCGATACAACTCTGGGGTAACCAGAAAGTCATCGTTGATGTCTTCGGTCCCCTGGCGATCGTCCACTCCATCTGTGACCAAAGGATTGTGACGTTTCAGATCATGTAGCCCCCAATTGAAATGTATCACATCCCATTCGACGTCGCTGAGCCACTGACTCAACTCTTGGAGACCTCGATACGTCCAGCCGCCATTGGTCGGGACGCGATAGACATTTGCTTTTCCCGCGAGTCGCTCTCGAACGGGGATGGTATATCCGATTGAAATCGAATCTCCAATGAGCAAGACATTTGGAAGCGCTGCGTCTGCTTCGACGAAGTCGAAAGCGGGATTCTGACTTAGCATGCTTGGGTTGGCAATTGGCACGCGTTTTTTGACTTGCTCCCAACTGTCTCGATTTGTGTATGCGTCAGGTATTAGAGCCTTTCCTGAGGGAAGGGCCTTTACTGAGTGTGTCATTGAGATTGTTATGAGTAGGAAGGCAACGTAGCGAAAGCGGAGTTTCATTGGTGTGTGTATGACTGTTCGATTCGCACAGTCTGTGTTCTTACTGCACACGCCCTGAGAGTAGTGCATCGCGCACCCAGGGGTTGTCCATGGGGTCGTGCGTTTGCTTATGCCATGCGGCTAACTCTTTCCTTAGATCACTGATGGTCTCGGTGCAGTTGGCGTCTTTGATGCGGTTCTCTAATTCGTGTGGATCGTTTGTCAGATCGTAGAGTTCGTCGATGTCGGTCGCATTCCACACGTATTTCCATTCGTGGGTGCGCACCATGCGTTGTGTGTAAAGGCCGAACTGATTGCCGTCGTAGGCGGAGTAAATAGTTTCGCGTGGCTTGACCGACGGGTCTAGCAGCGACTGCCCGCTGAAGGTTTCAGGCACGGGCACGCCGGCGACTTCGCAGAGTGTGACGGGAATATCGATTGCTTGTGAGACGAAGTGCTCGATATTGGCGTTCTGTTTGATACCGTTTGGCCAATGTAGGATCAGCGGCACGCGGGTGACGTCGTCATACATAATAAAATGCTTATCGAGCATGCGATGGCCGCCGCACATGTCGCCGTGGTCAGACGTATAAATGATGAGTGTGTCGTCGAGAATGCCGAGTTGTTCAAGGTGCTCCATGAGTCGACCGATTTGATGGTCGAGTAGGGTGATATCGCCGAGGTAGCGGCTGACAACGGGTGCCCAGTCTAGCCAGCTGAAGTCGGCGATGTTCCAGGTCTCTAGTTGTTGTTTCTGTATGTAGGGCTTGTTGACGAATTGATCGTCGAAGCTACCCCAAGGCTCAATGCTGTCGGGCGCATACATCGAGGCATACGGCTCTGGCACTCGGTTGGGCAGGTGTGGCGCGAAACTATCGAGACGAATGAGGAACGGTGCGTCGGTGGCGGCGCGTTCTGTTATGCGATCTAACGCGCGATCCATTAACCAACCGAGCTCGGATTGATCGGCGGTGATGTGTGGATCAGTGCAACCGAGGAAGGCGTCGATGCCGATTTCGGAGGTGACGGGATCCAGTGATTGAAGCCCCTCCGCTGCGCGCCATTGGTTGTAATCGTGATCACTGAGATAGCTGCAGTAGCCGAAGTCCGTTGGCGTGTGCTCAGGAGTGACATGCCAGCGGCCAATATAGTCGCAGCTCCAGCCGTGTTCGCTAAATGCCTTTGCCCAGGTGTTGATGCCGGGCTGTATGTATTTGGGCGACGGGCCATCCCAGTTGTGAATCGTGCCGTGCTCGGCAGCCCACATGCCTGTCTCTAGGCAGGTGCGGGCTGGCGTGCAAACTGGCGCGGGTGTGTGCGCTTGTTTATGATTCAGCCCATTCGCAGCCATCCGATCCATGTTGGGCGTTTGCACCAACGGGTGGCCATTGCAACCGAGGCAATCAGCACGGTGCTGATCGGATTGAATCAGAATAATGGCTTTAGGGCGGACGGTGTGTGACATGTAGAGATCTATTGAGATTGGATGGGATTAAGATGCGCCGAAGCTAGTGTCTTCTTCGATGACATGGCCTTTCGGATAGAGCTTACGCATGCAGTAGATGACGCCGACGGCGGAAAGCACTGTGATGACCGCTGAGACAGTGAAGAGTGTCCAAAGTGCGAGGAAGAAACCGACTGAGGTGAAGATCGCACCGAAGGCTAGGCTCAGGCTGACGATTGTCATGCCCCAGAGGAGTGGCATAGAGTCGCCATGGTAGGAGTCTGGATTACGGTCTGCGACAGGACCCCAGTAGCCGTATGGGCGTAGGCGGCGATAGAAGCTATCGAGCTTTTCTTTGGGCTCAGGGCCGTGGAAGTAGATCGCAAACAGGCTGGCCAGCGAACTGACGCTGACGATACACATAACGCGGATCGCATAGAATGCGTCGTTGTGAGTGGAGTTGGTGAGTTCGCCGATCCATGCGACGAGGTTGGCGCCCACTGGAGTGAAGAAGATGAGGACCACCATGATAAGTCCCGCGGCCTGGCCGTAGATTTCGGCGATGCCGTTGGCGCGCCACCAGATCCAGCGTAGTGGTTTGATCAGGCCAGAGGAATTGTGCACGGTCATGGCAAAGATCATGAGCATCAAAATATCTTCGACGAATACGGCGACTAAAACTGATGAAACCGTCAGTAAGCTCATGAAGATACGAGTGACTTTGACGTAGTGCTTCGGGCTCTTGTCTTTGACTAAATAAGGACGGTAGAGGTCATTGACGAAGAGCGAACCACTGATGTGGATGTTGGTGTCGAGCGACGACATGAAGGCGAATAGGAAGGAGGCGACCATGAGGCCGAGCAATCCGACTGGCATGTATTGTGTCACTAGTTCTGGATATGCCATTTCGTAGTCAGGCATGATGTTACCCGCAGTGTCGGTGATTGGGTTCCAGTTCTCGATCAACGAGGCATCAGAAATTAGGAAGATCGAAGCGAGGCCGCAAATAAGGAACGGCCAAGGTTTGATGACGAAGTTCGCAATCGTCGAGAAGTAGTGTGTGTAGAGCACTTCGCGCTCGTCTTTGACAGTGAGCATGCGCTGCACCCCAGGGTTGATATTGCCTAGGCTAATCAGTGGTTGGATGAACCATAGCACGATCAGTGCGGGGCCGAATTCAGGAACCATACTGAGTAGTTTTGTTCCCATGCCATCTTCGAGGCCGAGCACGCTGTCGCGGAGGCCGACATTCCAGCCTACATCTTTGAATACAAAGAAGAAGAGATAGTAAGACGCGCCGACTGCGATGATGAGTTCGACTAAGTCTGTCCAGACCACACCATACACACCCGAAGCGGAGGCATAGGTGAGTGCGAGAATCACTGTGCCGATGACGACGACCCAGTCGGACGGGATATTCAAACCTGCGACGGCGAAATATTCCGGTAGGCCAAACATCACACGGGCGATTTTTTTCATGGCAACTAAGCCGATCGCTGACCAAATGCAGCCATTAATAATACCGAGCACGGCGACATCATAGGTGCGGGCGCATTGTGCGGCTTTGCCTGAGTAGCGGATGTCGTAAAATTCGACCGCTGTGGTCAATCGCGAGCGGCGCCATAGTCGAGAGAAAAAGATAGTCGCGAGGCTGCCAACGATGATCCCTTGCCATGTGAACCAGAGTCCCGAGAACCCATCGGTGCGGATCTTGCGCGCATCGGATAGAGGCGTCGAAGCGTTGAATCCGGTCGCGACGACCGAGGCGCCTGCGAGCCACCAGGGCATTTTTCGACCACCGAGGATGAACTCGTCGGTGCTGCCGCCAGCCTTCTTGGCAAACATTGAGCCGTAGAGGGTAATGCCGAGAAGGGCGGTGATGATAACTGTGTAGTCGATCCAATGCATATGCTAAGAGGTTTGTTCCCTTGCGCTAGTTGTAGCTGATCATGTTATATGGTCAGTTCGGGCTTGGGGTGATTATTGCGAGATAAATGAGCTTTAGAATGAGGGGTTTGGTAAACCTGAGATACTTAAAGTCTTAATTTATTGACTAAAGGTCAATGAAGAATATTTATTTTTCAAATGAAATTTGTAAGATATTCTATTTATAGCCCTGTTCAGCGTGTGCTCTTCGCTTTGTTCATGTTTGGTTGCTGTGCTGTGTTGTCGGCCGAGACGGCTAAGCCGAATGTGTTATTGATCTACACGGATGATCAGGGATATGCGGACTTGAGTATTTATGGAGCGCCGCAAATTCAAACGCCACATATTGATGCACTGGCACGATCAGGCGTGCGGTTGACTAGTTTCTATGCCGCGGCATCGGTTTGCACACCTAGTCGCGCCTCCTTATTGACGGGGCTCTATCCGCCTAGAACTGGTTTGAATGGAGTCGTCAATGAACACGCGACGATTGGCTTGGATGCTGAGTCCACGACGACGATCGCTGAAGTGCTTTCCAGTGCAGGCTATGCGACTGCGGCAATTGGGAAGTGGCACCTTGGCCATCATCCGCAGTTTTTACCGACACGCCATGGCTTTGATACTTTTTATGGAATTCCTTACAGCAATGATATGGAGCCCTACGTATTCCTACGCGATGAAGCGGTGATTGAGAATCCTTACGAGCAGGCAACGCTTTCGCGTCGTGTGACGGATGAGGCGATTCGATTCATCGATGCTAGCGCCGAGAAGCCATTCTTTATTTATTTGGCGCACCCGATGCCGCATAAACCACTCGCGACGACTGCAGCATTTACCGGTCGTTCTAAGGCCGGGCCGTATGGGGATGTGGTAGAAGAGTTGGACTTTGAGGTCGGTCGCTTATTGCAGCACCTCAATGAGCGTGGTTTGCGCGATAATACGATCGTGGTGTTTACTTCTGATAATGGTCCATGGCAGCCTTGGAACCGTGTGGACTATACTGCAGGCGGTAGTGCCGGAATGTGGCGTGGGCAAAAATCAAATCAATACGAAGGCGGCTTTCGTGTGCCAGGGATCGTGAGTTACCCCGGGGTGATACCTGCGGATCGTGTGCTCGATGGTATGTCGAGCCAGCTGGATCTGTTCGAGACCTTGCTGGCTTGGTGCGGTATCGCAGAAGCAGACATCCCATCAAATGATGGGCATAACATGGCAGAGTATTTTATCGGCACCGCGAAGAAGTCGCCACGCGAGCATTTCTTCTATTACCACTATGGGAAGCTCTGCGGTCTGCGTCACGGTGATTGGAAGATCATGTTTTCACGCAAAGTGAAGGATGACCATTGGCATGCATATGGCGACGATGCTGCTGCGGCGACCGAGTTATTCGGCGACCCTGACACCGTGCTGCCTGAGCGCTTGTTCAATCTGCAACTCGATCCGGGTGAGGCCAATGACGTGGCTGCGGATCAGATCGAAGTCATTCAGCACCTGAACGCGATTGCTACAAAAGTGCGTGCTGATTTAGGCGATAATCGTCTAGGGATCAAGGGCACTGGCCGTGGCGAACCTGGTCGCGTTGCGGAGTAGGGCCTTTGTCTCTGTCGATGTGACTGGCGTCGCATTGCTACGCTTGCTCTAGGGCGGAAAAATCCCAGCCATAGCTGGGGGAGGACTTTTCTATGTGAGTGATTACAGCTACGGTTTACTGCGCGCGGTTGCGCAACTTCAACCAGTCTAAGAGTGCCTTGCCCCATGGGTGATTGGCGGCGAGTCCGATGCCGTGGCCGGTGTTTTCGTAGAGGTGCATAGTGGCTTCGACCTTGGCGCTGGTCAGTGCTTGGTAGAGGCGGATCGCATTTTCTACAGGCACGGATGGATCGTTTTGTCCATGTGCGATAAAGCAAGGAGGCGTGCCCGTGTTGATGTTGTTCTCAATCGAAAATGCTTCTGCGTCTGCTTCGCTGTGACCGGGGCCGAGTAGATTATCGCGTGAGCCTCGGTGCGCGCAGTTGTGTGTGAGGCAGACGACGGGATAGATCATGGCAAAGCAATCGGGCCGTGTGTCGATTGCTTTGAGTGCGTCTTCGAGCAAGCCGTCGGCGTGTGTTGGTTGGGTAGCGACTGTGCCGCAGAGGTGGCCACCGGCGGAAAAGCCTATGCAGCCGACTCGATTGGGCTCGAGGCCGTCGGTTTCGCTGGCTCGCTGGCGTAGGATGCGGAGTGCGCGTTGTGCGTCGAGGAGTGGCACGGGGTGGCGCTGTGGCGAGTGGCGATACTCGAGCACCGCTGCGGCGATGCCATGGGCGGCTAGGAATTGCGCGGGACGGTGCCCTTCCTTGGTGGTCGAGACCATGCCGTAGCCACCACCAGGGAGGATGAGCATTGACTGGCCGGTGCGGTATTCATCACTGGGTAAATAGTAGGTGAGTCGTGGGAGCACATCGTCCTCTGAGGATGCGTAAGGTGTCTGGTTGGTTGGCCAGACTGGGATAGATTCTGGAAGGTTGTGTGAGTCTGCGTATTCCATGTGTGTGCTTAGCTGTGTTTGGTGGGCTCGGGCAATTTAAGTAGGACAAGTATTGCTCCGATATTACAGAGAATTGCGATGAGGAATGGGAGTGTGAAGCCAGTGAACTCAACGAGTGCGGCTGCGCCGAGTGCGTAGAGGATCAAGAAGGGCGCGGAGAGTGTGCCAGCGAGTGCGATGTGCGTGGGGCGCTTTTTAGAGCCTGCATGATTGATGACGAGCAAGTCGCTGCAAATCTGCTGGCTGGTTTTGTTCATCGCTTGAAAAATGAAGGCGACAGAAAGAGCGGCGATCGAGATACTGAGTAGTGGAATGGTCAGTGTTAGGATGCAGAAGAGCGCTGAGAGCATGAGGCATTTACGAGCGCCGATACGTGCACTTAGGTGGCCGAATGCGATCGAAGTCACTGTTGCCCCGATCGTGCCGAGTATGACAAACCGGCCGATATCGGCATTGCTGCAGGCTGCCACTTTGATCGCGTAAACCATTAAGAATGCGAGTGCGATGGTGTTGGATTGGCCTAAGATGCGGGCGAGTGTGATGCGCTTTAGATCCGAATCGTTCTTGAAAATTTGTGGAAGGCTCGCGAGGTAGGTTCTTAGATCGGTGTGCTGATAGTCGTGAGCAGGGCGACTGGCGGGTTCGCGATTCAGATTAAAAAAGAAGAAGGAGAACCACAACATCATGGCGGATAGCCCGAAGATGATGGTATAGTTGTAGGGAAATGCGAGCGCGTCGTTCTTCATGATGTAGCCCACCAAGAAACTGCCCGCGATGGTGCATGCGCTACCGATGAGTGCCATGTGGCTGAAGAGTGGGCCGAGCTTGTGTGATGGCATCGACTTGGCCATCAGTTCGCTCCACGCGGGCTTGCCGATACCTGCCATGATCCACGAAAACAAAGACGATAGGATGAAAAGTGCGATCAGTGCATTGTTGTGGCGATCTGCTAGCAACGGCAGGGCGATAGCGAACAGGAGCCATGGGATACGCTGCAGAATACAAATGATACGCAGGAAGGGAAAGACGCGAGGCATGCCTTCGACTTTAGAGGAGAACAGTAGTTGCGGCAGTGTTGAACCGATCAGCATCAGTGATGGTATCAGCGAAAGCACTACATTGCCTGCCCCGAGGTAGATGAGTAATGCGGGCACGATGACTTCGCGGGATGCGATATTGATCCCGAAGCTGTAGAACCCGACGTCGAATATATTGACGAAGTAATTTCGTTTATATCCGTCTTTTAAATAGTTTTCGTAGGTGCGTTCGCAGTATTCCATGTAGAGGTCGTGCTGGCATCACACGGTGCTTTGCGATTTCAGGTGGCAGCAGCTATGTGTCTGCGTCGCTTGAAACAGTGCAGGCTTAAGCCGAGGAGGCCCATGAGCAACGCATAGGCTGCAGGTTCGGGTATGTCTTGATAGGCTTGAAGGTTGTCGATCGCTACAACGGTGCGCTTGCCCCCTATCCCCATGAGACTGACTTGTCGGAAGCGAAGGATCAGGTCATCGTCTGCTTTTAGCTGCTCTTTAATATGACCTTCAAGGTTGCCCAGTGTCGTCCATTTGTGCAGTTCTGATGGTTCTGTATTTAGAATATCGAGCGAGGGGAGTTTCTTGAAGTTGAGAGTATCCATTTCATCTACGGTAGTCGCTAATCCTTGTGGATCGATCGCGTAAGAAACCTCCCATCCGACACGACGTCGATCTGTCTGTTGTAGTAGAAAGGCGTCGAAGCTGACGAAGCATTGATCAGTGTCTTCGAGGAATTTGATCCGGAATTCAAAGGCTTCGACCCTGTCATTTGCGGGGCAATAAGCGAAGGCGCGATTGCCTGGATGGGTCGGTTCTGCCGCATAGAAGCCACCTTTGATTCGGTCTGTTTCCCCCGCAGTTATAATGCCAGCAGCGTAGGATCCACTTATGTTTGAGCTGACAAAGCCATTGTCGTTGGCTGCCCAGAATTGGTCGCCTAATTGGCCGGGCTTCATCGATTCTGATCGTCCGCGCCCAGCATAAGCGGAATTGTTTACTTGGTTGATTGAAGTGGTGAAGTCGACGACTGGTGTCCTGCCGTTCTCAAAGTGCAACTGAGCATGTGTTTGAGTTGCACTTAGGATCGCGAGTAGTGAGATGGAGAAGTATAAAGATTTCATGGCGGTAGATTTGAGGGTAGGGCGCATACCCTATCGTCTGGTATCTACCTTCGTCAATTGGAAATAATGCTACATTGATATAAATAGACCATTAATAGTATAAAATTGTGTAATTATAACCTTTTAGGGCGGTTAGGACTCTAGGTATGCTTGGTCCGGCCAGCGTGTTTCAGCATCGACGAGCTTGTTCATCAGTTGCATTCGCCTGTGGGGGAGCTGTTTGTGGTTTGGTTCTGAATGCGCGAGGTTTATGATTTCGTCCGGATCTTGCTTTAGGTCATAAAGTTCTTCAAAGCCCGATTGATGATAGATATATTTCCAATCATGATCTCGTATCATTTTTGCTCTTATATTGATCGATGTATTTAAGTAGAGAGCAGATTGTTTTTGCTGGTATGCGGTGCATGGCCGTGGCTTGGCATCTGGTGCGACGACGAGTTTTAGCATCTCTGGTTCTTGGCCGCCTTGGCAGAATACGAAGTCGCGATGCGTATCGCTGTCGCCATTCATTACCGGCAATGCGGATCGACCTGCGATGCCTCGGATTGGGGCGTATCCCATAAACTCAAAGAGGGTGGGAAATATATCGATACTCTCGACGAGTGCATCGGAGGATCCTTTCTGGATGCCACCTCCCCACATCATGAGCGGGACTCGGGTGATGCAGTCGTAGAAAGAGGTATCCCACTTTTCGGGCAATTGATGCTCGCCAGCGAAGTCCCCATGATCTGACCAAAAGACGACGATGGTGTCCTCTGCCATGCCTTTTTCATGCAGGTAGTCATTGATACGTTTGGTTTCATGGTCAATGAAGGCGACCATATCGTAGTAAGTCCCGATTACTTCGATCCAATCCTCGTCGGTCATGCGATCGAGACCATATGCTTCGTGAAGTGCTTTATGGTAGCCTGGCTTATCCGTTGGATCATCGAATGTCGGCAGCTTGATTTTGGAGCGATCAGTTACACCGTAGAAGTTTGAAGGAGCACTGTAGGGTGGGTGTGGTAGTCCCCAATTGAGCCATAGGAAAAACGGCTTTTCTGGATCGCGTAGTTGATCAATCCACTCGAGTGCACAATCGGTTTGTGTGGTATCTTTAAAGTCTTCGTATTTGTTTGGATCTTTACCCACCCAATATGACCCGCGGGGCATCGGTGTTTGGATTGGCTCGAGCTGTTGCTTGCCTGGTCCATCGATGCGGTAGTCGAAGGTGAGGGGCATTGTCTCTGCATCAACCACGTGGTTCTTGCCGATGAGTGCTGTCTGGTAGCCGTGCTGCTCCTTGAGGGTGCGAATGTGGTTGGGCTCGTGTGGAGCCGTGTGAATGTCGAGCGTGCGATGCCCGAGCTCATGCGGGTAGGTGCCGGTGAGTAATGAGCAGCGTGAGGGTGTGCATTTCGGGTGCACCGTGTGGCATTGCTCGAATTGATAAGCTGCCTCCGCTGCGAGCTGATCGATGTGCGGACTGACGGGGTGTGTGTTGCCATAGCAACCGAGTGCGGTTGCCTTCATTTCATCGGGGCACAGGAGAATGATATTTCGTTTTTTCATGCTGAAGCAGGTCGGTTGCTCGCGGCAAGGCACAGCCTTGCGGGATTTTACCTATGCTTCAGTGAAAATGGCCACTTGTCAACGTGGCATATGAAAATGGCTAAAAAATCTATTTAATAGCAATAGCCAGCATTCTTAGGGCTATTGGTTTGGAGTTCCTTGCTGTTGGCCGCGGCGGAATTGTAAGGGACTGACCGTGAACGTTTGGCGGAATAGCTTGAAGAAGTGTGGCAGGTTGTTGAAGCCGCAGTCGTAGGCGATTTCTTCCACGCTTTTGGTTGTCATCAAAAGTTGATGAGAGACACTTTGCAGGCGTATGTCGTTGACGAAGTCGGTAGGAGTTTGCTCGTAGAAGCGTTTCATGCTGCGAGAGACGTGCGCGGGTGTCTTGCCGCTGATGCGCACGAGCGCATCGACACCTTCGGGTAGTGGTCGTTCTTCGCGGAAAATTTCCATCGCATTGACGAGCCAGTCTGGAGCGATTTTGGTTTCTTGGAAACGTAGCGGAATGAGCGGTGTGAGGTTTAAAATAAAGCGGTCGATGGCTGCGGGTTCGCGTGGTTCAAGGGCGAGTGTCTCGATCGCGTCATGCACGGCAGCGAGGCGTTCTTCGTCTAGGTGGAATGCGGCCTTGCTGATGTCGTCGATTTGAAACCAGCTGAACTGGTTTGGGTAGCGACGCTTGGCATGCGTGACGACAGAGGGCTTCATGCCGATATTCGTAATGAACAGCTCGTTCTTAGAGGAGGCCGTTACTTTGTGTGCATCCTTTGGGGTGATGATCAGCACATCGCCTTTGGAGATTTTGTAACGGTGTCCGTTGATTTCGTGCGTGCCTTTGCCATCTTCAACGAATGCTAGGTCATAGAAGTTCTGTGCATGGTAGAAGCTGCCTTTGCCCTTATTGAATTTGGAGCGAAAAACGTGGTGACTATGTTCGGCGGGAAAGAAATCATCCCAGTTGTAGGTCTTCTCGATGGCTTTAGTTGGCTTTTTCATATGCTGTGTTGACCAAGCATTAGATCAATTTCCGGCAGGGGGAAGTAAAAAATACGTATATGAGTCTGTTGGGCGTTATTTAACGTCTGGATTGCGCACGAGTTGCACTTTGACGTGTTCATTGTCGTTGATGGCAAACACGAGGATGCTGGACGAGGTGCTAAGTGGCCAGCGCTTGCGATAGATGAGGTTCCACTTTCCTTCTTGGTCGGGCGCTGCGATCGAAGCTTTTAGCTGTGGAATAGAGGGACTGTTGAGCTCTAGATCTTTCGTCATATCTGCAAAGTGGCTTTGATTCGGTTGCAGTGTGAAACGGTCTTCGCCCAGAGCAAAGGCGAGGGAGTCGTTGCTTAGATTATAGATGCTTACGTGTGCGGGCATAAACATTTGACCATTGTCTAGGCGCTTCACTTGCAGGCGATCGGCGTTGGGCGAAATGAGTAAGACCGAGCGCTTGCTGTCAATGGGCACCGAGGCCACGGGTTGGTCAAACTTCAAGCCTTCTGCATTGGTGCCTTCCCTGTAGATAACCATGGGGCTGGGGCCGTAGTAATCGTAGGTGGCGGAGAGTCCGCGATGTGGCACTTTGATCCATTCTTTCTTTTGCCCTTTAAGGACGTATACTGGGTGTGGGATAGGAGCCCATCCCAGACATTGAAATTGGGTGCGAATCGCATCATCGGCAGCATCCAGTAGCAGGCTTGTGCCGATAAATAAAAGGAATATGCGTAGTGTTTGTAGCATTTTGGGTTGGTTAAAGTTCATCCTTAGTGAGCCAGCGAAAGCTGATGATTTTAAATTTTCGACCATAGGTGCGTGCTGCTTGGGAGAGGGCTGCGTTATTATTGCTAGTATATTTCCATTTGTCGTTTTGCCATGTTTTGATATATGCGGGCTCTTCGCTCGGCGAGTCGTCGATATATTCGGGGTAGCGCTGCACGATGGCTTCACACCATGCTTCGCCATTGGCCTGCCCAGTTATTGGATTCAAGGTGTTGCCATAGCTGCGGATGGTAAATGTGTCTGAACGGGGCGTGAGCACAGGAGCAAGTGTCTTCAGGAGATCAGGCTGTAGTAACCATCCCGTATTGCCAGCAGACTGATCGCTAGCGAGAGCTTGTGTGCGGAATGTGCCAGTCCAGTCGTCGTGAGGATTGTATTGAGCGGGCTGCGTGAGGCCAGGGCTGGTGGTGTTGACGGTGTCATCAAGTGCTGCTTGTAGCGCGGAGCGATTGCCCAGATCCGTGTCTTCCAAGCGACGGTTGACGAAGTCGGCCATAGATACGAAGGGGCCACGCTCGCGGACTTGCTCCACGATGCTTGTTGCGAGTGTATCAAGTTCTGCGCTACTGAGGGCTCGGAAGCCGCTCCAACTGCTATTGATGTCAGTGGCTCTGTCTTGCGCGTTGTCGCCAAAGCGCAGCAGTGGGAACTCATCGTTGAGGTTAATGCCGGGGATGTTGACTGTTTGCAGGTGGCCGAGCAGTGCCTTCCATGCTAGAGCGGACGTCGAGTTGACGTTAAATGCGCCATCAACCATTAGGTGTGCGGCGGCGGTGTCGAAGTCGCTCAGCTCTGTCATACTGACGGTGCGGACAGTAGGGACGATGCGCGGATTAGGTAGTTGCCCGCCAGCGAGCAGATAGGTTTCGTCGAACTCTTGATTGAAGGGGGGAGTGGTATTGTTGTCTCGCGCGCTGCTTTCGTCGGGCACCGAGGAGAAGAAGTAGTCGTCGAAGAGGGCTTCATTATAGAGATAGCTGGCGTCGGGTAGGTAGTAGTTCAGGCTCCCGCTGCCGGATGCTTTGCTGAAACTGCGCACGGCGTATGTCTCGCCGATCTCTGTAAAAGGTGAGGCATATCCGGAGCCGATGGTGTAGGTCGGCTGCACATCGTAGATGCCTAGATTTGCGTGCATCAGGCTGCCGACGGATTGCAGAGGGTAGCGCGGAATGTCGTAGACGATGATGTTGTCTTGGCCGCCGGGGCCGAATTCGTTACCCCAGCGTGGCACCCCGTTAATCATATTTTCGATGCCGGGCGTGACGAATGCGCTGGAAGGATCATAGACCTCAGTGGACCATAGGAAACCATCTGGATTGTTGTCGGTAACTTGCAGGAAAGCTTGTGCGGCTGGGTTAAATTGCGCGAAGAGTGGCAATCCCTCACTTGCCGGGCGATCCGCAGGTAGGGAGAGGGATGCGAGGTAGCCGAGCACTTGCACGCCGCGGAATGAGACGTCGTCAACAATGTCTAGGTAGCGATCGGCGTTATTCAGTAGCTCGTTGCCACTACGGTTATAAGCGAGGCCATCAACGGCGGCTCCGGCTGGGCTGAGGTCTTCGATGTTGGTCGCAGAGTTAAATAGGCGGCGGACCGTGCGTCGGCCGCTGGTGCCAGCTTGGGAATCGAGCGATGGGATGGAGGCTGCGATCGCGCGGGCGCGGGTGTTGCCGGCGTTCGCGATGCGTTCGTTGGCGCTGTCGCCATTGACGTCGCTCATGTAGAGGTCGATCCCCCAACTGGTGTCAGTGTCGTATTCGGAGCGTGCTTGCACGTGGTAGGAGATGCCGCTGATAGGTGTGCCACGCGGGATGAGAGTTTTATGTGGCAGTGCGGCCGAGACGATCCCGTTGAGTGTCGTGGAGGGATTACTGGCGCTGGAGACTAATACATTGCCGCCTGTTTTGGGTTCGGCAATGCCATCCATGGCGAACATTTGAATTTGACCGGGAGCAATTGGAGTATCGGACTCGATTTTAAGATTGAGCACATTGTAAGGATCCATGCCGACTAGATCGAGGCGCGATTGCTTTTCTTTGCGGCGTGTCAGGCTTCCTAGCAGTAAGGCTTCGCTATCAGCAAAATTTGCTGCGGAGTCTCTGCTTGGTTTATCGGAGGGCACGTTAAATATGAGTGGATTACCAGAACCATCTAGTATCGCGAAATCGTATTCGGCGAGATTAGGCACGCTGTTCTTATTAACGTGTCCAGAAAACCAACGGATTTCGACTTCGAAATCGTTCAAGCTGACGTTGTAAGGATTCCACACCATGGCATACGGACGCACGATGACGTGTAGTGCGAGGTTGTCGCGTAGTGCGTCGGCGAGTGCGGATTCTGCGGGATCGCTGGTATTGAGCTGCTTGTAGTATTTAGTGAGTGCAGCGGGTGTGGCGGAGATGCTTAGATTGGTGAGAATGCGTTCCCGCGTCCAATAGGCATGGTCACCGTTGGCATCGGAGAAATTGAGATCCCACAGGTCGGCGGCTGTTGCGCTACTGAGCGCGAGCTCGGCGACAGTGCCTAGCACTACTGGTGCGATGACGTGTTGAATCGGCTGTTGGCGCTTATTGTTGACGTTGACGGAAGTCTCTTGGTTGTGGATTGGATTGTGTAAGCCAGCATCGCTGGCGCCTGGGCCACTCGTGTAGAGCCAGCGTGTGGCGTTGGCATAGGTGGAGGCAGTATCTTCAGACGGCACAAACTGAGTGTTGGTTGTAGCAAAAGGCCCCGGGCCACGTGGTTCAAATGCGGTGCTATTATCAGTCGGATCGGTAAAACCAGCCGGGCCGTCGTTGTTGATGTTTTTGATGTAATAATAGTTGCTGGTGCTATTGTAGTCGCCGACTTGATCCTCTGCGGGCGCGGAGCCATCGCCGAAGCCTGCTAGCCATAGTGGATAGGGGCGATAGCTATTGGCATAGGATTGCGCGACATCCCACAGTCCACCTTTGAGATAGTAGTCGCTATTAGTGCGCACCCACCACATCGGACGTCCCGCTAGGGTGGTGTCAAACTGATCGCCGAGCCCGCGCGAGAGATCCTTCTTTAAGCCGCCATCGCGAACATTGGACAACACACCAAAACTATGTGCTGTCCAATGATCCGCCAGTTCGATGATTTTTTCTTCTTTCTGAGTGGGGCTATAACTGGTGCTGCTTAAAATGTTACTGGTGTCGAAGTATTTTGATAGGTCTTCCTTCCAGTCATCATCACTGAGGCTGAGCTCGGTCCATTGGTTGAAGGCCGGGCTGAAGTTGTTCGCAAGGGCGAGTAAATCTTCTTCAGTCGTGCCAGCAGGGGCAAAGCTCTCGTTGCTGTTTATTTTTATTTTCACACCTTCATCGCCGATCCACCAAGCGTATCCGCCAGTGGTGGCGCCTGCGTCAAGGATGGGCACCACACCGGCCTCGGTTTCGATCGTGATTACGCCGGGGCGCCCTGTGGCGAGGCGTTGCTTCGTGCGTAGCAGTGCGACCGTGCCGAGGCTGGGGTTGATGCTCTCCAGATCTAGCGTGTCGAGTGAGGTGATTGGCTGTTCGGAAGAGAGTAGCCATTCTGGGCCATTCTCCCACGTCAGGGCATTGATTCCGGTGGCGGCATCTTGTGCAGTGCTGTTGTTCGCACCTTTTCGCACGCTCCACTTGTGGATGTCAGTCGCGCTGAGATTCGCATCGATCTGGTTTGCAATATCATTTGATTTCCAGACTCCAGTCACTAGCTTCTGGCTATCAGCGATAGTCGCTCGATCACTTAGGATGTCAGCCGTTGCAGTGATGCGCGCATCTGGGCCAGCGGTCTTTTGTAGGTCAGCTAAAGCGATGTTGAGACCCAATAGCGCATTCTGACGTGCCGATTGAATCTTTGTATTCCGCGCGGACTGTTCGGTCTCAACCTGTATTAAAGTGACCATGCTCAGAATCAGCAATAGCACGAATGCCATCAGTGACAGTGCGATTACCAATGCAAAGCCGTCATTTCTTTTATTACTGTGGATAGTCATTCTAGGAGGTAGTAGATTCTTGGAGGGGAGTATTGAAATAATACTCATCTCTAGTTGAGGTATGTCAACCAAAAGAAGTATAATGAGCATTTATTGACATAAATATCAACGTGGGATACATAATAACTTCAATGATTTGCTATTGAGATCCCTTGTTTAACAGGGGCAGGTGGACCCTCCCAAGGCTTACATTGAGCATTTGCTGGGTGAATGGCCAAACTGCTTTTTGAAGGCTCGCGAGAAGTAATAGACGGACGAGTAGCCGAGTTCGCTTGCGGTTTCTGAGATGCTTCGTTGCTCGCGTATTAACAAATCGCGCGCGCGGTTGAGCTTGATCGTATTCTCGAACTCACGAGGTGAGTAGCCGGTCTCTTTTTTGAATGCGAATCGAAAGCGCGAATAGCTGACACCCAATTCACTTGCGAGGGCTTCAAGGTTAGTATGCGTCGATAAGTTGTTCAGCATCGTAGCCTTTGCCAGAATCACCAGCTCTGCATCTTTACTCTGTGACCTACCGACAGTTAGCGCACCTGATTTAAGAAATGCGAGTATGAGGGGCACATGACTCGCGAGCACTTGCTCCTTGGCGGCGATGGGTTGCTGTATCCAGTGTAGAATTTGATCGAAGTGCTTGATCAATGCATCGCCCTGGGCGACCTTGCAGATCGGCTCCTCAGGCGAGAAAAAAGACCCCATGATGCGGCTCGCTTCGCGGCCAAGGAACCCCGTCCAATACTCCGACCAGCCAGTTTCTGGATCAGGCTTATAGCGATGCCATTCATTCGGGAACAGCAATATGGCATCGCCACTATTGACTATCGTCTCCGACAGGGAGCGCGATTCGAAGGTGCCAGACCCTTTAGTGATGTAGACGACCTGAAATTCGTCCAAGGTTCGACGACCATCTGTGTCAAAAAGGTGACTCAATGGGTGACCTGTATGGGGGTATTTTGAATGCGGCGGCACGCTTTGGCGCCCCGCGTGAATTAACCTCCAGCCCCATTCCTTTGCCTGCTGGTCTGTTGGGAGGTAGCGACTGAAACTTTGCGGACTATGAGACATGAACTCATTGAGTTTAGTAATGTCAAAAAGTGCAAATACAATGTCAGAGGGTGTATTCCAATTGTTAGTATATGGGGGTATAATTTGGCGTTTTAACCAATCCTGTAGAACTATGTTTACTCAAGTAAAAGAATTGTATGCGTCGCTAGGCGTTGATGTGGAGCAGGCCCTAGAGGCCATGGCAAAGACGCCGATTTCATTACACTGCTGGCAAGGCGATGATGTTGTCGGCTTTGAGGCTGGCGCTGGTGCGCTTGGTAGTGGCCTCGCCGTCACGGGGAACTATCCTGGCAAGGCGCGCACGATTGCTGAATTACGTCAGGACTTGGAGAAAGTCCTCTCTATGCTGCCAGGGAAGCATCGTTTAAACCTACATGCGATTTACGGTGATTTTGGCGACGAATCTGTCGATCGCGATCAGATTGAAGTGAAGCATTTTCAGAGCTGGATTGATTGGGCGAAGGAGCAAGGGATTGGGCTGGATTTCAATCCATCTTGTTTCTCGCATCCGAAGGCAGATGATGGCCTGACGTTGAGCCACCCCGATCCAGAAATCCGTGCTTTCTGGATTGAGCATTGTAAGCGTAGTCGAGTGATCAGTGCAGCGATGGGCGAGCAACTCGGAACTGCTAGTGTGATGAATGTCTGGGTGCCAGATGGTATGAAGGATATGCCGGCGGATCGTCAGAGCTACCGCCAGCGATTGTCTGACAGTTTGGATGAAGTCTTTTCTGAAAAACTAAACCCTGCGCACCATATTGATGCGGTGGAGTGTAAGCTCTTTGGTATTGGGTCGGAGAGTATGGTGGTTGGCTCGCATGAATTCTACATGGGGTATGCGATCAAAAATCAGACTGCGCTTTGCCTCGACGCAGGTCACTTCCATCCGACCGAAGGAATTGCAGATAAGATTTCTTCCGTGATGATGTATGTGCCAGAGTTGTTGCTGCACGTGTCTCGCGGTGTGCGGTGGGACAGTGACCATGTGGTGCTGTTCGACGATCAAACGCAGGCAATTATGCAGGAACTCGTCCGCTGCGACGTGCTGCCGCGCACTCACATTGGTCTCGATTTCTTCGATGCATCGATCAACCGAATCGGCGCATGGGCGATCGGCACGCGTGCCGCTCAGAAGTCTTTGCTCCTTGCGTTGCTGGAACCTCGCGAGCAATTGCGAGCAGCAGAACTTGCTGGTGATTATACCACACGCTTAGCCCTGCTTGAGCAAGCGAAGGCATTGCCATGGTCGGTGATCTGGGAGGAGTTCTGTAAGCGTAATGAAGTTCCAGGTGAGATGGCACTTCTAGATGCGGTTAAGCATTACGAAGCCACCGTTCTTGCTGGTCGTTGCTAATGGTGTGTGGCACAAAAAAACGGAGCACGTCTGTGCTCCGTTTTTGAAGGTGGTTTGGCGAATGGTGTTTTAGACCTGTAGGTAAACGCGGCCGTTTTCGCGTTTTACGGGATAGGTGACCAGGCTGGCTAGCTCGCCTTCGCCGAGAAACTCGCCCGTGCGGAGTGAGAAGGTGTGCTTGTGCAGCGGACATGCAACCTTGGGCTCTCCGTTTTGGGTGCCCGTTAGGCCGCGGGATAGCACCATTTGTCCGTTATACGGGCTCTGGTTTTGCACGGCATACCATTCGTCGGTGTTGAAGTGGAAGACGGCGATCTGCAGTGCGTCGTGTTGGATGCAGATGCCGAGGCCTTCGGGGAAGTCGGCTTCGCTGCCGGCTTCGATCCAAGTTGTTTGTTCAAGTGTGTCTGACATGAGAATTAGGAATTAGGAATTAGGAAATGTGTGTTAAACGCTGGTGAGTTCGCCTTCGAGAGCGGGTTTGATCTGTGTGCGCTCGCGGGTGAATTTGACGTTCGGGTCGACGGCGTCGCTGTTGCCGAAGTGTTTGAAGAGCTTGAGCTTTTCAGGGTCTTCGATCGCGTCCTTCCACTCGCAGTGGTAGGTGTCGACGAGGTGCTTCATCTGCTGGTCGAGATCGTCGCAGATGCCGAGTTTGTCGTCGACGATGACTTCGCGCAGGTGATCCATGCCGCCTTCGAGTGAGTCGACCCATACCGAGGTGCGGGTGAGACGATCGGCTGTCTTGATGTAATACATCAGGAAGCGGTCGATATATTTGGTGGTCGTTTCCTCATCGAGGTCGATTGCAAATAGATCGGCGTGGCGTGGCTTCATGCCGCCGTTGCCGCCGAGGTATAGGTTGTAGCCTTTCTCGGTAGCGATGATGCCGAAGTCTTTGCTTTGCGCTTCGGCACATTCACGGGTGCAACCACTGACGGCTGACTTGAGCTTATGCGGCGAGCGGATGCCTTTGTAGCGATTCTCCAAACGGATCGCGAGGCCGACACTGTCTTGGACGCCGAAGCGGCACCAGTTGCAACCAACACAGGATTTAATAGTGCGAAGGGATTTTCCGTAGGCGTGGCCACTTTCGAAGCCAGCGTCGATCAGCTTGCGCCAGATCTCGGGGAGGTCGTTGAGTTGAGCGCCAAATAAATCGATGCGCTGTCCGCCGGTGATCTTGACGTAGAGGTCGTAGTCTTTGGCGACTTCGCCGATCACGATCAGCTTGTCGGCTGTGATTTCACCACCTGGCACGCGTGGCACGACGGAGTAGGTGCCGTTCTTCTGAATGTTCGCGAGGAAGCGGTCGTTGGTGTCCTGTAGCTTGGCGTTTGATTTAGCGATGACCTTGTCATTGTGAATCGATGCGAGGATCGAACCGATTGCTGGTTTGCAAATTTCGCAGCCGTGTTCGCCTTTGCCATGTGTGCCGAGGAGGGCGTCGAAAGTGGTGATGCCGGAGACTTTGACGATATCGTAAAGTTCGGTGCGGGTATGAGCAAAGTGCTCACAGAGATCGGTGTTGACCGCTTCGCCGAGCTCGCCGAGTTGATAGTTGAGCAATTTGGTGACGAGTGGCACGCAGCCGCCGCAACCAGTGCCAGCTTTAGTCATGCTCTTAATATCGCCGAGTGTGCGCACGCCGTCGTTAATGATGACGCCGCAGATCGCGCCTTTGCTGACGTTTTCACAGGAGCAAATCGTCGCAGTGTCAGGGAGTGCTGCTGGGCCGCCGCCGATGTCCTCGGAGCCATCACTGGCTGGAAGGATCAACTTCATCGGATCTTCGGGAAGCTCCATGTGGTTGAGTGTCATCTGTAGTAGGGTGCCGTATGCTTCGGCGTCGCCGATTAAGATGCCGCCGATCAGATACTTGCCATCTTCCGTGAGGATGAGGCGTTTGTAGACCCCTGAATGCGGGTCGGTGATGGTAATATTTTTATGCGGCTCCTTGGTTTCGATGTTACCAAAGCTGGCGACGTCAGTGCCGATCAGCTTGAGCTTCGTTGACATGTCAGCACCAGTGAAACCAGCTTCGCCGCCGACGAGCTGGGTTGCGACTGCATCGGCCATGGTGTAGCCAGGTGCGACGAGACCATAGATGAAATTATTGTAGAGTGCGCACTCGCCGATCGCGTAAACATCTGGATCGCTAGTGAGCAGTTGATCGTTGACGAGGATGCCGCCGCGCTCGCCGACTTCGAGGCCGGACTCACGAGCAAGTTCATCGCGTGGGCGAATACCTGCGGAGACGATGATCATGTCGACATCGAGTGAGGTCTCGTCCTTGAACTCCATGCCGGAAACTGCGCCTTCGCCTGCGATGTTGGTGGTCGCTTTGTTGAGGTGCACGGAAATGTTACGAGTCTCGATGATGTCCTTTAGGATCGCGCCGCCTTCGTCGTCGACTTGTCTGGCCATGAGGCGTGGAGCAAATTCGACCACGTGTGTTTCGAGGCCAAGGTCTTGTGCGGCTTTCGCGGCTTCGAGGCCGAGGAGGCCACCGCCGATGACCGCTGCCTTCGATGCGACTTTGGCGTGCTCCATCATACCTTCGAGATCTTCGATGGTGCGGTAAACAAAGACGCCCTTTTTATCGATGCCAGGCACGGGTGGAACGAATGGCGAGGAGCCTGTTGCGAGCACTAGCTTGTCATAGCTGACTTCAACGCCTTTCGCAGAGATGACTTTCTTTGCCGCACGGTCAATCGTGACGGCTTTGTCTTCGAGGTGAATGGTGATGTCATTTTCCTCATACCATTTGAGTGGCTGTAGTGTGAGGTCTTCAGCGGTCTTACCGGTAAAGTATTCGGAAAGATGCACGCGGTCGTAGGCTGGGCGTGGTTCTTCACAAAATGTGATGATGTTAAATTGTTTGTCGGTGTCCTTCTCAACGAGTCGTGAGCAGAACTTGCAACCGACCATACCGTTTCCGATGACGACGATGTTTTGTTTTTTCATATATATAAGAGTGTTAAATTCGTTTTAGGAGTTTGTGGGTGGTTTAGCGTGTGCCGTGCCAGCTTTTAGTATGCGCGATATTTAACTATGAATAATTTACATGAATTATATTAATGAAAATGGGTTGCTGGTTTAAACGCATGGCAATGGGAGAAATCACTTGATTTGAATCTTCACATAGCTGTCTGGCTGTGGCATCTTGCGCCCTTCGTTTTATTTCACGAAACACTGACTTGCATGAACCACGAACAACCTAAGAACCCTTTACACGGCTATACGCTCGAGCAGATCGTCATCAGTCTCTCTGACTATTATGGATGGGACGGCCTTGGCGGTCGTATTGAGATTCGCTGCTTCAACGAGAATCCGTCGGTTAAATCTAGCCTGAAGTTCTTACGTCGCACGCCATGGGCGCGTAAGAAGGTAGAGGAGCTGTTTGTCTATACACTTGAAAAATACGGCACAGATGAGGCTTCGGAGGAAGAGGCGGCGTCTGAAGGTGAGGGGTAGCGGACTTTGGGCGATTATCTTGATGGACATTTGATGACGCGCCGAATGGCACTACCCTGAGATTCGAGTTGAATTCGTAGGGGCTTTGCTCGCGAAGACCGCAATAACACTGAACACTATCGTGTCTCCTTCGCCTTAAACTCCTTTAGCCGCCTGCGACTCAGTTTTCCCAACAATAATATTCAGAATTGTTGAGATTGTCTCCGAGTAAATTCCCGCTACGTCGCGTTTATTCAATCATCCACTGTCCTTTGAATCGTGCCAGTTTAGGTGTGCTTGCGTTACCTTTGGGGGATTCGGTATCGCTTCGCCATTTTTATCTTTAACTCTGTGCGCTCTTCGTTCCTATCTTAGCGCATGAATTTGATTACACCAGATGTGCGTTCCCAGATAACAGAGGTCACCCGTCGTGCCGGCCATATTTGGAGGTATCTTTGACGGGGATACCAAGACGATACAGATCGCTGAGTTAGAGGCGAAGATGGTTGAGCCGGGCTTTTGGGATGACCAGAAGTCGGCACAAAAAGTGATTGGCGAGGCGAATCGCATGAAGGCGATGATTAATCCGACCAAGGCATTTCGTGTCGAGTTGGATGATTTGGCTGCTATGCTTGAATTGGTCGATGAGATGGCGGACGATCCTGATGCCGAGTCGTATCAGCAAGAGGTTTTGGATACTTTGGCACGCATGCAACCGAAGTTGGATGAGCTTGAGTTGGCCTCTTTTTTGAGTGGGCCGAATGATGGCTGTAATGCGCTATTGACTGTGAATTCGGGTGCGGGTGGCACGGAGTCTTGTGATTGGGCAGAGATGTTGTTTCGCATGTATTCACGTTGGGCCGAGCGTGCAGGTTTTTCGGTGGAGGTGCTCGATATCGCTCCGGGTGAAGAAGCGGGCATTAATGCCGCGACGATTCGTATCTCGGGGCCGAATGCGTTTGGCTATGCCAAGGCAGAGCGTGGAGTGCACCGGTTAGTGCGCATTAGTCCGTTTGATTCGGCGGCGCGGCGGCATACGTCCTTCTCGTCGGTTGATGTGATTGCAGAGTTGGAAGACGATGCGGATATAGAGATCGATCCATCGGATCTTCGCACGGATGTGTATCGTGCAAGTGGTAAGGGCGGGCAGCACGTTAATAAAACTGAGTCGGCAGTGCGCTTAACGCACATCCCGAGTGGTATCGTGGTGACCTGCCAGAATGACCGTTCGCAAATTAAAAATAAAGCCACTGCGATGCGCACGTTGAAGTCTCGCTTGTATGAAAAGCAAGAGGACGAGAAGCGCAGCGAAATGGAGAAGTTTTACGGCGAGAAGGGCGATATTGCTTGGGGCAATCAGATCCGCTCGTATGTCTTCCAGCCGTATCAGATGATCAAGGATCTGCGCACCGGTGTGGAGTCTGGTAATATCCAAGCGGTCATGGATGGTGCGCTCGAACCGTTTATTCATGCATGGTTACGTGCCGGTGGTCCGACTTCGCGTAAATCTGCGGCTGAGAGAGAATTTGGAGATGAGTGAGATGGCAGAAGAAGTGCAGGGTTTGAGTCATGCGGCTGTGGTTAAGGCCTTTTCTGAGCAGAGCTTGTTTGAGAACAAGACTTGGCGGTATTCGCCTGTGGCGTTTCCGTTGGATGCAAAACAAGTGGCTGAGATCGCATTGATCGGGCAGGCGTGTTACGATTTCTACCGCGCGCATGAGTCGCTTTATTTGCGCTCGGCAACGGGGAAGAATTTACTACGTAATCGCGAACTTAAGGCGCCGTGGGTTGCGGAGTATCTAGACCGCGGTAAGCCAGACGCGCTGATCGAGCATGCGCGTTCGAAGGCGCTGCGGGGTTCGACGCCAATGGTGGTGCGTCCGGATTTGCTGATGACGGAAAACGGATTTGCGCTCACTGAGATCGATTCGGTGCCAGGGGGGATCGGGCTGACTGCATTTTTAAATCGGCTGTATGAAGGTGTGCATGCCGATGCTCTGATTGGGGCTGGCATGCAGGATATGGTGGAGGCGTTTTATCAAGCGCTCTGCAGTCGCGCGCCGGAGGTCATTTCGCCAATGATTGCCATTCTTGTCAGTGATGAGGCTGCGACGTATCGACCTGAGATGGAGTGGGTCGCCGAGGAGCTACGACTACTCGGACGTCGCGTGTATGTGTATCATGCCGACGATGTGATGCCGCTCGGGGATACGATTTGTGTGCCGATGGATGGTGAACCGCAGCAGGTCGATGTGATCTATCGCTTCTGGGAATTGTTTGATTTGGCGAATGTATCGATCGCTGAGCATTTATTGAAGGCGCGTCGCGAGTCGCAGCTGAGCTTGACGCCGCCGATGCGGCCGTTCCAGGAGGAGAAGCTGAATCTGGCGCTCTTCCATCACCACATGTTGGAGGATTTCTGGAAGGAGGCGTTGCCGAAGGCCTCGTATCGCGTGTTAAAACGAGTGATTCCGCAGTCGTGGATCATGGACCCGGTGGAGTTGCCGCCCAATGCCGTGTTGGATGCGCCCTTGATTGGTGGTAAGCCGATGACTAATTGGTTGCAGTTGGCGGATGCGAGTAAGAAGGAGCGTAATTTGATCATTAAGATCAGCGGATTCCACGAGAGCGCATGGGGCGCACGGAGTGTGACCCTGGGGAGTGACTCTTCGAAGGCCGACTGGGAAAGTGCGATTCAGCAGGCGGTCACCATGGCCGACACCTCGCTGCATATTCTGCAGACTTACGAGAAACCGCGTCGTTTGCGCCACCCTGTCTATAGTGAAGATGGCAGTCTCTATCAAATGGAGGGACGTATGCGTTTGTGCCCGTATTATTTCGTCGATGAAAAAGCGCAGCGTGCGCACTTGCATGGCGTGCTGGCGACATTGTGCCCTGCCGACAAAAAAATCATCCACGGTATGAAGGATGCGGCCTTGTTGCCCTGCGTGCTCGCAGATTGATACCATAGATAGCGATGAGTCCGGTTTGGAGAGGTTTTGCTGGGTTATTCGCAGTTGTTTTCCTTGCTGTCTATGTGACTCAGATGGAGGACAGAGCTGAGGCAGAAGCGGCTCTGATACGCGAAGTTGATCCGATTGAGGTAGCCTCACTGGCATACGAACGTGGTGACCTTACTTTCTATGAAGTGTGGTTTTCACGAACAGACAAGGACGGGCGAGAGGTGGGTGGTTGGATTTTGCTTGGTCAGAAAGAGATCCCTGAAGGGCTCTTAGGCGCTTATCCTGATCGATTCCAGTTCCGCAATTCCAAACATTTTGGCTTAACGCATGAGCAGAACTTATTCAGTCGAAGGGCACGTAAATGGTCACTCGCATACAATACTCACCTAGCAAAACTCCTATCTCCTGAGCTAGCGAATCCCTGAAGTGGGCAAATGCCTAAAATTGCGCCATGTTGGTGTTTTTTTGGCATCCTTTTAAGAGTGAAAATACGCATTATCACGCGTGCGCCCTGTGTGTAAACTGTTGAATACGTGAGGTTTTTTGTATAGTTGCGTGCGCGTAGCGTTTCAACTTGTTCGTTGCATAGATTTTACAAAGAACTGGCCTCTTTTGTGCTTTCACTCTTTCAAATTTTCAAAAAATAGTTAATTTTTTCGCTTTAAATATTACTGCGTCGGCAGAATTTTATAAATTTCCACACATAAATACGTTATGACCAATACAGCAAAAAAAACCGCAAAACCTGCGGCTAAAAAAACCGCAGCCAAAAAGGCTAAGGTTACAAAAGCGACAGATACATCCTTTCGCTTTAGCACTGAATCTACCAAGGACTCGATGAAAGCATCGATTCTCAATCACTTACGCTTCACGCTGGCACGTCACCCAGAGAACGCGACGAAGGACGAGTGGTGGACTGCGACCTGTTACGCCGTGCGTGACCGAGTGCTTGATCGCTTCATGAAGACTCAGGGTGTGCACCATGAGAAAAAGGTGCGCCGTGCTTACTATTTGAGCTTGGAGTATTTGATGGGCCGCTTGTTGGTTAATAATTTGCACAACTCGGGCTTGTTTGAACAGACCCGTGATGCGCTGGGTGAACTCGATCAGGATTTCAATGCCATCGCGAATGAAGAGGCGGATATGGGGCTCGGTAATGGTGGACTCGGTCGCTTGGCTGCATGTTTCCTCGATTCCTTGGCATCGTTGGATCTCCCAGCGATTGGCTATGGTATTCACTACGAATTCGGTCTGTTCCGTCAGGAGTTTAAAGACGGTTACCAAGTTGAGCATCCGGATGCATGGATGGAGAAGGGCTGCCCTTGGGAGGTGATGCGCCCGAATTTTGCGCAAGAAGTTCAGCTCTACGGTCGTGTTGAGCATCATATGGATGACAAAGGCGCTTTCCGTCCTGTCTGGGTCGACCAGAAGACCATTGAAGGGGTGCCATACGACATCGCGATCGTCGGTTATGGTGGCGAGACTGTGAATTTCCTCCGTCTTTGGGATTCAAAGGCATCGAGTGAGTTTGACTTCAACATCTTTAACGATGGCGGGTATGTTGACGCCGTGCGTGAAAAGGCAATGGGAGAGACGATCTCCAAGGTGCTGTATCCGAATGACTCGACAGAGAATGGTAAGGAACTTCGTTTGGTTCAGCAGTATTTCTTCGTGAGTTGCTCGTTGAAGGATATCATCCGCCGCTTCCTTGCGAATCACAGTGATTGGTCTGAGTTCCCTGAGTTCAATGCGATCCAGCTCAACGATACGCACCCTGCGATTACTGTCGCTGAGCTTATGCGTTTGTTGATCGATCAATACGGCCTGAACTGGGATGACGCATGGGCGATCACCAGTAAGACCTGTAACTATACAAATCATACGCTTCTTCCTGAAGCGTTAGAGAAGTGGAGTGTGCCACTCTTTGAGAAGGTGCTTCCTCGCCACTTGGAGATTATCTACGAGATCAATGCGCAGTTCCTCGAAAATGTAGTTGAAGCTAAATGGCCTGGTGACAGCGCTAAGAAGGCTGAGCTTTCAATCATCGAAGAAGGTCATCCAAAGATGATCCGCATGGCATATTTGTCAGTCGTTGGTTCTACTAAGGTCAATGGTGTGGCAGCGTTGCACACTGATTTGCTGAAGAAGAATCTGTTCAAGACCTTCCATGAATTGTATCCGAACAAGTTGATCAACATGACCAATGGTATTACACCGCGTCGTTGGTTGCTCGCATGTAATCCAGGACTCAGTGAATTGATTTCGGAGAAGGTTGGTTGCGATTGGCCGAAGCACCTTGATAAGCTGCAGGGCATTGCGAAATTCGCAGACGATGCAGCATTCCAGAAGCGCTACATGGATATCAAGCGTGCGAACAAGCAGGCATTTGCTGACTTCGTGCTCGAAGATTCCGGCACGGTGATTAGCCCAGATGCGATCTTCGATGTGCAGATCAAGCGTCTGCACGAATACAAGCGTCAACACCTCAACGTGCTGCACATTCTGACGCTTTACCGCCGCTTGCTGAACGATCCAGATTACGACATGAATCCACGTGTATTCATCTTTGGTGCGAAGGCTGCACCAGGGTATGCACTGGCGAAGAACATTATTCGTGCGATTAACAAAATTGCTGAACTCGTTAACAACGACGAGCGCATCAACGATAAGATCAAGATCGTCTTCCCGCAAAACTATCGTGTCACGATGGCTGAGAAGATGATTCCAGCAGCCGACATTTCTGAGCAGATCTCGACTGCAGGTAAGGAAGCATCTGGCACGGGTAACATGAAGCTTGCGCTGAATGGTGCACTCACAGTTGGCACACTCGACGGTGCGAACGTTGAAATCGGCGAAGAAGTCGGCGATGAGAACATCTTCATCTTCGGTAACACGGTTGATGAAGTTGAAGCACTCAAGGCTCAAGGCTATAACCCATACGATTACTACAACAGTAATTGGGAGCTCAAGTCTGTGATCGATTGGTTGCGCTCGGACTACTTCACTCCTGGAGAGAAGGATGCATTTGCTCCGCTTTGCAATAGTCTGCTAGAGGGTGGCGATCCGTATCTCTGCTTGGCTGACTATGCTGATTACGTTCGCGCTCAAGAAGATGCAGATAAGGCATTTAGCGACAAGAAGCGTTGGGCAAAGATGGCGATCATCAACACTGCGAGCATGGGTAAGTTCTCCTCTGACCGCACGATTAGCGAATACGCCGAGCAAATCTGGAACTTGAAGCCAGTTAAGATTGGTAAGTAAGCCAACCGCTTAAACCGCATTACACCGAGGCCGGTGCGCAGCATATTTTTATGCAGAGCGCACCGGCCTCTTTTTTGTCGAGTTACACCGCATCGATCACTGTCTGATCTGAATCGTTGCTTAATTCGTATCCTCGAAACTCTGTTTCGGGGATATTTTATCAAGTATTCTGATTTTCAATAGGGTATCTGATTGTCTCGAATAGATAATTTTCCGGAACTTGAGCGTGAAGACGTAGTTGGCCACCTAAAGCAAGCCGCTTACTTCACCGCGAACCAAGATACTCGTCTGCATACTTCGCACTTGATTTTATAGGGTCTTGTGGCGAGTTTGAGGCTCACTTTTATGCAATACGATTTAGACGATACTCCTTTGATTCTTACTCCTGCAGAAGCCCGTGTGCTGGGTTGCTTAATGGAAAAGTCGGTTACGACTCCTGATATTTATCCGTTGTCATTTAACGGCTTGATTACTGCCTGCAATCAGAAGACGAATCGTAATCCAGTCGTCGAATATGACGACGAGATCGTCGCAGAGGCAGTAGAAGGTTTGCGAGAGAAGCACCTGCTGTATCGTGTGGATGGTGCAGGTTCGCGAGTTCAGAAATACAAGCATCGCGTGGATGAACGCTTTGGCATCGTGCCTGCCAGTCAGGCCTTGCTGACGGTCTTGCTGCTGCGCGGTCCGCAGACCGGAGGTGAGTTGCGCACTCGTAGCGAACGTATGCACTCTTTTGCTAATACTGAAGCTGTGGATGAAGAGATCACTTCAACCACTGAGGACCTATCGTTCCCGCTATGGCGCCGTTTGCCGCAAGCACCTGGGCAAAAAGAGGCGCGTTACATGCACTTGCTATTTGGCGAAGAAGTTGCGGCAGAAGTGCCTACACCATCGTCGGTTGCCGTTGAACCTGCCGTGGCTTCAGTGCAACAGCGCAATGAACGCATCGCAGAGTTGGAAGGTCGAGTCGATCAGTTGGAATCCGAGCTCGCTGCAATGCAGGCAGCCTTTGCGGAGTTCCGCACGCAGTTTGATTAATCCGATTCAGATCAATATTTGATCTGGATCGGGTCTCAGTTCGTAGCCTCCATGTGTTGCTCTCCGGGCTATGCAGGACGCAGTCGAAACTTTGTTTCGGGGGCGGGGCTTGCCGGCTGCCATTAACCTGCGGTGAGCAAATGTCCTGACAGGCAGGAATGCCTGTATCACTTTACAAGCTGCGGACGACTGCTTTGGCGACGCCTTGCACGCAGAGTTCGGTGACAGGGTAGAGCTCTGGGTAGAATTTGTTTTCGGCTTTTAAATACGGTGGTTCACCAGCTTTTTGGATGTAGCGTTTGAGCGTCGTCTCGCCATCGATTAGGGCGGCTACGATGTCGCCATCGTGTGCGTCGCGAGGCTCGATGATGACCATGTCGCCATCGTAAATTTCGGCATCGACCATACTCTCGCCACGCACTTGGAGTGCGAAACTGCGGCGACGGCTGGAAAAGCCTGCGCTTTGAATGTCGACTTGTAGACGGCCAATCTCACCAGCTGGCTCGACGCGGTCAGGATAGCCCGCTGCGATTGCGCCCATTACGGGGATGTCGACAACTTCAGTCGCTTCCTCAGGGATCTCGGGCATGTCAGGTGAGTCGGGGCGATTGATGCGAAAGGTGCGGGCTTGGCCGGGGATACGCTCGATCATTTCCTTCTTCTCGAGGGCGCGGAGGTGCCCCATTACGGCATTGGTGCTAGCGAATCCGAACTTCTCCTGGATCTCACGAATACTCGGCCAGTAGCCGTTGCGCCATTCGTAGTTCTCGATGAAAGTGAGGATTTCTTGCTGCCGTGTGGTTAGATCTTTCATAGTGTTCACTTGTTTAGGTGAACGATTGAGCATTGTCAAGCCGAGGCTTTGCTCGAATTGTTCAAAGGCGCTGCCTCTCACGGTTGGGGATCGCCGTAAAAAGCGAATATTCTTAAAAGGCGAGATCGCCGCCCTTCGCTTTTGCTATCTCACAGGACTCTTTGTTGGGGACGTCGCGTATCTGCGAAGTGCTTACGATCTGTGGGTGCAGAGGTATGCTTATCTCGTTCGCTCTCAGTTATTGCCGAGGACGAATATGCGGCTGGTATGGCGGAGGTCTGCGGCACGACCGAGCTCGCCTAGTCCGGAGATTGCGTGACAATGTCAGTGTCGCAGTTTCGGTAGGACTTCCTGTCTGTTACCGATTCTCGGCTTCCTCTCGAGCGGCTTTGGTCATGCGAACCACGTTGCGGACGGGGTTCTTCGTGACGACGTTACCTCCAGTGGCGCGGCCGCGGACGGCGAGATCGCGGAAGAGGATCTCTTCTTCGGTCTTACGTAGGCGAGGGGCTGGCTTGAGGTTGACTTTCACTGCATCTGGATCGCCGCCTTCAGTGGCGTAGCAAGAGATGTAAAAGACGCGCGAACCAGCCTTACCTTTAGTGAGGTCGTATTCTTTGTCGCGTGTGACCCCGCCGATGGTGAAGTGCTTAGCCACTGTCGGGCCGGTGCGTCCATCGCGATACACCATACAGTAGGTAAGGGCGTTGGGCTCAGCGCGGTTAAACACGTTGAGGTGCAGGATGTTTTTTCCAAAGAA
This sequence comes from Lentimonas sp. CC4, assembly GCF_902728235.1. Taxonomy (NCBI): domain Bacteria; kingdom Pseudomonadati; phylum Verrucomicrobiota; genus Lentimonas; species Lentimonas sp. CC4. The sequence goes on from NZ_CACVBO010000001.1 coordinate 2,307,808, forward strand.
GGCCTTCTCGCTGACCTTTGAGACGATCAGCTTGCCTTCTTGATTGATGGAAATGATATCATCCATGGTAGAGCATTTACAGACGGACTCGTCCTTCTTCATGCCGTAACCTGCGAAGCCTTCCTTGTAATCGACGTAGAGGGTCTCGTTGGCGATGACCACTTCGTGCGCGAGGACTTTTTTGAAGGAGGCGAGCTCGGTTTTGCGCTCGCGACCTTTGCCGTAGTTTTTAATCAGCTCCTTGAACCAGCGGATGGTGTATTTGGTGAGCTGCTTAAGGTGGCGTTGTGTTTCCTCGATCCGTTCTTCGAGGCCTTTGATCAGTTCGTCGGCACGAATCGCGTCGAACTTCGAAATGCGCTTAATCTTGATTTCGAGCAGGCGCAGGATGTCGTCGCGGGTGATTTCGCGCTTAAAGAGCTTCTTGTAGGGCTTGAGGCCGACATCGACGGTTTCGATCACGGCTTCCCATGTCTCTTCCTCTTCGATGCGGCGGTAAATGCGCTTTTCGATGAAGATTTTTTCCAGTGAGGAGAAGTGCCACTTCTCTTCGAGCTCGGCGAGTTCGATTTCGAGCTCCATCTTGAGCAACTCGCGAGTTTTCTCGGTTGCTAGGTAGAGAAGGTCTTGGGCTGAGTAGAAGTGCGGTCGATCGTTCTCGATGACGCAGATATTCGTCGAGATGGAGACTTCGCAATCCGTGAAGGCGTAGAGTGCTTGTTCGGCAGTCTCTACGTCGACGCCAGAGGGTAGATAGACGAGGATCTCGACGGTGTCGGCAGTGTTGTCCTCGACGCGCTGGATCTTGATCTTGCTCTTTTCGTTAGCGGAAATGATCGAGTCGATCAGCGAAGTGGTGGTTTTGCCGAAGGGTAGCTCAGTAATGGCGAGCAGGTTCTTTTTACGCGCTTCGATGCGGGCGCGGCATTTCACGCGGCCACCGCGCTTGCCGTTATTGTATTCGGAGACGTCGGCGATGCCGCCGGTCGGGAAGTCGGGCACGATCTCGGGCGTCTCTTTGCGTAGAAACGAGATGCAGCCTTCGAGGAGTTCGATGAAGTTGTGCGGCAGGATCTTACAAGAGAGGCCGACGGCGATGCCTTCGGCGCCTTGCGCCAGAAGTAGGGGGAATTTGACCGGCTGGGTCTCGGGTTCCTTGTTACGTCCATCGTAGGAGGCGAGCCAGTTGGTGGTCTTCGGATTGAAGACGACTTCGAGGGCAAATTTGGATAGGCGCGCTTCGATGTAACGTGCGGCAGCGGCGGAGTCGCCGGTCAGGGTGTTGCCCCAGTTGCCCTGCATGTCGATGAGTAGCTCCTTTTGACCGAGTTGCACCATGGCGTCGCCGATGGAGGCGTCGCCGTGCGGGTGGTATTTCATCGTGTTGCCGATGACGTTGGCCACTTTGTTGTAGCGACCGTCTTCCAGCTCGCGCATGGAGTGGAGGATGCGGCGCTGCACTGGCTTGAGGCCATCGTTGGCGTGCGGCACGGCGCGTTCAAGGATGACGTAGCTGGCGTAGTCGAGGAACCACTCGCTGAACATGTCGTCCACGTGGCCAGAAAGTGGCTTTTGCTCGAAGATGTCCTCGGTCTCTTCTGGGGCCGTTTCTAGCTCGGTGCCGCTCTCTGCGTCGAGCGCTGGCTCGGTGCTGCTGTCGTCAGCAGGAGTGTCGAGCGGGAATTCTAGGTTGTCGTCGTCTGAGGGCTTTTTGTTACGAGGCATCTTGGGAAAGCTGTAGGTCGGGTCCGTCGAAGGGCAGGGCTTCGATCAATTGCTTATTTGAGAGATGGAGACGGATGGGTTTGGTTCAAGAGTGAATTGCAGGTTTGTTGTGATTGGTGGAGAGTTTTTTTGGATAATGCCCCTTTTTGCTTACCATGTGCACGCTTTTTGCTACGCTTGAGTCATGTCTACTAATGATCACCCTAAGACTGAACATCAGGCGCTTTTAAAGTGGACTGAGAAAATGATAACACTTTGCGAGCCAGCTACCGTGCACTGGTGTGATGGCTCGCAAGCCGAAGCTGATGGCCTTTTCGCCGAGATGGTGAAAAAGGGAATGTGCGTGAAGCTCAATGAGCAGAAGCGGCCGAATAGTTACCTGTTTCGTTCCGATCCCAACGATGTGGCACGGGTGGAATCAAAGACTTTTATTTGTTCGCAAAATAAAGATGGTGCGGGCCCGACGAATAATTGGGAAGACCCACGGGAGATGCGTCATAAGATGAAGGAGCTCTTCAAGGGCTGCATGCATGGGCGCACGATGTATATCATTCCATTTAGTATGGGGCCAGTCGGTGGGCCAATCTCGAAGATCGGTGTCGAAATTACGGATTCGCCGTATGTCGTCGTTAATATGCGCATTATGGCGCGTATCGGTGATCAAGTGCTTAAAGTGCTGGGGACAGACGGCTTTTTCGTGCCATGTCTGCACTCTGTCGGGTGTCCGTTGGACGAAGGGGTGGAAGATGTGGCCTGGCCTTGTAACCCGAAGGATACACATATCGTGCATTTCCCTGAGGAGCGCACGATTGTTTCTTACGGTTCTGGCTATGGCGGCAATGCGCTGCTGGGCAAGAAGTGCCTCGCGCTGCGCATCGCATCGACCTTGGCTCGCGACGAGGGCTGGATGGCTGAGCACATGTTGATTCTTGGCGTGGAAGAGCCGGATGGGCGTAAAACGTATGTGACTGCTGCTTTCCCGAGTGCTTGCGGCAAGACGAACTTCGCCATGGTCATTCCTCCGAAAGAGATGGAGGGGTATAAGGTGACGTGTGTGGGCGACGACATTGCATGGATTAAGCCTGGAGAAGACGGTTGTCTCTATGCGATCAATCCCGAAGCCGGATTTTTCGGTGTCGCTCCTGGCACGTCGTATCAGACAAACCCCAGCGCGATGGATTCTTGCTCGAAGGACTCCATCTTTACCAATGTTGCTTTAACTGACGACGGTGATATCTGGTGGGAGGGCATGACGGAGGAGGCTCCAGTGCATTTGATCGACTGGAAGGGCAACGATTGGACGCCTGAGAGCGAAACGCCGTCCTCGCATCCGAATAGCCGTTTCACTGCACCAGCAGAGAATTGCCCGGTCATTGATGAAAACTGGGAAAAGCCTGAGGGCGTGCGAATTCATGCGATGGTCTTTGGTGGGCGCCGTATGAGTGATGTGCCGCTCGTTACCCAAGCCTTCAACTGGGGGCACGGTGTGTATCTCGGTGCAACGACTGGTTCGGAAATGACGGCTGCGGCTGAGGGCACGATGGGTGCGCTGCGCCGTGACCCGATGGCGATGCTGCCGTTCTGCGGGTATCATATGGGCGATTATTTCCGCCATTGGATCAAGATGCAGCGTAGCCTCAAAGAGACGCCGCGCGTGTTTAATGTGAACTGGTTCCGTAAGGATTCTGAAGGTAAGTGGCTCTGGCCTGGGTTCGGTGAAAATATGCGACCACTACGTTGGATCGTCGAGCGGGCGACTGGCCGTGCTGGTGCGAAAGAGAGTCCGATCGGCTGGATGCCGCGTTATGACGACCTCGACTGGCGTGGTATGTCTGATTTTACGGAAGTCGACTTTGATAAGTTGATGCATATCGATCGTGATCGACTCAAAATGCAGACGCTGCAGCACGAAGAGCTCTTCCTGAAGCTCTTCGAGCACTTGCCGAAGGAGATGATCTTCGAGCGTGAGTTGTTGATATCGCGTTTGTAGGCGAGGGGGTATGATCCGCTGAGCCTGCGCTTGTCGGCGAGTTTCACTCGTATCAATTGAAACTCGTCGACGGTATTGTTACCGAAAAATCTTGGCATGATCGTTGTGCGCTCGTTTGATCGCCGCACGATGAAACCATTCTTCTGCCTACTTACGCTGCTACTTCTTGTCTCCTGCAAGAATACTGAATTGACCCTAATCAACACTGGTTCGGACCCGAATTGGTTGGGTGAGCCTCATTATGAAGTGCTGGTGGCCGTGCTCTCGTATAACCCCGAATTACGTGTGATGTTTGAGAATGAGATGGTCGAGGAGCTGAAGAAAGAAGGAATCAATGCGGTGCCGTCGTTTACGGTCATGCCGAAGTTGGCTTCCTTGAATGCTGCGACATTCACTAAATTTCTCGATGCGGATCCGACTTTGGCTGTTCTTTTTGCTCAGGCAAAGAATGTGCAAAAGGAACAGACTAGTTCGACGGCAGAGGAGCCCAATGTCTTCTCAGGTTTGTTTGGCGGCGGAGAGTGGGATACCACATTCGTGGCGACGATGGAGACTGCGCTCTACGTGAATGGGCAAACCGATGCTGTCTGGTGGAATCGAGTGCGCTTGGAAGCTAAAGAGACAAAGGTTAAGGAAGTCGTTGAGCGGTATGTGCGTAATACCATCAAAGCGATGAAGCAAGGCGGCGCAGTTAGCCGTTTAAAGTAGCCTCGGGTTGCGGGGGGAGGTTGAGAGCGTTGTGAATGTTTGTCGTTCGCTAAGTCAGTTGGAGACGGGGCCCAAAAAAGACAGGGACTCCTGACTCGATGGTCAGGATGTCCCTTTATTGAGCAGGGTTACTGCTGAGGGCGTAGCCGACTACCCCTGAATCGGCGTAACGCCTTTCTTCAACAGAATGTTACCGTATTTCGCGGTCTCACCGGTCATGACGACGGCGAATGCTGCTTCGGCGCGGTCGTAGAATGCGAACCGGTCAATGCGTGCGATCGCGGGTGCTTCCGGTGCGTGCTTATCGATTGCTGCGCGGTAGGTGCTCTCAACTTGTGGATCGAGCGAATCACCTTCGACGGCGGCCATCATCACGAGTGGGTCGGGCACATAGGCGTCGAGCTCTAGCAAGGGTAGGATTGCCTCGAGTAGGGCGTCGATCTTTAGGCCGTCCGCGCGGATGACTTTGTCGTTGAAAGAATCCGCTGGAAAGTGTGCATCCGCGAGGATGATTTCGTCGCCATGCCCCATTTTTGCTAGAGTGGCGAGTAGTTCAGGGGAAATGAGTGGAGAGATACCTTTGAGCATGATGAGAATTAAGAATTAAGAATTAAGAATTAAGAATTAAGAATTTGGAGACTGAGACAAAAAAACTCCCGTGCCGCCTAGGGCAACACGGGAGTTTCGAAAGTGTTAGTGAACGTCGAACACCGAACGTTCAATATCGAATCTTGAATTGCACGACCACGATACGGGAAGCTTCATTCTATTCAAAGTTGGACGTTGGACGTTCGCTCCTGCTTAGGTGTAAAGCGGGCCGTAGGACTCGCAAGCGCGGAAGTCTGCGCCTTCGCGGTCGGATGTGCCGAATGCGTTCCATGAGCTCGGGCGGAAGATGCGCTCTTCACCCACATTGTGCATGTAGACTGGAATGCGGAGCATCGAAGCGAGTGTGATGTAGAGATCACCAACGTGACCGGCAGTCATGACACAGTGATTTGCGCCCCAGTTGTTCATCACTTCATAGGTCGAGCGGAATGCGCCTTCCCCTGTGAGGCGTGGTGCGAACCATGTAGTCGGCCAGCTTGGGTTGGTGCGCTCGTCCAGTGCGTCGTGCACGTTTTCTGGAAGTTCGACTGTCCAGCCTTCAGCAATCTGTAGGCAAGGGCCGAGACCCGCAGCGAGGTTGAGGCGAATCATTGTAGCCTTCATGCCACCCTTGGTCTTGAAGCGTGTGCTCATGCCGCCACCTGGGAAGTATTCCGTGATGGATGGGTGCCAAGTGGTGTTCTTGAGGCTTGCTGCGGCTTCCTCGTCGGTGATTTCCCAGAAGGGCTTCATCGTTGGGTTGCCATCCGCATCTTTCTGGTCGCCTGTGCCATCAAGTGCAGCAGGGCCGGAGTTGATCAAGTGGAGTAGGCCGTCTGCACCAGCGCCTTCGAGCTTGTAGCCGTCAGCAACACGAGCCACTGCATCAGGGCTCCAGTAAGTGCGAAGGTCAGCGAAAATCTGTGCGCTGTTTGTCAGGAGTTGACCAAACAACATGCCAGCGCCGTTGAGAGCGTCGTTCTCTGTCGCGACGATGTAAGGAGGGCGTTTGCCGTTCCAATCGAAGGATGTGTTGAGGATCGCTTCCATGAAGTCGCCATTCGGGAAGTGGTCTGTCCATTGGCGTTGGCCTTGAAAACCAGCAGCGATCGCGAGGTGACCTTGGGCTTGCTCGCCGAAGCCAGCTTTTGCGAGCTCGTCGTTGCCGACCATCAAGTCGCGGGCGATAAGCGCCATCTTGACCGAATCAGTCCACTCGGAGTCGAGTTGCTCACGGCTGCGTTGTGTGTCTTCGCTGTTGTAGTCTTTGCCTTCTGGGCAGTTTTCTTTCACCCATTCGAGGGCTTTATCAAATTCAGCTTGGTCGTAGATGCCCTTGTTCATGCGGCCGACGAACTCTGTCATGTCGATTGCTTCAACACGCATGCCGAGTGTGCGCTCCCAGAATGAGGAGTCGACGACGGAACCTGCGATGCCCATCGAAGTGCCACCCATTGAGAGGTATGCTTTGCCCTTCATGAAGCCAACTGCGAGACCTGCACGTGCGAAGTTGAGGAGCTTCTCAACGACGTCTTCTGGCATTGTTTCGTCACCAGCTTCTTGCACGTCCTTACCATAAATACCGAAGGCTGGGATGCCTTTTTGAGTGTGGCCAGCAAGTGCTGCTGCCAGATACACAGCGCCAGGACGCTCGGTGCCATTGAAGCCCCAGATCGCTTTCGGGCGATGTGGATCCATGTCCATGGTCTCAGAACCGTAGCACCAGCAAGGGGTGACAGTGAGGCTGAGGCCAACGCCTTCGCGCTTGAATTTTTCTTCACAAGCAGCTGCTTCACGCACGCCGCCGATGTTGGTGTCTGCGATCACGCATTCGACCGGGCTACCGTCTGGATTGCGAAGCTCTTTCGTGTAGAGAGCAGCGACGCGCTTTGCCATGTTCATTGTGATGTCGTCAAGCGACTCACGGACGCCACCAAGGCGTCCATCAATTGTGGGGCGAATACCAATTTTGGGAAAAGAGAATGGATAATTATTCATGACCCGCATCATAGCTCAAATCGCACTTGCCTGTTAGTGATATTACTGACTGTCTATGGATATTATTGAACAGAAAATGACGCCACTTATTGTATGGAAAGATCCTCTTTAGAATTATCGCCTCAAGTCCGTCAGGGGCGCTATGCAAACTTCTCCAGATCAGTTGATGCAGCTGACTATATCTTTATGGCAGGCTATGAGGAGTGTGCGCCAGATTACTTTATTGAACGAAATGATTCTCCGTTCTGGACGCTTGAAGTGATTGTCGGCGGGCATGGTTTCTATCGTGAGGGCAAGCAGATGCGTCAATTGCGGCATGGGGCAGTCTTTACGCATGGGCCTGGAGTGGCTCAGCATTTTGGTAATGAGGAAGAGCGACCGTTTCGTAAGTATTTTTTTGTCCGTGGTGGAGCGGCATTTCCTGAGGCATGGGAAGCGATTGGGCTCCATCCTGGGCGTATGTTACAGCTCGGCGATGTCTCGTCGCTGGTCGGAATATTGGACAGAATTGTGGATGAAGGGGAGCAGAGTGATGTGCAGACGGCTCCCGTCGTCGACGGCTTAGAATCTGTGGTCTTGGCGCTCATTGCACGCCATCAAGGCTCTGCTAGCGGTGAGAAATCTGCCTCTCGCGTGGTGTATGACTTAGCGATGGATATTCTGCAGCGCGAATATAAGAACCTGCACGCCTTGTCGGACTTATCGAAGCGTTCGGGGTATAGTAGCGAGTATCTCTGCCGGATCTTTAAAAAGTATCACGGCGAGTCGCCGTATCAAGTATTACTACACAGAAAAATGAGCGCGGCATGGCTTTTATTGCGCGATGGGCAACTCCAAGTCGGCGCCGTCGGTCGGGAGCTCGGCTATGAAGATCCACTCCACTTTTCGCGGGTTTTTCGGAAGGTCATGGGCTGTGCGCCAAGCTCAGTCGGCGCGCGGTAGGCACAAAAAAACTTTCGATGGTGTGTCGGAAGTTTTTTATATTGGGGTGTCTAGTCTCCAAATGAATGGTGGAGGTGGCGGGAGTCGAATCCGCTATCTATTTCGCCGTTAACTACCCGTAGTGGTGCTATTTCACTGTGTATTAGCTGGTTGCGAAGTAATCGTCATTTGCCCGATTTCGTGATTTTTGCAGCTATTTCGTGGTTTTTGAAGCTATTCCGTCATAGTTCTGTCAATGTGTCATGGGGCTATTCACTGCTGTTAGATCAAGGAATTAAGAGATTCGAGCTTTGTTCAACACTATGATACGACTTTATGATTATAGATGAACTACTCTACCAACTGAGCTAAGGTGTCTTGCGGGGTTGGCATCGAATGTAGTCCCGAAACGCTTCAGCATTGTCGAGGAATTGCATTTGTTCTTCGGTTTTTTCGTTACTAGTTTTCTTCATTGCTGGTTTCCATGGTTTCTGATTTCGCGACCGCTCAGCCTTCTGGCTTTGCCGCAGGGAAACCACCTCAAAATTTCATCAACTCACGGTATGCCGCCAATGACAGCTATCTGTTAGTTCGATCCCAGACTGAGCAGCCATCTTGAGAGATTTGCGAACCAAGCCACTAAGTGGTAAACACCGGTTCGTAAATCTCTCTTTTTGTATATACTTACGAAATACTGATGCTGTTTACCACTTTGTCGTTGGTTCGACTTTCGAGTGATTGAGCTTTTCAAATCCCCTCTTTTGAGAGCGATTCTCATTAAAGTGGTAAACACCTTCAAGCAGACTTGATTCTAGTTTCGATAGCCTTGATTTGTTTAGCGGGTGACAACTCGATAAGCTGTTTTCTGAAGCTTCTGCTCACTGAGCGGATCTCCGTCGGTTGACGTAGAGAGCTTATTAAGATTTGAGCTCCTTCAGATAATTCAAGCCATTTCAGCACATGAGATACGGCACCATTGCTTAGTGCTTTAGATCGGGCGAACTCATTCTGCCCAATGCTCAACTCCTCCATTTCCTTTTTCCAGCGGATCGCTCGGTGGATTTCGTGCTCGGTTTTCTTGGGGCGCTTTCTGGTTTTGGGTGCCTTGTGTCCGCACTCCTTGTGGACGGGGGAGAGTATGGCGCAATTCTCCGTCGGTTTCTTTCGGCAGTGGGCGATTTCTAAGGGGATGGTAAATCCGCTCTTTCGGCCTGCGCTTGGATGTTCTTCGCCGAAAAGCGTGTGTATGGCTTCGGTGCGCAGGCGCACTTCAACACTGAGATGTCGTCTGGAATCCCTGTTGCGTCGAGCGTTCTCGTTTATGGGGTCTTTGGCCTTTCCTCCGTCTCGGACGATGATGGATTTGAATAGCAGCCTGTAGAGCTCTCGCTGCTCGTCTTCTGGTAAGCATTTAACCGCCTCTGCGAAGTGGGAGAGGGCGTTCTGAAATTGCTCAGTCGTGAGCACATCAGATTTTAGTATATCGACTTCACGGTTTAACCGAATCTCCTCAGCAACCAGATCGTTTTTCTCAACGGTAAGGGCTTCAATTTTTTCCTGTAGCTTTTCGCCTACGGCTGTTCCTGTTAGTTGGAGAACTTTTTCGACTACCTTGTCCACTGCAGTGTCCAGATCTTTCAACTGACGACGAATCGCCTGACGCTCTTTCGATAATCCGCGAATCTTGGTGGTTTTTACCTTGGGAGCGCTTTCGACAAGTCTTGTGGCTACTTCCGGATTGGCTGCAATCTCGCCGAAAGCTTCCATCAAAAGTGATTCCATGAGACGTGCGGGCACCCGACCAATATCGCAAGTCGATTCATCTCCCTGTTTCTCATGCTTCGAGCAAAGGTAATAAAAGTATTTCTGCATGGAGCCGTCCGACTTTCGCTTTGTCGAGAAGCTTGGCTTCATGGCCGAGTTGCAACAACCGCATCGGATGAGTCCTTTGAGTGGCAGGAAATTCTTGTCCCTTTTCTGAGTGATAACCTCTTCCTTGCGAGGCCGGCTATCCAAAGCGACTTGGGCTTTATCCCAGATTTCATCGGAGACGATGGATTCCGCTGCTGAAGGGAATTCCTCTGCATCGTGAATAAGCACGCCCTTATAGATCGGGTCTCGCAAGAGAGTAAGGACGTTCTCGATTCGGAACCGCTTGCCCCCGGTGACCTTTCCTTTGTTTGAGACGCGCGTGCGCGTCCTGATCTTTCTAACGTTCAGATCGTTAACAATTTCCATCGGCGTCATGCCTTGTATCACCATTTCGAAGATTTGTAAGACCACCTTGGCATCTTCCGGTACGATATAAAGTCTGCCCTTTTCAATGCCGTATCCTGGTTTGGGTACCCCGCCGTGCGTGAGGTCTTCTTGGAGGCGTGATAGTATGGAACGCCTAACATCCTCTGAAATAATATTACTGGTAAGTTCTGCGAGAGCCCAGAAGATGCTACGCACGAATATCTCATAGGATGTGTCAGTTCCTCCAGGTTGTGTCGTTGAAACCAGGCGTACTCCATGTTCTGCAAGCGCCTGATCAAACTCGTGTCCCAATCGGCTGTTTCGGAAGGCTCGGCTGAGCCCGTAAACCAAGACAACGTCGGCTTTCCCCTGAGACACTAGTGTCCGAACCCTATTAATTCCATCTCGTTTGTCGTTCCGTCCAGTCCGGCCATCATCCGAGATGATTTCAACAATATCCCACCGCTCTCTAATACGATACATCTCCTTTGAGAACTTCCGGCAGCAGTGGGTCTGGCTTTTGATCGAGTCCTCTTCCTTATTGTCTAGCTGCTTCTGGCTGGAAACGCGTGCATAGATGATCACGCGCACAGTTTTAATGTCTCGTCAATGTTTTGTTGTGCACTCCCTTTGCGCACTGGGCCTGAATGCTGTGCGTTGGAGTGGGTCATTGGTTTCTTCCTTTCTCGGTGGCGCAATAGGTCCTACCGGTTTTGTTTAAATAGTCATGCTGAAGGAGTTCTCGTAAGTAGCGACCAGCGGTGGCAGGGCTAATCTTGCAGTTCTGCTCGATTAGTTGCCTAGTGGAAGCGCAATTCTGGATCACATGGTTTAGGATCAGTTTGTGCGTCGGTTTCAGTATGATCTGAGACCCGAATCGATCCCTGTTCATTCCTTCAACTTCATTGATAGAAGGGGAACTCTGTTGATTGTGTAACCACGCTGCTTTGTGAAGCAGGCTTGTAAGCCTATCTTCACCGTTAATTACATTTTCCGACTGTCGTTTCTTGCTGATATAAGCTATTTCGAAATAACTTTCTAAAAAACAAGAACTTTTTGATTTTTAATATCTGAGCAGAAAAACTTTAGCTGAGAACTGAGCACTTCGTTGTTACTGGTTCCAAAGTATCTATAGGACGGGCCTGCTTCATAAGTACCATAGGGCGTAGCTAACGCGAATGTCAGGGAGGCGCGTGCGCTTTTACTGTCTATTTACATATCGCGGTAGCTCTGTCCCTATGGACGGAGAGGCAGATTTCTAGGGTTTTTTAGGCGTTTCTACCGACTAGAAATAAAGTTTTAGGGTTTTTTAGGTCTGTATCCGGTATTTTGATACAAGTGAAGTAGCTTTTTAGGTTTTTTGGGGCATCCGGGCGCAGGTTTTTGTAATAAAATACAAATTTTTAGGCCAGTTGCGGGGCCGTTCCTTTTTTACTATAAATGTAGTGGCGGTGGCTACTGTCATGACGCCTCAAATTATAATACAATATAGAAAGTCATAAACATGAATAAACAAATCATCCTTCAAATCTTCGAAACTCATACTGGGGATAGTGAGCAATCGTATCTCGAGTATGTCATGTATTGTGGTGGCGTCGAAATCGCATCGGGAACAGTTCGCTTGGAAGATGTTGGCGGACTCCTTGAACATCGTGGTCCAATGAACACTGTTATTCCCATCTCCGATCTCACTGCACTAATCGCTCTAGATTATTCAGCCAATGTGTTCCCATATGTAAATAATGATCCAATTGTATATGATGAATGGGTAGCTAGCAGCTATAAAAAGCGACTCGTGCGTGGCTATTCGATTTTGACTGATGACCTCATCGCGGTGCTGCCGTCCAGAGTAAGACGACTTGTCAGAGCAGTTGAGGCTGAAGAGGAATTTCTCGAGATAGCTGATCATGAGTATGAAGATGTGCCGTTTTGATTCACTCTCGGCAGGTTCCCCTTTGTGGGGAGCCTGCAGTAGGCAGGTTTCTTAGTCTTGACTGAGTTCCATGCACCCGAGTTCATGTAAAGCGAGCGGATGCTCGTCGATGCCGTGTATTTCCTCGTTATTGATCTGGTAGTGAATGCAAACTGCGACCGCGGCCGATGCTAGGCTGGTGATTTTGTCATCACTCCAGACTTCATAATGCTCAGGCATTCTGAGCCAAGTGGTCTCGTCGGTATCTCGCGTTCGGAAGTCGTAAGGTAGGTCCGTGCCTTGATATACTGAAAAGCAGGCTACAGAGCAGCTTTGAGCATCGTCGAATAGATTGAAGTGTTCCATGTAGGAATCATAACCTGTATACTGGATACGAGAACCGTCAGCAAAGTTCACTAGACTGCGCTCATAGTAGTCTGTTTCATATATTTGGCTAACCATTCTCACAACTTTTGTCCGTAAGGCTGGTGTCAGGGTTACTCGATCTTCACGATCGCGGTGCTTGACGATACAGTGATTGAATATCGGATGCTGTATCAGTTCTTGTGCCCGCAACACCTTGTTGTCGCCAAGATCCAAATATTCCATGTCATCGGAGGATATGCGGATTTTTGGAATCACAGAGCCATAGGGGATTCGAATGAGCTCGACCCAGTCTTCCAAAAAATGATGCCTGCTTGAGCACAACTTGTGGTTGAGCGACCAATCAAGAGCTTCCTGACTGTTGGCAAGAAGGACTTCTTGATGCCCTTTTCGCAACACAAATTCTCCGGTCGTCGACAACAATAGTTCCTTGTCGTCTGTGTCCGTCTTGGCTGTATATAATCGGCGTGCTCTTCCTATTTCACTGATTTTCCGGAAGGTATACATGTGCTTAACCTCCAGTTAATAATCATATAGTTCCGGTGCCGATTCGTAAGGAAGTATCCCTAAGTCTTGCAGGATTTCTAGCGGATACATGTCGGGCGAATAATTGTACTCGTAATTGATTTGGTAATGCATGTTCCAGGCGATTCCCAGCAGCGCAAGCTTCGTGGGAGTGTCGGTCTTATTTAAGTTGTCGAGATGAACCTTGAGCCATGTGACTTCGTCAAATTCCCGTTGCTTGAAATAGTGTGGAAGGTTCTTTCCTGAAAACACGGAGTAAGTTTCCAGTTCATAGCAGTGTTCGTTAGTCCTGACGTAGAACATCTGAACAAATTGCTCATTGTTGCTGTACCCGATTTGGTCGCCGCTCGGCAACAGAACACACTTCCCCGTGTAATAGTCGGACTCAAAGATGCATTGCACGAAGCACACTACCTTCTCGCGCTGCTTGTTGTTTAGGCGAATGACTTCTTCTTCTCCTCCTTCATGCTGCACGATGCAGGTGTTGTAGGCGGGGTGCTGTATCAATTCTTCGATTCTTAGATTTGGATCGACTGGTGACTCTAATTCTGCGGAGCCACCAAAATATGGGCGAACTTCGGGGATGACTGATTTCCATGGAATACGAACTACTTCAGTGCAGCGTTTGAGGAACTCCGCTTTGTCATGACATAGATCGTGATCAACCGCCCACTCTATGGCTGCTGATTGAGAGGGAAGGATGATTTCTTCCGCACCTCGACATCGAAGGTATTCATTCGTTGTGGCGCGGTAGAGTTCTTCGCTGTTTTCGTCAGACTCTGTTTGAAAAAGAAGTCGGCCGCGGCCGACTTCGCTTAGTGTTTTGAATGTTTTCATTATAATTGATGGTTGATTTGTTTTTTTAGGCTACCTGTCAGTGCTTATTATCTCCCTTTTGGAAGATTGCTTCGAAGTTCAACTGCTATTTCCAAAAACATTCCCTTTATTAGAAGGGATGGGGAATAATTTCGGGACAGTGATATCGGTTGCTGCTGGACTGTTTGAAGTCGCCCCCAGTAAAGAGCTGGGGGCGGTGCTAGATCAGGCGGTTCGTTTCAAAAGCGTGACCGAATGAATTCAACTACGTCGTTGAGAAGTATGAATGCGTGAATTACAATGTATCCGATTATGTGAAAGAGCCAAATGAGTGGGCCATACGCGATGGTTTTGCTTAGGGGAGTGGGATCTCCCGGATCGAGTGTGGCTTCGATGTCCATGCTATGGCACATGTCTATCCAGCTGTAAGTCGCTCCAGCTAGAGACCAAACGATGATAAGAATTAGGATTAAAGTTTTCATTTTTTATGTGAGATCGAAAACGACCAAAACTGTGTTAAATCGCTTTGCCGAGAAGCGGATGAATTCCCCATCAATCACGAGTCTGGCGTCAGATTCAGGATCTTTCCGTCGTTCCAGTTCGTAATCTCTCCAGATTACATAAACGAGTTGCTGTTGTTGTCCCTCCTCTGAGATATCGTCGATGTAGTCGACGAGACGCTCAGTTAATAGCATAAAGGCATATGGGGCTTTCGGTTCGATCCCCCACATTTTATATGGTGAGTTGAGTGATGACAATTCATGCACTTTGGTTCTTTGCTCTCGGGCGATAAAGAGACGATCGAACTCTGTGAGAATTACGAGAGTCTGGTCTGCGAGCGTAAGATGAACTTCGGACAGCGTGCGAGCAATGCAGTCATGTGTGACGTGTTGCGTCACCATGAAGACTTCATGTATGTCTTCATTATTATGGTCGTGGAAATATGCGAGCGAAGGGCTCTCAAATGCGATTAGCGGTTTTTTTGCCTTTTGGTCGTAAAGGATGAATGTCATTGGTGGGATACGCATGAGTTGAGTTCTCGCGGCACCCTTTGAGATGATCTGTGCATTGGCCCAGTTTAGTGTTTTTAGGTCTATTTTGTTCATTTTATTAGTTAGTAAGTTTTGGCGTAATTATACGGTTTATTCACCGTGATATATGGTTGAATATTTGTGGTTCGCGCTCCGGTTTCTCCATGCGTAGAGTAGATATATCGAAGCGATTAAAAGAAAATGCGGCAGGCTCGTTGAGAGCCTGCCGCGTGGATATTATGATTCTATGTTGTTAGGATTATGGCTTAGTCTTGTTCACCTCCTTCCTCTTTGGTCATTAGGATGTGTCGGCCACATTTTAATTCTGTCACCGAGAATTCGCAGAATTCGCTATCAACTGTAATCACCTGATCGACCAGCGAACCTGTCTTTGAGCGGTTTAACTCCATCCATAGGTGTTTCATTATGTCTTTTGAATCGCTGGAATCCGTATACCCGCTGAGTTCATGAATCAGGTTGTTTGATAAGATCATACGGTCATACGGATGCTCGAATGGGAGACCCCATTTTTGCATAGGAGATAACGCTGTTTTGGCTTCTTTTTCAGTCATTTCCAACGTTTCGCCTTTGGTGATACAGTCGTTTGTATCAAGGTAGTATAGTGTCATGTCTTCGGTGCGGATGCGTAATTCCGTAAAGTCATGAGATTTTTGGCAAATCTGGCATTCGCATTTCATTACGATGAAATCGTTGATCTCAAGATCTAGAGAATTGATGAGGGTTGAAAATGCCTCTGAACGAAATGCAAAAATAGGATCCTTTTTCCATTCGACGGTGATGGCATACTGGTCGAGATCGTAGCGCCAAATTTTGGGTGCTAGTTTCTCGCTACTGATCAGTAGGGCATTGGTGAGGTTGATGAATTTTGTTGGGAGTTCTTTCATTATTGTATTGGCTTTGTAAATACAAACGGGGCAGCTGTATCGCTGCCCCGTTTGTTACGTGAGTGTTGTTGAGTGGTTATATTGCTTTTTGCTGATTTATTTTTAGGTCAAGCTCGGCAACGTATTGATCTGCGAGTATTCGTAATGCTTTCAGATGTGGATGTATGTTGATGCTGTTTATCAAAATGTCGGCATTCACATTTGTGAGCGCTGGGAGTTGCTTGTTTTTGATACTCAGTGAGCGTTCGACTGATTTCATTTTTGATCGACTGGCGGTCTTGTAGAGATGCCCTGTCCGCAGGTGGCGCTTTGGCACGACTTGAGATACAAACTCTTCGGCTGCTATACGGTGCACTTTCCAATTTCCGAATATTTTTTTGAGTGTGAGTATCTTTCGGTGTTTGAACAGTAGTAGGTGAACTGTAGTATTCTCTTCATCGGATTCGATGATGTGAAAGTAGGGCAACACTAGCAGATGCGAATTCCATCGGCATCGGATCCGTCCATGGAGTTGAGGCAACGAAAACGTGTTTCGCTGTTCCCATATGGACTGATGTTTCGTGACTTGATTGAGACGATTGATGATTTCAGCCGGAGCATTCCGGCACGACTTGATTTGACGCGTTAGCGTCGCTTGTTTAGTATGCATTATTGATTTGATTATGGTTAAACGCCGATGGCGTTGTTGATCGACCTGACCAACACCCAAACCAATTACAGAGAGTCTCAGGACTCGGTGAAACCGAGACAGGAGACTCTAGAATTATGAGATCTGTGAGACTGCGATTTTTAAAGGTTCCAGTATCGAATGTCTTAGAATTGCCCGTTGACCTTTTTGGGCATGGTAAACAAATGCCAACGCAGCCCGCTGCGAGCGGAAGCCTTTGCTCGCGTGCCACCGATCTGCTGCACTCAGTGACGGGATAACACGGACGATAACTCCATCGGCCTCGCTGGTGCTTAAATAGCAAACGTCTCGGGTATGGTGAAAGTGGCCGACATGGAACTCTCGATGCTGCGTATTGCCCCAGTCTGATGCGGCTTCAGTGGCCATTAACATTGGTAGTGACCGAGCTTTTTCCTCATGACCGTGCGCATAGCCCAGTAAGTTTACTCCGAATCGTATGTATTTCCTAGGCTGATCGCAGTGATTTTGCACCTCCACGCTGTGAGTCGACTCATAGAGTGCGCTGAGTAGCTCGCCGAACGCGATACTGGATATGGAGTCATGATTGCCATTTATGATGAGAACTTTCACTGGAGCCACGCGACGAAGGGTTTCGACAGTCTCGCGGAGTAGTTTTACTCCCTGCCTGAAGTGATGTGGGAAATTGCCACTGACATCCTGTCGTGTGCCTCGACTGGTGGTGTTGCGAAGGTTGTCGACTGTCAGAAAATCACTACCTATTGGCAGGACAATTTGCTCGATGTTATAGGCGAATTTTGCCTGGGATAGAAGATCTGCAACTGCGTTTCGATACAGTTGACAGGCAATGTCCACGTCGTAGGCCTCAGCCGTCTCTTCCACGCAGGAGTAGCGACCTAGATGAAGATCCGGGATCGCAAGTTCTAGGAGGTGGCCATTCTGATTCTGATTATAGCAGAGGTCTATTGGAGTAGGAGCTATATCTCTGATTTCGGAAATTAGATTCCGGATTCCCGCCATGATGTCGGTTTCTTCGTTAGGTATTGAGGGAGTGGCGATCTTATTGCTAATCCCCAAAATGCCCTTTGCCCATTTAATCGCGTCACCAGAAGGCTTCTGGTTCGAGGAAAGCCGTTTCTTGGCGATGGCTTTGAGTTCGCCAGCGCGCCCGGAACTGACATCAAGCCACGCTTGTAACTGACGCCCAGTTGCCTTCTCGGTTAGTGTGAGGATTGCCATCATCTTGTCGACTTTCGTTGGGTTTTCCCATGTTTTCTGCCCGAGTTTTTTGCGCGCATATGTCATTAACGAAGCGGCATGTTGGTAGCGTTTTCCGAGTCTTTCTGCGAATTTGTGGATAGTAATATTGGGTTCGGCCTCCATTATTTGGATGGCGAGTTCCTGCAATGTTCGTTTTGATTTTGTCATAATATTTAGTTTGGTTTTGAGTTGATTTTAAATCGCGAGAGCTACGAAAAGCCTTTGCGTGTGGAGCAAAAAAAAAGATCCGCCGATAAGGCGGATCTTTGAGGAGTGTCATTTTTTGGGAATTTATGTGGTCACGTCGCGGTGAAGGCGACACGACCGCATGGGTATTCTCTGATGACAAAGTTTCCGAGCTCACTGGCGATCACCTGGGGATGATCGCCATGGTAATTCATCCCGTTAGCCAGTGTATGGCGATATACGCTCCAGAGATGTTGGAGTGTGTGGCTTGGATTTGAGTGTGAGGCGGAAAGATTGATCTGTTCGATTAGATCCGATTCCATTAGCATCCGATTAAACGGATACGTAGGTGGTAGATTTTCGTAGTAGGTTAGGACTGGACGCAGGTCGTCGTCTTTATACAAATCTAATTCCTCAAGATGAGTCATTGTATAACTCGCTTCGTTTGAGTCGAAGGCCGCAATTTGACCATTTTGGAGATGAAGGTGAATCAAGGGGGCATCATTATTCGCATTGTAGATGTCGATTTTGACGATGGCATCAGTGATCCTATTTAGCAGTCTGGAAAAACCTACGGATTTGAATTTCAAGATGGGCTCATTTTTTAGAGGTTGAAAGACGGCGTATGTGTCGAGGTCGATTCGGACCAAGGTGTTAAGACAAATAGGAGCACTCAGTATGGTGTGTTCATTGGTTTCAGTTTTAGATAGAATTATCATTTCATTAAAAAGGAGTTGAAGTGACGTGTTTGGACACGGCTTAACCACAAGGATTATAGCAAAAAAAAGCGTTAGTAGCGTTTTGTAGCCTCAGAATGAGGCCCGCAAAACTCTAGGCACCAAACGGGTTATCTCCCCAAGCAGTTAAATCGGTGAAAAGAGCCGCAGAATGCTGAACGTTCACCGTCTCTATGTGCTCAACAGTGAGCACTATATTATTGCCATTATACACATGAGGCAGAGCACGTGGAACGTGTGCACTGCCTCATTTTCGACCCCATCATTTTGGGGGAATGAAAGTACCTTCGTTATGCGCCTCGTTTCCCGGCCTGTTGAGGGAGGCCGGGGCGCACAGAATCAGTTGTTTATTGGAGAGGTCGTTTCATTTTCTTGTCATCGTTGTTTTTGATAGACGAATGACAATGCTTCCATGAACTCCAGTTGTCACTGTGTAGCGCTGAAACAACAGATAGTATTCATCCGGCAGTTCGACGACTTGAAATGGCCGCGTTTCAGGAGCGGTTACATCTGGCCAGGTTTTTGCAAAATACTCACCGTTGAATCCCTTCAGGTTGAGTTGATCCAGTATCTGTTTTCTGAGCGTAGTCGGGTCTGAATCATCGGTTAGTGGATCGTAATTTTTCCACTCGTTCTCTTTCCGGATAAAATTAAATGCTTTGTGACGAATCGCCCCGTAGGCTCCACCCGCGTAGACATGACTGTGGGCGATGACACTCAAGCGGTTGCTATCCAGATGGATGAGCCGGAAATCCATTTCGATTACGCGAAATCCTGGATCCGCTGGGTTAAGATTTTTCGCCGTTTGGGCGAGATCATCGCGGATTCTGTCTAATTCAGTAATTCTATATTTTTCGAGAATCTGGTTGGGGATTTCGTAGTCCGATTTCAAGAAACGTAAACTCTGATAGCGTTCAATTAATTCCGTTTCGAAAAATGCGGTTTCGTTATGATGGATTTTAGAGTATTCGACCTGATTGGGGTGGGCAATATTGGGCTCGTCAATCCCTCGGTAGTTGAGCAGCTCTTCGATTGTTTGGCCCTGTGAAGTAGATTGAGCGATGATTAGGAGGCTTAAGGTTAAGTAGAGTTTTATAGAGCGCATAGACTGGACTTTCGCTCCAGTCAGTTGGGAAATGCGAGCTTTTGATTTAAAATTCTGAAGACAGCAGAATATGGGCAAAGTCATTTTATTCTGGCCAGTGATTTACAGGAGATGTCCACTATCTGTGTGCGCTTATGGCTTGGTATTATTCAGCGACTATGTCTATCTAGTGTCTTCGCGCCATTGCATTGCGGTGGCTCTATTAAAAACGATTAAATACAATGACAAAAGGTGAACTCGTAGAAGCGCTCCAGCAGGAGCTAGGACTAGAAAGTAAGGCGGAAGCCACACGTACGCTTGATGCGGTGGGTACTGTTTATCTCAAAGCTTTGAAAAAGGCAGCGAAGGGAATCAAAAAGCCTAAGAAGGGCGAGGGTTCGGTTAAGCCATCCGTGGTTGCACCGCTTCCAGGCGTTGGCAATTTTTACATCGGATGCTCTGCACCCAGAAAAGGACGTAACCCACTTGATGGCTCGGTAGTCAACGTGAAGGCTAAGAAGAAGGTTTCCTTCAAGGCTGCGCCTACTGTGAGCGCTAAGCTTTAAGTTGAGCTTCCAGTTTTAGGATTTTTCAAAAAGCTCCAGACTTAACAGTCTGGAGCTTTTTTATTGCCATGGGATGGGCTCGACTCAGTAACAAGCAAATCTGCGACAACAAAGACCGAATAGCCGCATCTTATTAATTTCCTTATAGGATTGGGCTGACTGAGTTTCTGGTTTTTCGGGTTTTTTGGCAATTATACTACAGGCGCCACTAAAATTTCAGGTTTCTTAGGCGCCGCAGCTATACTTCCGACAATGTGAGGGGTTATAGCGGCGGAATTTTCCTATTTTATATGCACTGAATCGTTAATCTTACGTTTTTTCGCCCATTTCAGAAAACGTCTTGTAAATTTCGCTCTTAATCAAAAAGCGATAATTAGATGACGTTTTGTAATGATAGATTTTTAGGAATGGATAGGGGTTCTTTGTCCATTTCAGCATATATTTGTCGTGGCTCCGTCATCTTCGGGGACGGTTTCTATAGTTCGAGACTAGTCCGGAATACAAATGTTTGGGGGTTCTCCGCCGCGGTGGCGGAAAAGTCCCAAGCTCTAAAAAAAGGAGTTAGTTATGGCGAAAAAGCAAAATTATGATCGGGTGCTGAAAGATCCGGTCGCACTAGACGAGATTAGAAAATGGGTGAATGCCTGCCGGTCGGGATTGCGACCGACTTTATCAGCCTGTGGATTGGTAAAGGAAATTGGATATCAAGGTTCTGAGTTGAATCGAGAATTGGTGGCTTTGATTAAGCTCGACGCAAGCGATTCGAAGTCTTTTTCGGCTTCTGTTGAAGAGGCATTAAAGAAGCCAGGGATACGTTCTAAACTTTTTCCTCAGCTAGCAGCCCTGATCTTTAATTTGAATCCATTGGATCAACTGACCCGATTGGTTAGTTTTGCAGGTCTTGACGCAGCATTAAGTAAGGTCTCCGCTCCGGTTGAGTCGTTGACCGTCGTCATGAATTCCGAAGAGGTAGATCGAAAAGCGCAGTCTGACGCTATCGTCCTCGCGGCCGATCAAATATTCAATGCCCTCGGAAAGATGGATGGAGAGCGAAAGCTGCTAATGTTGCGGATCGTTTGCCTAATCCATTTGGCATTTCGGTGGTCGATCGAAGTGGCAAATGAAGAGCCTGATCTGGTTGGGAAGTTGAGTGAGCGGTTCTACAACTATCTTGGAGTGCCCTTGTCTGATCGTTCTTTGGAACGGCTCAATAACGAATGTGCATCGATTGTCAGTCGTATCCAGACCGATCAAGAACCACTGTCGGTTTTGATGCCAAATTTCACTACTTGGTGGGAAAGCCTATTTATTGAAATAAACCGTCGAGGATCTATGCTCCTCGCGGATCTTGCTCCACAACTCAGAGCCCTTCCCGGGAATCCTTTCAAGAAAATAGTAGAGGGAACAACGAGTGAGGTTGAGGAATTAGAAGATGAAGGCGTGGTTCAAGCTAAGAAAAAAGACCAGTCTGAAGACTGCGAAAATGAGCAATGTCTGGATCCTGTCATAAAAGCTGCAATAGCATTGCGAAAAACGTCTGCCGACGTCAGGCCGAGGAAGTTTGCTAGACGGTTGAGGTCCACGGAGCGTGGTCTTGGGGTCTTTGTATGCGATGTCTATGAGGGGCTTGGTCGAAGCGACATTGCTGATGTCTTGGAAGGGTTGAGAGCGGTGGAAGAAAAGACCAGATTGGCAATTGAGGTGGTCGAGGCAAAGGAACGCCAAGCAGGGCAGGAAGGGGAGTCGTGCCATGAGTAATGAGGTCACCGAATTTCATGCTAAGTTTTTTGCACACGCCCTGACAAGGCGTTGTTCTACCGAGGATTCCGAAAAGTTCGCTGGAACTTTGGTCAGTTCTCCGCAGGTGGATTTGAATCCTCACCAGGTTTCGGCGGCGCTTTTCGCTTTCAAGTCACCACTTTCCAACGGTGTGATTTTGGCCGACGAAGTTGGGCTGGGGAAAACCATTGAGGCCGGGATTCTGCTATCTCAGAGGTGGGCCGAAAGAAAGCGTAAGATATTGATCATTGTTCCCGCTACCTTGCGACCGCAATGGTGTCGGGAGCTTTCTGAGAAGTTCTATCTTCCGTCGAAAATTGTGGAAGGAATCGGCTTTGGGAAGGCTATCAAGCGCGGCGTTACCAATCCGTTTGATCAGAATGTGATCATCTTGTGCTCCTATCATTTCGCAGCCAATAAGGCTGAGTATCTCAGCCAAGTTTCTTGGGATCTTGTCGTGATGGATGAAGCGCACAAGCTTCGGAATGTCTACAAGGATGAAAGCAAGATCGCTCAGACTCTTCTAAGCGCTTTGATTGGGTTTCCGAAAATTCTACTGACGGCGACACCGTTGCAGAACTCGCTGATGGAACTCTATGGTTTGGTTAGCTTCATTGATCCCTACATCTTCGGTGACGAGAGTAGTTTTCGGGAACGCTATATGAAACAATCACTGGCCCCTCAGATCTTTGAGGAACTAAAGAGTCGTTTAGCGCCGATTTGCTACCGATGCCTTCGGCGCGATGTGCTAGAGTACATCAGATACACGAAACGGATTTCAGTTGTTCAGGAATTCACTCCGACGGCAGAGGAGCAGGCTCTGTATGAGGCTATGATCGACTTCATCGGGTATCAGGGGTATTCTTTCGCGCATGGCGTGAAACCTCTGATGGCATTGCTCCTTGCGAAGCTAATGGCATCGTCAACCTTCGCAATCCAAGGGACTTTAGAACTTCTGGCTCGTAGGCTAAAAGCGGAGCTTCGAAATGACGAAAGCGGGGTAGAGGAAATACACGACATTGATCGACATCTTGCTGCAGAGGTCGAAGCCTTGGAGCTTAGTCAAGCAGTGGTTTCTGATGAACCGATGATTGCTGACGGGGACGAGGCGACTATATACGGAATTCAAGAAGAGCTCGCTACGGTGGAGCAATTGTGCATCCGCGCTGCTTCGATCACGGACAATTCGAAGGGCGTTGCGCTACTCGAAGGATTGGATGTCGGATTCAAGAAAATTCGCAAGTTACAAGCAGCCGAGAAGGCGATCGTTTTCACCGAGTTCCGTCGAACGCAACATTATATACTACGCATTCTGAAACGGGTTTATTCTGATGATCAAATTGTCATTTTCAATGGCACGAATAACGACCCAAAATCTCAACGGATCTATGACTCTTGGAAATCACGCCCTGAGAACAGCGGGCGCGTTTCAGGGAATCGGTCGGTTGATGTGAAATCCGCACTCGTTGATCACTTTCGCGAAAACGCAGCGATCATGATTGCAACGGAGGCCGCGGCCGAAGGGGTGAACCTTCAATTCTGCTCTCTGGTGATTAATTATGATTTGCCATGGAACCCGCAACGAGTGGAGCAGCGGATTGGTCGGTGCCATCGCTATGGCCAGATCCATGATGTGGTCGTGGTTAACTTCCTAAATCGGAACAACGCTGCCGATCAAAGAGTTTTTGAGCTTCTGAATGAAAAGTTTAAGCTATTTAGTGGTGTTTTTGGTGCCAGCGATGAAGTTCTCGGCGCTCTTGAGTCTGGGATGGACCTTGAACGGCGCATCGCAGATATTTACAAAACTTGTCGACTTCCTCATGAGATTAACAGTGCGTTTGATGAACTGCAGAATGAATATGATCAGCAGATTGAGAAAGCGATGAGGGCAACGCAAAGACGCTTGCTTGAAAATTTCGATAGTGACGTTCATGACCGTTTGAGGGTCAATTTTGAAGCTGGCAAGGAATGCTTGGGACGATACGAATCTTGGCTCTTAAAAGTGACCAAGTGGGTTTTGAGTGGTTCCGCGCTCTTCACTCCTCCTGAGCCTGTCTTTGATCTGTTTAAGAATCCGTATTCAGACGATTCAATCAAACTAGGGCGATATAAGCTCGGCGCCCTGAGTGGTAGCGCTTTCGTTTACAGGATGAATCATCCATTGGCACACCGCGTTCTTGAAGATGCGATGAGCCAAGAGACCCCATTTAAACATCTGACCTTCGACTGGACTGCATCGCGTCGTAAGGTGGCCATGCTAAAAGAATTGGTTGGAAAGTCTGGGCAACTTGAGTTGACAAAGTTAACTATCAAAAGTGCAGACACGCAGGATCATTTGGTCTGGGGAGCTAGGACAGATGATGGGATTGAATTGGATGCAGAACAGTGCATACGGCTTTTTAGTGCCCTTCCATGTCAGGTTTGCTCGGCTTCGACGAACCCTCTCGATTTGAGTGACTTAACTAATTCTGAGGTGCAAAAAATCGTAGCGCGAGCGGCTGAACAGAATACACGCTACTTTGAAGCTGAGCTCGGAAAACTTGAAGGGTGGGCTAATGACAAGAAGCGAAGTCTGGAGGTCGGAATTAGGAAAGCCGACACGGTGATTCAGAAACTAAAGAAGGCCGCCAGATTGGCGGTAACGTTGGATGAAAAGTTTAAAATCACACGGCAGATCCAGATTCTAGAGAGCAAGTTGACAGGTCTTCGGCGTGAGTATTTCGCCGTACTTGATGAGATCAGGAAGCAGAAGGATAGCATGCTGGATGAGGCAGAGAAACGCCTCCGGCAAAGCTCAAGCACAGAGCTTCTATTCGCTGTGCAGTTCTCGATTGTATGACCCTAGCGGGTTATAAGTATGATCGCAATCGGTTAGGCTTTGAAACCGTAAGGGTCTAAAGCGTGAAGCACATAAGCGTGGGGAATACGTTCCTGCTCCAAGCGTATGTTGTTTTGTCTATCAAAGATTCACCGTGTGTAAGAGCAGGGGTGTATCAAATATCTGGAGGGCATCTTAATAATACATTCGTCTATCCCTTCAGTCGCTCTATCGAATCCTACTTGCCAGTCCATCAGACTTCACCATGTTTTATGCGTTGTGAGTTTAGAAACTAAAATCCAGTGGTGCGATTCGACGGTCAATCCGATCATGGGCTGCGGGGGCTGTGAATTATTCAGTGGCCCAGCGAAGATATTGAAAGAAGTCGATCAGGTTATTAAAAAGCGGAATGCCATGTGGACTCAAGGGCGAGCCAAGAAAACATATCAAGGGCTGATCGACACGGCTTATGGACAAATTGATGCCCCCGGTGAAGGGCACCTGCAGGAAGTGACCACAACGAATATTCATCACTTCAAAAGTGAGTTCTTGGACTTCGTGACCTTGCAATGCGACAAGGATACTGCCAATGCAGCAAAGACTGCGATTGAGAGTCACATCACATGTTACGCTGCTATGTTGCACCTAAATAAGGCCAGCAGTTTGCTGCCGGCCAAAAAAGCTGGGAGTTCTTTGGCCCGGCAGGCGCACAAGGGATACGCGCCGACATTTGAACAAGTGAAGCCCTTTCCGGGGCGGGTTGAGGCGATGGCATCGGAGCGTGATCTTCTCGGCACCCGGGACCCCCATTTTATCGCTTCGGGCAAGAGGACGAAACCTGGGCGGGGGTGGATCGACGGACTACCTCGCCTGATTTTCGTGAGCGATATGGGAGATGCCTTTTCCGATGAAAAGGACTTTGATTTTCTTAAAACGGACACGCTCCCTGCCATTCGCTCCGAAGCCGGCAAGCGGCATCTTTGGCTGTGGTTGACCAAGCGTCCCCAGAAAATGAAGAAGTTTGCCTCCCAAATCGGAGGCTTGCCAGAGAACGTCTGTGCGATGAGCACCTTGACTCAAGCGGATTCAGGAAACCTTAACCGTTTGAAGGCTCTCACTAAAGTGCCTGCCAAAGTCCGAGGCCTGTCAATCGAACCGCTTTGGGATCGTATACCACCCGAAAAATTGCCACTTGAAGGAATTGATTGGGTGATCGTCGGCGGCGAGTCGGGAACCGGTGAGTCCCTTCGTCCTTTCAATGTGGAATGGGCTCGGGAACTACGTGAGCACTGCAGGGAATCCGGCGTGGCTTTTTTTATGAAGCAGATGGGACGTCGTCCAGTCGATGGAGCTGGCAATCCTATCCTATTGAAGGACTCCCACGGAGGCGATTGGGACGAATGGGAGGCCGCCGGACTCGCCGACCTGAAAATCCGGGAATTTCCAAAGTATTTTCACGAATACCGTTCTAACGAAAAACCGCGAAAGTCTCTGCCGACGCGAAGGGGAGCTCGGCAACCCGTAGTCGTGAACCAGCTGGCAACATCTGAATCTTTGAGTGATGAGGAGCGGCGGGAATTCCGGCGACTGGATCAGATGGTGGCGAAAGCTGCGAAAGCCTTTGTCGACGCAGGTATCGCCCTCGCTCGGATCAAGGAGGGTAAACTCTACCGCCAGAGGTTCAAAACCTTCGAGGAATATTGCGCCGACGTGCATAACATCTCGCGATCTTATGCTTATCATCTTGCGAAAGCCGGGACGATCGTACGCGAAATGTCTACAATTGTAGACATTTCGCGTGAGTCTTTAGATCTGCTCAAGTGTGAGGCCCATGTCCGCGAATTGGCGCGATTGCCAGACGTCGAGAGCCGGGGCGAAGTCCTTGAGATTGTGGCGGAAGGCAATGAAGTCACCGCGGCACGTATTCGGGAAGCCGTGGAGGCCAAACTTGAAGCTACGCCCAAGCCTTCCCGATCACCATCACCGAGCGTCCGCATCCAGAATGCGAAAAGGCTCCTCGACGAGTTGGAGGATTTTCTAAACTCCGGAAATTCAGCAAAACAGAGATTGCCTGCTTTGGTTCAGAAATTGCGGGACGCTCTGGTGGGTTGAAAATAGAATGCCGCAGCAGGTTCGAATGAATTGGAGGTCGGTATTAGAAAAGCCGATGCCGAGGTTCAATCAGTGCAGAACGAGTTCAGGTTGGTTGTGTCGCTGGGGGATCAAGTTGTGTGAAATATTTGCGTCCGAGAATAGAAAGTGAAGACAGCTGCACCTTGAGTTTTCTCGGCTCATGACCAAAGCGCCTATTCTCGTCCCAGTTTTCGATCATGCAGCATCTCATAGTCGCTCCCTTGCTAAGTTTCTTTCTGAAGGCAGGACTTTAACATTAGCTAGAAAAGAGTGGACTATTCGCAATTCGCGAATAGCGTATGGGCATGGTGTTAAAACCACAGGATGTTTTGGTTGCCTTGAATTTGTGCCTGCCGGGTGCGAAGGGGCTCAGCTATGCCGAAAAAGCGAAGGTTCTTGGGATGAGTGCCTCGGAGGTGCACGCAGCTGAGAAGCGCTTGTGCGAGGCACGTCTTGTTCAATTGGATTCAAAAGAAGTGCGGCGCGGTCCGCTGTTGGAATTTCTCATACATGGAGTTCCGTATGTTTTTGCGACATCTCCAAAAGAATGGACTCGTGGGATGCCGACAGCATGGGCGGCTCCCGCTCTGGCGGATAAGTTTGCTCAGACTGATCAGCCAACCCCAATTTGGCCCGATCCGGAAGGAACCGTGCAGGGGGTAGCCGTGGAGCCGCTTTACCGCAGTGTCGCTAATGTCGCGAAGAAGGATTCCGAGCTATACGACTTGTTGTCGCTGGTGGATGCTTTGAGGATCGGTCGTATGCGTGAGAAGAAGCTGGCTGAAGATGAAATTCGGAAACGATTGAAGGAATATGCCGGAAGTTGATATTGGAGCCTTGCGGGTCGTGGCGACGCATCTGGATGCAGCGGGGCTGAACTACGCTTTTACGGGTGGTTCGGTCGTTAACCTTCTGCTGGATGCGCCCGACCTATCACCGGCCAGACCTACCAAGGATGTGGATGTCATCGTCGAACTTGTCTCCGGACGGCGCTACTCGGATGTGGAGGAAGTTTTACGAAAAGGTGGCTTTAACCATGATGATTCCGAAGGTGCACCCATCTGCCGTTGGCGCTTGGGCTTACTCGTTGTTGATATCATGCCTACAGACGGTGGCTTGATCGGTCTCAATACGAAATGGTTTAGAGAGGCCTTGGAAACTGCGAAGATCGTTGAATATGCGCATGAGCGCCTGAGGGTGGTGTCTCCGATTGGATTATTGGTTACCAAATACCTCACATTCACTGAGCGTGGGGAAGGGGACTATTATGCGAGTCATGACTTGGAGGACTTTTTAACAGTGGTCGATGGACGGTCTCACATTGTCGAGGAGATTGATCAGGCACGTTCTGACTTGAGGGCTTATCTTGTTCTAGCGTGCCGTGCGCTGTCAGCCGAGGGTGAATTTATTGAAGCCCTTCCCGGTTACTTGCCGCCTGACAGTGCCAGTCAGGCGCGCCTGCCAATACTACTTCGGAAATTGGAGGGGATTTGCAGTCTGCTTGTTTGAGGGCGGACTGAAAGTGGGAGTTATGGCGACTTGGGCAATAGGTGACGTGCATGGGCATTTGACAGTGTTTGAGGCGCTACTTGAATACATTCCACTGGCAGCAGGAGATAAGGTGGTTTTGCTCGGCGATCTCATTGATCGTGGCCCAGATTCGGCTGGCGTGCTGCGGCGGGTGCATCAGCTGAAAAACCAGCGCTCGACTGTGGTCTTGCGAGGCAATCATGAAGCCATGCTACTTGAGGCACGAAATAACCGTACGAGTCTACCGTTTTGGATCGAGTGTGGCGGTGATGCCACTCTGGACTCCTATAACGCGTCGAGCTTCTATGACATTCCTCAGCGGGACTGGGAGCTGTTCGAGAGCAGTGCGCTCTATTATGAAACCGCTGATGTCATTTTTGTGCACGGGAGTTTAGATCCAGACCTGAATATGTGTGATCAGATAGAGAATGATATGCTGTGGAAATTTTACGAGTCACCTGTTCGGCATATGTCGGGGAAGTTGGTTGTGTGTGGGCACGCGATCCAACGGTCTGGACTGCCTAGTTTCGGGAATTATTCGATCTGCATCGACACGCTTCCGTTCTCCGGCCTTGGTTGGTTGACTGCAATCAATTTGGAGTCTCGAACTTTTTGGCAGGTTGATCATCTTGGGCACCGTCGAAAAGACAGCTTCTTGAGTCTCGATTTTTAGAAATCACTTTTTAGCTTTCGAAATATATTTTGAAGCAGCGGATTGATTTTAATTTAAAAACTGATTTTAAAAAAATGAAACTCGTTTTCAAAATGCATTTTGAATTTTGATTTTAAACTTTCGATTTACCTTTTTAAATTAGAGATCAGTTTTCTGAATTTCATTTTGAATTTATATTTTTATTTTAAAAAGCGGATTCGAAAATTGAATCTGATTTTGAAATTCGGTTTTCAGGAATAGTTTTGGAAATTGAATTTTGGTGTTCAAAATATTTTTCATTTCCTAAATTCATTTTTGATTTTAGTTTTGAAAAGTTGGTCACGGATTTTCAAAATTTTTAGTCGGCAACTATTGATCGCCGAAATAGAAATTTGATTTGAATTTCAAAATGCAAAGTCCGATCTGATTCTTCAGGTAGGGCACGCAGCCAACAATCGCC